>JALZAL010000362.1 GCA_030948325.1 Candidatus Dormiibacterota bacterium
AGGTGGAGGGATACATGTCCGTCCTTGAGCCGGGCCGCGACAGCTTGACGGTCCAGCCGAAGGGCTGGGCTGAGCTGGGCTCGGCGCTGGTCATCCTCGCCAGGGATGTGGAGCTCAGGATGCGCATGGGCGCCTACGCGCACGAGAAGGCACGCCACTACAGCTGGGAATCCGTGGCCGCCCAGATCCTCGACGTTTATAGCGAGGCGCGAATTGCGGCCGCCGGCCGAGCGGGGGAGATGCATGTTCACGACGCGGTTTGAGGCGTGGGTCCGCCGCAGGGCAGAGGCGCTGATGTCTACGCTGGGCCGGGTCCCGGTGACTCCCAACCAGATAACCGTGATCGGGGTGGCCCTGACCTTTGTGGCATCGGTTCTCGTGGCGGCCGGCCATCTGCGCGGGGCCGGGGTGGTGTTGATCTTCGCGGGCACATTCGACATCCTCGACGGTGCGCTCGCGCGATCGTCAGGGCGCGCCTACCCATACGGAGCGTTCCTTGACTCCACGCTCGACCGGTATTCCGAGGGCGCGATTTACATCGGCCTGGCGGCGTACTTCGCGGGGACCGGCGGTCCGCTGCAGCGCTGGCTCCTTGTGGCGACGGTGGCGGCGCTTGCCGGATCATTTCTTGTGAGCTACGTGCGGGCACGGGCGCAGAGCCTGGGTTTCACGTGCGATACGGGCGTGTTCGCCCGACCGGAGCGCGTGGTGGCGACTGTGGTCGGGCTCATCTTCGGCGGGCCGGTCCTGTACCTGGTGATCTTTCTCCTGGCGATCCTCACCAACCTGACCGCGCTCCAGCGCATCCGCGAGGTCTGGCTGCAGGGCCGAGCCCAGCGCCTCGCTCTCGAACGCGAGGCTGCGGCCGCCCCCAAGCGGGGCAACACGGTGACGCCATGAGCGATTCCCGCGGCGCAGCTCCGGACGCCCATGCTCCTCAAAGGGGAGTTGTTGGCGCGCTCGCTTCCGATGGATTCGCGGGCCTGATCGGGCACGTCCAGGCTCTCGACCAGCTGCGTTCTCAGCTGGGCTCCGGACGGCTTGCGCACGCGTACCTGTTCGTCGGCGAAACCGGCCTTGGCAAGTCGGCAGCGGCGCGCGCCCTCGCGGCCGCTTTGCTGCCGGAGGCTGCCCTGCACCGCCATCCCGACTATTGGGAGGATGACCGGATCAAGCCTCTCTCCATCAACGAGATCCGCCTGCTGCCCGACAAGGCGCCCGAGTTTCATGAGCTTTCGCTGCAAGCGTTCCTGAACCTCAAACCCGCGGTCGGGACCCGCCGCGTCGCGCTGGTCGCCAACGTCGGACGGCTCCGCGACCAGGACCAGGGCGTGCTCCTGAAGACGCTGGAGGAGCCGCATCCTCACCGCGTCATCATCCTCACGACGCCGAGCCTCAACCCGTTCGTGGTGCTCCCGACTGTCGTCTCGCGCTGCCAGCGCGTGTTCTTTCACCCGGTCCCGGCTCCTGACATCGAAAGGTTGCTGGCCGCAAACGGTGTCGACCCCGAACGCTCGAGGGTGGTCGCAGGTCTCGCCCGGGGGAGGCCGGGATGGGCGCTGCGCGTGGCCAGTGACGAAACGGTGATTCAGCTCCACCGCGAATGGACCCGCCGGCTGGAGGAGGTGTTCGGTGCGCCTGCGGACGTGGCGCTGCAGGTGGCCGCCGAGCTGGACGCCAGCCAGATGGCGTGGCGCAGGAGCGAGGGCGATGCCGAGGATCCGGCGCTCGTTGCCGTTGCGAGCTGGCAGATCGAGCTGAGGCGCCGCATGCTCTCGAGCCGCGGCGCCGAGCAGGGCCGGTGGGCGCGCCTGGTCGAGCTCACTTACGACACGCTGGGTTACCTGGAGCAGAACGTCAGCCCAAGGCTGGCTCTCGAGTGTTTTCTCCTCGAGGCCAGTCGGGGATGAGCGCCAAAGCTCCGGCGATCATCTCCTGGCTTGCCTCTTAAATGCAGAAAGGGTTCCTTAAGAAGGCCCTTCGGGACTTCGAGCCGTACATCCCGGGTGAGCAGCCTGCGGACGCAGAGGACTGGGTCAAGCTCAACACCAATGAGTCGCCTCTGCCTCCGTCGGCCGCAGTGGTCGAGGCGATCAAAGCCGCGGCGGATGATTCGCTGCGCCTCTACCCGAACCCGACCGCAGCGCCCGCCCGCGCCGCCATCGCCGCCCATTTCGACATGGATCCGTCGCAGGTCGTGCTCGGCAATGGGGCCGATGAGCTCATCGAGATGTGCTTTCGCGCGTTCGTGGGAAAGGGCGACCACGTCGCGTACCCGACTCCTACGTATCCGCTGATCGAGCCTCTGTGCCTGATCCACGAGGTGGTTGCCGCTCCCCATCCATGCGACGAAGGCTGGACCTGGACCGAACAGCTCGCCGAGGATCAGGCGCCGCTGAAGTTCATTGTTAACCCCAACTCGCCGACAGGCACCTGGTCGGCCGAGGCGGCCGTCGAAGATGTCGTCGCGAAATCAAGAGGAGTTGTCGCGCTCGACGAGGCGTACGTGGACTTCGCACCGGAGTCCTGCCTAGGCCTCCTGGTCAAGCACCCCAACCTCCTGATCCTGCGGACGTTTTCGAAGTCGTACGCGCTCGCCGGGATGCGGATCGGCTTTGCGTTGGGCAATCCACAATTGATCGCCTCGCTGGACACGGTGCGGGACTCCTACAACATGGATCGCCTGACCATCGTGGCTGCGGTGGCGGCAATCCAGGACCAAGCCCACCACCAAAAGATCGTCGAGCACGTTGTTGCCGAGCGCACGTGGCTCGCCGAGCAGCTGCGGGACCTTCGATTCGATGTGGCGCCGTCCGCGGCCAACTTCCTGTTCGTCCAACCACCCTCCGGAAACTCAGCCGCGGCGGTGGCCGGCGCGCTTCGTGAACGACGGATCCTGATCCGGCACTACCATCGCGAGCCGATCGACGGCTGGTTTCGGATCACCATTGGCACCCGCGAGCAGCACGAGCGCCTTCTCGAAGCGGCGACGGAAATCCTCGCTTGACCCCGACCCGCGATGAGGCCTGGGAGCTGATGACTTCGATGACGCCGTCCCTGCAGCTTCGCCGTCACATGCGCAGCGTCGAGATGGCCATGCGCGCGTACGCAAGGCGTTTTGGCGAGGATGAGGAGCGCTGGGCGGTGCTGGGGGTAATCCACGACTGGGATTACGAGTCGGGCCCAAGTCTCGACCTCCACCCGATGAGGGGAATCGAGATGTTGCGCGAGAAGGGCTGGCCTGAGGATATCCTCGCCGACATCGCTTCGCACGCTCTCTACCTTGATGTCCCGCGCGACCGGCCCATACGCAAGACGTTGCACGCTGTCGACGAGATGTGCGGCTTCATCATCGCGTGCGCTCTGGTCAAGCCCGACAAGTCGCTTGGCGCGGTCGAGCCCAGCACGGTGCGCAAGAAGATGAAAGACAAGGCATTCGCGCGCGCGGTCCATCGTGAGGAGCTGGTCAGCAGCGCCGAAGAGCTCGGTATACCCTTCGACGAGCACGTGGAGATCATCCGCGATGCTTTGAAACCGATAGCAAAGGAGCTGGGACTCAATCCATGAGCACGGGTGGCAAGCCGCGCGTACTCCTCATGCATCCGATCCTCGACCCCGGACCTGAAATCCTTGCTGAGGCGGCTGAGGTGGTCCCCTATCCGCCGGACCAGCCCCTGGACGAGCCCAGCATCCGGAAGGCGGCGGAGGGGTGCGTCGGCATCGTCAGTCTTGTCAAGGATCCGATCCGCGAAACCGTGCTGTCGACGCCGGGACTGAAGATCGTCAGCAACGTTGCGGTCGGCTTCGACAACATCGACATTCCAGCTGCGACAGCACATAAGGTCATGGTGACCAACACGCCGGGCGTGCTCGACGACACCACCTCCGATTTCGCGTTCACCCTGCTCATGGCGGCCGCACGGCGCGTCGTCGAGGCTGACTCGTACATGCGCCAGGGCAACTACAAGGGCTGGGAAATCGACATGTTGCTTGGAACCGACGTCCACGGTGCCACGCTCGGGATCGTCGGAATCGGTCGCATCGGCCGAGGCATGGCGCGCCGCGCGAAGGGCTTCAACATGCGGGTGCTTTACTACGATCCCAACCTGCTTACGGCGGACGTCGAGCAGGAGCTGGGCGTTATCCGTGTCGACCTTGACCGGCTGCTGACTGAGTCTGACTTCGTTTCGGTGCACACGCCGCTGACCAAGGACACGCTTCATATGCTCAGCACCCCGCAGTTCGCGCGGATGAAGCGGACGGCCATTCTCATCAACACCTCCAGGGGACCAGTCGTGGACGAGGCCGCCCTCGTGCAGGCGCTGGAGGCGGGCCAGATTGCAGGCGCCGCCCTGGACGTGTTCGAACGCGAGCCTGCGATGCACCCCGGCCTTGCCGGCATGACCAACGTCGTTGTCACTCCTCACATTGCGAGCGGCACAGTGCGCACTCGATCCGAGATGTCGGCCATGGCGGCTCGCAACATGGCCGCCGCGGTTCGCGGCGGCCGGCCCCCCAACCTCCTCAACCCCGAGGTATTGAGGTAGCAGCCGGTCCGCGTTATCGATTGCTGGCCCTCGACCTCGATGGCACGATCATCAGCGCCACGCTGCAGCTGGATCCTCGGGACGTGGAAGCAGTGGGCCGGATCATCAAAGCAGGCATCAGCGTGTTGGCCTGCACGGGACGCCCGTTTCCCGGTGCGGTGCCGTGGGCCAAACGCATCGGGCTGGAAGGCCCGATCATCTGCTATCAGGGCGCGCAAGTCCGAGCCGTCACGGGCGAGATGCTTCTTGACCAAGGCATCGAGCACGGACTCGCGATGGAGGTGATCCGCTTTGCGCGTGAGCGTGACCTTCACATCCAGGCGTACGCCGACGACCGCCTGCTGGTCGAGCGGGACCGGCCGGAGGCGCACGAGTACGCCGACCACGCCGCCATGGACATCAACCTTGTCGACGATCTCGACAAAGCTATGGGCCCCACCACTCCGAAGCTCGTCATCGTGGCCGCTCGCGAGAGATTGGAAGCGCTGCTCCCGGAGGTCCGTGGCCGCTGGGAGGGAAGGTTGAACGCAGCAACATCAATGCCGACCTACCTCGAGTTCACGAGCATCGACAGCGACAAGGCGAAAGGGCTCGCCTTCCTCTGTCAGCAGATGGGGATCTCTCGGGAGCAAACAGTTGCGGTCGGGGACGGACGCAACGACGTCTCGATGATCGCCTGGGCCGGGCTGGGCATCGCTGTCGCTGGATCGGAGCCTGAAGTCGTGGCCGCCGCCGACCGGACCATACCGGGTCCCGGCCGCCGTGGAATCCAGCAGCTCGCCGACCTGTTGATCAAATGATGGGAACTCTTGTTTTGGTGCACGCCCACCCGGACGATGAGGCGATTTCGACCGGGGGAGTGATGATGAAGGCGAAGGCCGACGGCCATCGCGTTGCGCTGGTCACAGCGACTCTGGGAGAAGTCGGCGAGATCTACAACATGGACGAGCAATCAACTCGCCCTCACCTTGGGGATGTTCGAACCAAGGAGCTCCAGGCAGCTGCCCGAATTCTCGGTGTAGACCGTCTCGAGTTTCTCGGGTACCGCGATTCGGGCATGGACGGCACGGCCGACAACGAGAACGCGAAGTCCTTCCACAAGGTTCCGCTGGACCAGGCGGCCGCCAAGCTGGCGACGATTCTGCGTGAGGAGCGCCCTGATGTCGTCATCACCTATGACTCTGATGGAACCTATGGGCACCCCGACCACATCAAGGCGCATCTCGGGACCAACGCCGCCCTCGACCTGCTCGAGAAGGAAGGGTGGCGTCCCAGCAAGCTCTACTACACTGCGATCCCTCGCTCCCTGATGGAAAAGTTCATGGAGCAGGTCCCTGAGGAGGATCGACGGAACGACACCATCCAAATCGTCGGGACACCTGATGAGCTGGTCACGACCCGCGTCGACGTCAGCGACTACGTTGACCAAAAGCGGCAGGCTTTCGCTGCACACGTGTCGCAGAACGACCCCAAATCGTGGTTCACAACCATGGCCGACCAGCTCTACAGGATGGCTTTCGGCACCGAGTATTACCGGCTGGCGCGTGGCAAGGCGGGATCGGGGCTGCCTGAGCCCGATCTCTTCGTAGGTGTTCGCGCCCAGTAGTCGCCCAGCGCGCTTTATACTGGCCCGCTGCATGGGCTCGGAAGTTCGGCTGGTATCCCGTGACCAGTTGGCGGCAGGGGCAACATCGGGCGCGATGACCCGGGCGGTCGCGATCGCGGCCGAGACGGTGGGCTCGACAGCGATCTTCACTCTCCTCAGTCGCATCCCGCCAGGCCTTCGCAGCTCGCCTCATATCCATACCGAATGCGAGGCATCCATCTATGTAGTTTCAGGCCTGGGCCGAATGTTGACGGGCACCAAGCTCGACCGCGCGCTGGCCTTCCAGCCCGGGGATTTCCTATTTGTACCGCCCGGTGCGCCGCATACGGTCGTCAACGATGGTGACGAGGATCTCGTCCTGGTCGTCTCGCGCAACACTGCCGAGGAGCGCGTGGAGGATTACGTCAGCCCACCCGCGTAAAGTGGGGGGAGCAGTGGAAGTCCTCAAGATCACCCCTCGTGGTTACTGCCACGGGGTGGTTGACGCCTTCCGGATCGCCAAGCGCGTTCGGGAAGAGACCGCCGGCCCGGTACACATGCTCGGGATGCTGGTGCACAACACCCATGCGACCGACGACCTGCAACGACAGGGGGTGGAGCTGGTCGATCAAAACGACCGCCTCGCGGGCCTCAGCCAGATCAAGGAAGGCACTGTGATCTTCACAGCTCACGGCGTTTCGCCGCAAGTCAAGCAACGAGCCCTGGCGCTGGGCCTGAACCCGATCGACGCCACCTGTTCCGACGTGGTCCGCACCCACGAGCTGGTGGCCGACCTCGCCCGCAAAGGCTACGAGGTCGTCTACATCGGCCGCAAAGGGCACCCGGAGCCTGAAGGGGTGATGGGTGAGGCTCCTGGCAAGGTGCATCTTGTCCAGGACCCCGAGGACATCGATGCCCTCGACCTGCACGGCGACCGGATAGCGGTCACCTGCCAGACGACGCTTTCCGTCTGGGACACGGAGGACTTGATCGGCCGTGTCAAAGCGCGCTATCCAACCGCGGAGGTCCACAACGAGATCTGCCGCGCGACGCAGGAGCGGCAGGAGGCCGCGGTCGAGGCCGCGCAGCACGTCGATCTGGTGATCGTCGTCGGCAGCCCTCGATCATCGAACTCGCTTCGGCTGGTCGAGGTCGTCAAAAAGCTTGGGCACAAGCCCGCTTACCTGGTCGACAACCTCGAAGAGCTAGAGCTCAGCTGGTTCAAAGGCGCCAGGAAGGTTGGAGTCACGAGCGGCGCTTCAACGCCGACCCAGTTGACGCGACGGGTGGTCGAGTACCTGGAGGCACTGGAAGCCCCGGCTTAGACCGTGAGCCTGTCTCCGCGGCTCGGGGTCAGGGTCGTCGAAGCCGGCGGATCACGCGGGTGAGGGGGTTGTTGGCCTCCGGCCCGGCGGTCCCCGGCACTGGAGCAGGCGGCGGCGTCGCCGGACTGCTCGTGCGACCTGACTCGGACCGGCCGACCGGCTCGGCCGTCGCTGCAGGTGGGGTCGCCTCGCCGTTTCTCGGCTGGGCAGACGCAGGGGAGCGGCGCCGACGCCGTCGCCTGGGCCCGCTGGACGATCGTTCCGGGGCCCTTGTGGCCGCCGTAGCAGTGGGGGTGTGGGAGCTGCCGCCATTGGCCGGCGCGATCACCGCCTCCTTGACCACAGGTTTTGCAGCGGGTGGGGTCTGGGACCCGTCGCCTGCCGTCGCCCGGCGCCTGCGCCGCCGGCGGGGCGTGGAAGCGGCCGCCGCCGCGGGAGCATCTGCAGACGCCCTGGAAGCCACGTTGCGCAGCACGCTCGCGCCGACCTCGCCCTCGGCGCAGAGCGTCCCGTCGACAGTGTGAACGTCCACTCGCCACACCACTATCGCCGTGGGCGAGCCCCCGACCGGCGCGCGCTTTTGGGTAAGGGTCCAGCGCGCGTAGATCGTCTCCCCCGCGTGGACCGCCTTTGGGAACTTCCAGTTGAGCCATGCCCATTCGGCCACGGACGGAACCGGCATGTCCATCGAGCCGAGGCCGACCGCCATCGACACCAGGAGCGCAGGTGGGGCCGCACGGCCATTGCCCTGGGTGGCGTCAATCGTGAGGGGGGAGAAATCGCCGGCAACGGCGGCGAAAAGCGCGATCTCTGATTCGGAGATCGTGCGCCGGCGGGTCGTCCACTCTCCGCCCAGGGGGAGGTCGTCGAAAGAGATCGGCTCCAGGTCGGGCCGAGTATAGCCCGAACCAGGGAAAGGCCCGGGGAGTTAACTTATGGCAACTCAAACTCGGAGGAGCCATTGCCGGATCTGGCGAGCGTCTTGCTCGTGACGTCGGTTTTGCTTGTCATCGCGTTCGTCCTGCTGACCTTCTCCTTGATGCGTCTCCGCCGGACCACACGCGAGCTTCAGCTCGCCCTTGCGGACGAGAGCGGAGCGCGCGACCGGGCCGGCCTGTTGCTGGCGATCGCCTCCGCTGTCAACTCCTCCCTTTCGCTCGAGGAGGTCCTGAACGTGGCGCTGACGCACGCCGGCCGGATCATGGGCGCGGTTGCCGGAGCCATGTACCTGGTCAGCCCGGGCACCTCCGAGATGCGCCGCCAGGCCGCGTACAACCTGGCTCCGCGAGCGAAGGGAGCGGTGCGCCACGTCGACGAAGAGCCGCTCCGTGCGGCCCTGACTGCGATGCGCCCGATGGTCGTCAAGCTCACGGACGAGGGGTCTCCGAACCTCGAGGCAGGGGGTCATCCAGAGCACGTGCTGGTGGTCCCGATGTCCCAAGCAGGTCAGCTGATGGGCGCAATGGAGCTCTACCTGATCGCTGCCAAAGAGATCACCGACGACCAGGCTGATCTCCTGAATGGAGTTGCTTCCCAGGGCGCCATCGCCATCCGGCATGCCCAGCTTTTCCAGGCCCAGGAGCAAAACGCGCTCACCGACGAGCTGACAACGCTGCCCAATCGACGAGCCCTGGTGGAGGCATACACGAAGGAGATGCATCGAGCACGGCGCTACCACAAGGGCATCGCCTTCCTGATGATCGACCTCGACCACTTCAAGCAGGTCAACGACACGTATGGCCACCTGCAGGGTGATGTCGTCCTGCACGAGCTCGCCGCAATTCTCAAGTCGTGTGGGAGAGGGTCAGACCTTTGCGCACGCTACGGTGGCGAGGAGTTCGCCATCCTCCTCCACGAGACGGCCGAGGAAGGAGCCCGCACCCTTGCAGAGCGTATCCGCGCCAAGGTCGCGGTGGCAACGTTCCCGGGCGACCTGAAGCTGACCATCAGCATCGGCGTCGCCGCGACGAGCGAGCCCGCATTGTTTCCCACTTTGATCGACAGCGCGGACCAGGCCCTGTACGCGGCCAAGCAGGGCGGCCGCAACCAGGTCAGGGTGGCCGACATGAAGGCGAAGCAACCCGCCTAGACCGTTGCCGCCAGAGCCGGACCTCTAGAGTGCGATAGGTGAGCCATTACTGCGTGAACTGCGGCTCGGTGCTCCTGACCCGTGTCATCGAAGGCCGGGAGGTTGAATTCTGTCCCAAGGACAACTTTGTGCTGTGGCACGACCCGAAGGTGACGACCGCTGTCGTTATCGAGGCCGACGGCGGCGTGGTGCTGGGCCGCCGCGCGATCGAGCCCGGCCTTGGCCTCTGGTGCCTCCCCGGCGGTTTCGTGAACGACGACGAGGACCCTTGGGATGCTGCGGCGAGGGAATGCGCGGAAGAGGTCTGCGCCGCGGTCGAGCTGAGGCGTCTCATCGGCGTCTACCACATCCGAAAGCAGGACGCGCCGAGCATGATCGGTATCGCCTACCAGGCGCGCCTCGCCGAGGGCAGCCGGCCGAGTGCGGGGGTGGAGATGTTGGAGGTCGCGGTGTTCCAGCTCGAGTCGCTGCCGCCGCTCGCGTTTCCCAGCCACCGCAATGTGCTGTTGGAGTACGAAACCGCCCTATTCCCGAGGCGCAGGGCTCGGCCGGACGCTAAGTCCCCGGTGCCGGCGGAGGCAACGGGACCTCGGATCGCCGTCGAAGAGGCTCAGCGTGGAAGGCGGCCATCACAAGCGCAAGCGCCATCGCGACCGCGGCGCAGGCGGTGAAACCCGCGGCGTAGCCGAACGACTGGACGATCGGCCCGAAGGCAAGTGGGCCCGCCGACAACCCGAGGAACAGCACGGTGCCATACGCACCCATGGTGACTCCGCGCGTAGAGGCGGCCGACAAATCGCCGAAGACGACGCCCATGGCGACGTAGGCGGTGGCAATGAATGGTGTTCCGATGACCAGGATGATTGCCGGCGCCCAAAAGCCTGTGACGTGGCCAAGGACTATCGATGCCAGCGACCACACCATCACACCGACGAAGACGATCGGCCAGCGATGCTTGGCTCGGTCGACAAGCCTGCCTCCGGGCAAGCGCGCGAGCCCGTTGGCGACGGCCTGAATCGCCAGCAGCAGGCCGACCTGAGAGCTCGCGAGGCCGAGGCTCTCCTTGCCGAAGATCGGCAGGAATGCGCCGACGGTGCCCCAGATGAGCGTCGCTCCGACCAGGCCGATGACCACAGGGATGAATGAGGGCTGGCGAACCAGCGCGCGCAGCGGTTGCATGAGGGCCAGCCGTTGGCCCGACTGCGGCGCGGTGCTTGCCACCAGGGCGCCCGGTATTGAAAACACCAGCAGCACGGTGGTCAACGCGATATCGGTCCGGAGGTCGAGCCATTGCAGGGCGAGGCCGGCGATCGACGGCCCGATGAAGAAACCGGCTTGCATCGAAAACGTCAACCATCCCATCGCACGGCCCAGGCGGCCGGCCGGAACAAGCGCTGTGATCGCGCTGAAGAGCGCCGCCTGCTGGGCGCCCGCTGCCAGTCCGCCGACGATCTGCCACACGAACAGCGGATTGACGCTGGTCGTGACCGCGATCGCCAGCTGCGAGCCTGCGAAGAGGAGAAGCGAGATCACGAGCAGCGTACGGGTGCCGAAACGGTCGATCAGGACTCCTGATGGCATTGACAGCAGCGCCGCCGCGAGGGTCGAGACGGAGAAGAGGGCACCAACGTGGAAGCGGTCTGCGCCGAGCTCGTGGGCGTAGAGGGGAACGGTAAGACCACGCGCAGACAGGGCTGCGAATGACGCGCCTGCGGCGATGTAAATGGCGAGTGTGCGCCGCGATTCCGGGATGTTCAGAGGCGTCCTGATGTCGTCACGCATCCCAAAGATGCGCTCCTCCTACTGACACCCCTTCCTTCGCCTCGGGGAAGCAACCGGCGGCCAACGGCCGCCCGCTGCGATACGAGCGCGCGCCTGCCGTCGTGCGGCCCTAGGATACCGGCGCATGGTCCGCGAGAGGGTGGGCGACTGGCGACTGGCCTGGCGCTTCGCCCTGGCGGGACTCCTCGCAGGACTCTTTGTCGTCGCGCTGAGCATGAGCGGAGTCATCAACGGACCCTTCTTCGCAGCGCAGGATCACCTGTTCCCGGCTCCGGCGCCGGATCCAAGCGTTACGTTCGTCGCAATCGATTCGAACTCTCAGGACGCAATCGGCACGTATCCCTTCAACAACCTGTATCACGCCAAGGTCATCAATTACCTTGCCAGCCTGCATCCAAAAGTGATCCTCTTCGATATCGTCCTCAGCCAGCTCACCGGGCTCGACGCCGAAACCAAGGTCGACACCGACCTACCGCTGGCAAACGCAATCAAGGCGGCCGGCAACGTCGTGCTCGTGTGCACAGCGGACGCCAGGCCTAGATCCGAGTTCGCGACCGTCGCGGCGGCTGTTGGAGAGCGTGGATTGGCGACCCCTGATGACGCCAACGCCGTTCGCGGGGTCGTGCTGCGCCCGGACCCGACTGCAACGTGCCCGGAGAACGAGAGCGATGAGCCTGCCTTCCTCCAGGCGCTCCGTATATCCCAGGGCATCACCGATGCGCTGCAGGCGAATTCCAATGCAGGTCAGGCGACGTTCGGGTCTCACCGAATTCCGCTCGTGGGCAACCAGATGCTGATTAACTTCACCAGGGCCGATGGTCCAAGCTGCTCGTACCAGGACGCCTACAACGCAAGCTGCCCCCATCCGGAGCAGATCACAGACCACATCGTTGTGGTGGGCGCCAAGCTGATCGACGCCGGCGACATCTACTCGCAGGCTGTGAGCTTCCCCCATAACAGCAGCTTCTGCCCAGGAAGCCGGCCTCGCTGCATGCTCGAGAACCAGAATTACGGCTTCAGGATCCAGGGCGACGCCATGACCACGATCCTGCTGGACCGTTATGTTCGGGTTCAGCCTGGCAGCGGGATCCTGCCGGCGATCGTGCTCCTTGCGCTGCTGGTGGCTGCCGCCGTTTACGTGCTGAAGTTCCGCGTGGCTGTGATCGTCGCCGGGGCTGTGCTCATCACTTACTACGCGGGAATCGTCCTCATGGGTAAGTCGGGCTACCTCGCGGATCCCCTGTACGCACCGATCGCCATCGTCCTGTCGGTCGCGTTTTCAATGGCGGCGCGCTACATTCTGGAGGACCGCGAGCGCCGCAAGGTCGAGCGCATCTTCGGGCACTACGTCGACCCGCGCATCGTGAGGCAGCTGGCCGCGACCCATTCGGTCGGGGAGATGATCTCCAAGGGCGAGCGGCGCGATCTGAGCCTCCTGTTCGTCGACATCCGCGGTTTCACCGCCATGTCAGAAGCGATGGCGGCGGAGGACGTGCTTCTGGTCATCCAGCACTATCTCGACGACATGAGCTCGCTCATCCTCAAGTGGGACGGCACCATCGACAAGTACGTGGGTGACGAGGTGGTGGCGCTGTGGAATGCCCCCGTGGCGCAACCCGACCACGCCCTGCTGGCTCTTCGCTGCGCGTACGACCTCATTGCTCAGGCGCCCAACCTGCTTGCCAAGCTCGTCGAGCATGGGCTGCCGCCTGTCAGCTGGGGCATCGGCGTCAACACCGGTCCCGCCGTCGTCGGAAACATGGGCAGCAAGGATCGCCTGCAGTACACGGCACTCGGCGACACCGTCAACACGGCCGCTCGCTACTGCAGCGCGGCTCCGGCCTTCAACCTGCTGATCGGCTGGCCCGCGTATGAAGCCTGCTCGGACTACCTCGCCGTGGACGAGATGCCGGGTCTTCAGCTCAAGGGCAAGTCGGCTGAGAAGTTCAGGGTTTTGAAGGTGACCGCGATCCGTGAGAACCGCGACTCGCCGTGGGTGCAGCTGCCCACCGATGCAGCGCTCGAGTCATACGAAGCTCACAAACACCGGTACGCCCGTCAGTCGGTCTTCGCGTCGGCACAGCAGGGCGAGCCATGACCGTGCAGCGTGCGGCCGAGCTGCTGTCGGCTGCTCGAAACGGAGTTGCATTCACGGGTGCGGGGGTGTCGGCTGAAAGCGGCATCCCGACCTTTCGTGGGCCGGGAGGTCTGTGGACGAAATACGACCCGATCAAAGTTGCCACCATCGCCGTGTTCCTCGAGGACCCGGCGGCCTATTGGAGGGCGTCCAAGGAGCGAGGTGGGTTAGCGCTCGCCGCGCGGCCAAACCCCGGCCATTACGCCCTGGCGGCGCTCGAAGCGGCAGGCCGGCTCGTCGCCATCGTCACCCAGAACACAGACGGCCTCCACCAGGATTCAGGCTGCAGGCGCGTGATCGAGCTTCATGGTTCGAGCCGCACCGTCCAGTGCCTTGACTGTGGCACGCGCGAGCAACGGGCCGACGTCCAGGCCAGGCTGGAGGTCGAGATGCCGCCGCGTTGCCGGAGCTGCGGTGGCCGCTCTCTCAAGCCCACCGTCGTGCTGTTCGGCGAGCCGATGCCGGTGCCCTCGACGCAGGAGGCGTTCGCCCTGGCGCGCCAGGCAGACGTGATGCTCGTGGTGGGGTCGTCACTTGTCGTCCATCCCGCGGCTGCGATTCCATTGGCCGCCGCGAGATCGGGCGCACGCCTGATCATCGTGAACGCCGAGCCGACACCTTTCGACTCGCTCGCCGATCTGGTGATTCACGGCCCCTCGGGCGAGGTTCTGCCGCGGATCACCTCGCTCATAGATGCGTGAGGCTGCCTGCGCTCACCATGGCCCCGTCCACGATCAGTTCGCCGCCGGGGCCGATGTCCTCGGCGAAACCTTCGAAGACACGATCGGGCAGCTCGACCCGCACCCTACGACCGATGCTGTCCGAGAGCTCGCGCCATCGCTTCAAGACTTTTTCTGGCGGGGCTGAGGCCCAGCTCTGGACGGCGGGCCGCAGCCTTTCCATCAGCTGGTCGCGGGGCTGATCCAGGCGGGCCGCGCCTTCGGGCGCCCACGTGAGATTGATGCCGATGCCGCACAACGCCTTCGCCGGCATGACCTCGACGAGGATCCCGCCCACTTTGCGGCCGTCCAAAAGGAGGTCGTTCGGCCATTTCAGCTTTACGCCCTGCGCGCAGGCCTCAGCGGCGGCCACTCCCGCGGCAAGGCTCAGGACCGGGTTTGGAACGAGCACGAAGGACGCCAGGAGAGCCGTGCCGGGGGGCGCCTCCCACCGATGCGCAAGGCGGCCGCGTCCGGCTGTCTGATGGTCTGCGAAGACGATCGAGCCGATGGGCAGGTCACGCGCGGCGTCCTGCGTTGAGGAAACCGACTCGAGGTGGATGATCCGAACGCCGCGTAAGTCCATTCGCCGACCCTACCTGAGGGGCCGGTAAGCTAGCGGGAGATGAAGCTGCACCGCGCCGCGACGCTGGTGGTCATGATGCTGCTCGCAGTGTTTGCGCTCACGCTCCTTCTCGCCACAGGATTCTCAAAGTTTGACGGCCACTCGCTCATCGCACTCGCTGTCGTTGTCGTCGCCGCCGCGGCGGGCGGCATCGGCTTCAGCTGGAAGCGCTACTACAAGCGCTGAGGCCGTCGAAAGATGCTGAGGCTCGGTTACAAGGCGTCTGCCGAACAGTTCGGCCCGCGCAGGCTGCTCGACTTCGCCACCGCGGCCGAGGAGCGCGGTTTCGACAGCGTGTTTGTCAGCGATCACTTCCAGCCGTGGCGGCACTCCGATGGCCACGCCCCCTTCGCATTGGCCTGGCTGGCCGCGGCAGGAGAGCGAACACGACGGGTGATCCTGGGCACGTCGGTGGTGACGCCCACATTCCGGTATCACCCGGCAGTCGTCGCCCAGGCCTTCGGGACGCTCGGTTCCCTGTACCCGGAGCGGGTGATCCTTGGAGTGGGGACTGGCGAGCATCTCAACGAAGGTGCGCTTGGCATCCAATGGCCTGACAACAAGGAAAGATTCGCCCGTCTGCGCGAGGCCGTACGTCTGATCAAGAAGCTCTGGTCGGAGGAGCTGGTCACCTTTGACGGCGAGTACTACCACACGCGAAACGCAACGATCTACGACCGGCCGGATCGACCTGTTCCGATCTACGTCGGCGCCGGCGGCCCGCAGGTCGCGAAGTTCGCCGGGCGTATTGGCGAGGGACTCATATGCACGTCAGGTAAAGGCATGGACCTGTACTCGGAGCAGCTTTTGCCGTCGTTTGGGGAAGGCGCGTCGGAGGCGGGGCGCAACGCACGCGACCTCGACAAAATGATCGAGGTCAAGGTCTCCTATGACACCGATCGAGCACGCGCGCTCGAAGACACGAAGATCTGGGCGGCCCTGGCGCTGCCACCCGAAGCTAAGGCCGGCATCGACGACCCTCGCGAGATGGAGCGCTTGGCGAAAGGGGTCGAAGAGGTCGCCCACCGGCGCTGGCTTGTTTCGAACGATCCAGACGAGCACCTGGAGCAGCTGAGGCCGTACCTCGAGCTCGGCTTCAACCACCTGGTCTTTCACTCACCAGGTGATGACCAGGCGCGCTTCCTCGAGCTTTACGGGGAGCAAATCCTGCCGCGCATTCGCGCGCAGTGGGGTTGACGCCAACAGCGTGCAATCGAAGAGATCCTCCGGGCGCCCTCCGATGAGCGGCGATGAACTTTCATCGAGAACCTGGGTCATCGTGCTCATCAAAGACCTCGACCTGGCGAAGCAACGCCTCGGGGCCGTGATGGATCCCGAGTCTCGCAAGGCGCTTGCCCGACGCAACGCCGAGCGCGCCATCGCCGCCGCCACCGCCGGCGCTGTGCGGCTGGTCGTCGCCGGCAGCGACGAGGTCGCGCTCATGGCGGAGCAACTGGGCGCTGAAGCCCTACGCGAGCCCCGTCAGGATGGCCAAAACATGGCCGCTGAGCGCGGGATCGCCCACGCGCTGCGAAGTGGGGCGCGCGCGGTCCTGTTGCTGTCCAGCGACCTGCCGCTGGTTACGCCCAAAGCCGTGCGTGAGCTGCTGGCCGTCGCCGGCCGGCTCGAACCTCCCGTCGCCGTGGCTGTCCCTGCTCTGGGGAGGGGAGGCACCAACGCGCTCTACCTGCATCCTCCCGGGGCCCTCTCTCTTCATTTCGGCGCGGACTCGTTAGCCGCTTTTCGTCGTGAGGCCGAGGCGAAGGGGGTCACTTTTGCCATCCACAGGTCCGAGGCCATCGCGCTTGACCTCGACGAACCCGCCGACCTCGTCTACTCGCGGCGAGCGGTTTGAGGCCGCTAGAGCTCATTGGCGTAGACGGGCTGCCAGAGGTCAAACCGGGTGATGACCTCGCGGAGCTGATCGGCGCACGGACCGAGCTTATGGCCGGCGACGTCGTGGTGGTTGCGCAGAAGATCGTCTCCAAATCGGAGGGCCGGATCCGTCATCTGGATGGAGTCACGGCCGGCGATGAGGCGGTCCGGCTTGCGCCTCGATTGGTCGCTCAGCCCGACCCCCGCGTGGTCCAGGTGATCCTCGACGAAAGCGTTCGCGTCCTGCGCTCCGAGCGCGTCCTGATCACCGAGACCCGCCACGGGTATATCTGCGCGAACAGCGGCGTCGATCACTCCAACATTCCCGGTACCGACATCGTTTTGCTTCTCCCCGCCGATCCCGACGCCAGCGCGGAGAACCTCCGCCGACGCCTTCATGAGATGAAAGGAGTCGCAGTCGGGGTGATCGTCTCGGACACGTTCGGCCGCCCGTGGCGGCTTGGAATCGTGAACGTGGCCCTCGGCGTGGCCGGGCTGCCGGCGCTCATCGACATGCGCGGTCGCCTGGACGACGACGGCAAGAAGCTTCACGCAACGGTGCTCGCCTTTGCGGATGAGGTGGCGGCGGCCGCGGGTCTGGTAATGGGCAAGACACGCCGGACTCCCGTCGTGCTCGTGCGCGGACTCGAGCTCGAGGGCAGCGGGCATGGACGGGACCTGATACGGGCCGCGCCCGAAGACCTCTTCCGGTGAAGGTGGTCGTGCTAGCCGGGGGGACCGGAGGGTCCATGCTCGCCGTTGGCTTCCAGTCGGTGCTCCCAGGCGGGGATCTCACGGTGGTCGCCAACACCGCTGACGACGACGAGT
Source organism: Candidatus Dormiibacterota bacterium (assembly GCA_030948325.1). The sequence goes on from JALZAL010000362.1 coordinate 17,513, forward strand.
TCTGGGGCCTGCTGGTCAGCCCCGACGTCGATGCCACCATCTACCGGCTGGCGGGCGTTTTCAACGCAGCCGCCGGGTACGGGGTCAAGGGCGATTCGTTTCACGTGCTCGAAGCGCTCGAGCGTATAGGCGAGCCTGCATGGTTTCGAATCGGCGATCAGGACTTCGCCACTCATCTCGTTCGGGCGGAGATGCTGCGGCGGGCTGGCCGGCTCACAGAGACGGCACTCGCCCTGGGCGCGCGATTTCGGCTTGACACTCGAGTGCTGCCGATGAGCGATGACCGGATTCGGACACGCCTCATCACTGAGAAAGGCGTGTTCTCGTTTCAGGAGTACTTCGTCCGCGAGCGGCTGGGGCCGGCACTGCGATCGATCGAGTTCGACGGGATCGAGCAGGCACGAGCGACACCCGAGGTGCTGGCGGCGGTTGCCGAAGCAGACCTGGTCGTCATCGGTCCGTCGAACCCACTCATCTCCATCGCTCCGATCCTCAAGTTGATCGGCCCGACCCTGCCTCGCGATCGGACTGTGGCGATCACGCCCATCGTTGCTGGATCAGCGCTCAAGGGCCCGACGGTGGAGATGCTTCAGGCAACGGGCCATGAGGCGTCACCAGTGGGTGTTGCGCGGCTGTACACCGGCTTCGCGAGCGCGTTTGTGATCGACAACCGCGACGCCGACCTGGCGCCCGCGATCGAAAAGCTGGGCTACCGCACGATCGTCTGCAACACGGTCATGAAAGAAGGTGGGACAGCTTTGGCAAAAGCAATCCTGACCCGAAGCGCCCGGCGATGAGGGTAAACCATCCGGGTTTTTCCCTTATAAGGCGGTCCAAGACCGCCTAAGTTACGTGTGCGTTGGCCACCATCACGATGACGCCGATCAACATCAATCCAAGGCCCAACACCAGTGCAGCGTACTGGGCGATTGCCACCGCAGCACTCGGCTTCCGAGGCGCTTCATCGGGCTCGTCACCGGCCACCTCGCCGGAGGCCAACGACCAGGCACCTCGCTGTGCGTCCTCTTTGGATTTCTTCTTTTTGGAGGAGGGTGCAGGCTCAGGGTCTCCTTTGGTTTCGCCGACGATCGACCACGATGCTCCACCGCCTGCGGGAGTCGCGGCAGGAGTCGCGGCGGGAGTCGCGGCAGGCATGGCGGGTGGCGGTTCCGGCGCAGTCGGAGTCCATGCCGGCTCGTCCGCCGGGGTCGCACGCGGAGCAGGCTCGTACGCGGGCGTTTCGTATGCGGGGGCAGGCGGAGTGTAGGCAGGCGGACTCGGGACCGGCGTCGTTGGTCCCGTCTCCCACGCGGGCTCGGCGGGGGGCGGGGCACTCTTGGCAGGTGGGGTCGCGGCTGGGGCCTCGGCAGAGGCAGGCGGGCTGTACTGGGCGGCGCCCGCGGAGGGGGCCGCGGCCGCCGGGCTCGGAGCAGGCTCTGCGCTGGCTTTTTCGGCTTGCTTGCCGGCAATCAGGGTGCGCTGGCGCGCGGCACGAACCTTGTGCTCGATCTGAGAGCGCCGTGCCGAGTACATGGAACGCTTTTCGACGGATTTGTGGCGCATGACGAAAACCACAGCGACAAGACCGATGATGGCTACGGCGGGTCCAATCAAAAGGAGCATTTGGGCCGATTATGGGCGATCGGTGCAAGGCGCGTGTGCGCTTAAGCGTACGGAGCGTATGCGCGCAAGCGTGTGTGACAATCGGCGCCATGGGGCTGTACGAGCGCATCCAAACCGAGGTGGTCGAGGCGCGTCGCAACCGGGACGAGGTAGCCCTGAGCACGCTGTCCCTTCTCAAGAGCGAGCTGGTGAAGGCGAGCAAGGACGCGGGAGCCGCCGGAACGCTTGACGATGATCTCGTGGTGCGGGTCGCCCGCAAGGAGGTCAAGAAGCGGGAGGAGGCGATCGAGGCGTATCGAAAGGCAGGACGCAAGGCGTCGGCCGAGCGCGAGGCGGCCGAGATGGCCGTGCTGCGCCCGTTTCTGCCGGCGGCCATGAGCCCCGACCATGTGGAATCCGAGGTTCGAGCTGTCATCGCCGAGTTGAAGGTCGAAGGGCCCAAGGCTTTTGGCAGCGTCATGAAAGCTGCGACCGCCCGCCTGGCGGGCCGAGCCGAAGGCGCCCAGGTCGCGGCCGCCGCGCGCAAGCTCCTTGGCTCCTAAGCGCAAGAAAGGTCCCCCGCTTCCCAGGCTCCCGCCGGGGGCCCGAATCCGGGCGAAGCTCACCTACGAACGCCTCAAAGAGGCATATCCGGCGGTCACCGAGCTCGCTCACCGCGATCCTTTCCAGCTCCTGGTCGCCACCATACTTTCGGCGCAGACGACCGATCGCACCGTGAACCTCGTCACGCCCGAGCTTTTCCGACGCTACCCGAGAGCCGCCGACCTGGCCGCGGCCGACCCTTCGGTGGTGGAGGCCCTGATCAAGCCGACGGGCTTCTTTCGCGCCAAGACTCGTGCGATCATCGCTGCCAGCCGCAAGCTCGTCGAGGTGTTCGGTGGAGAGGTGCCGAACAACATCGAGGACCTGGTCAAGCTGCCGGGCATCGGGCGAAAGACAGCCAACGTCATCCTGGGGGTTGGCTTCGGAGTGCCAGGCTTTGCGGTCGATACCCACGTCAAGCGGCTCACCAACCGCCTCAAGCTCACCTCGTCGAAGGACCCGGTCAGGATCGAGCGTCAGGTCTGCTCGATCGTGCCGAAGGAAGAATGGACAGGCCTCTCCCTCCGCTTGATCCTGCACGGCCGCCGAATCTGCCTTGCTCGCCGGCCTCGTTGCGAACAGTGCATCCTGAACGACTTCTGCCCATCGTCGAGCACCCGGCCGAAAGGGCGCAAAAAGCCGTAAGCAGGGCGCCTTTCCACCGGCGAACATTTGTTCTACGATTGCCGGATGGAAGCGCCCGAGGCGCGGCTCGCCCACGTCGAGTACCTCGAGGTGCAATGCAAGTCCGCCCTCAACCCGGTCAAGGGAATGCCGTTCAATTGGTCTTTGAACCCATACACGGGCTGCGAGCACCGGTGCGCGTTCTGCTACGTCCGCGCTTTCGAACTTCGAGCCGATCGTCCCTCCGACGATCGCTACGGCCGGACCGTCAGGATCAAGCTGAATATTGCCGGTGTCTTGCGCAGCGAGCTATCGCGCAGGTCGTGGAGTCGGGAGACAGTGGTGATCGGCGCCGCCACCGACCCATATCAGCCTGCGGAAGGGTTCTACCGGCTGACGCGCCAGTGCCTGCAGGTCTTGCGCGACTCCTCAAACCCAGCCGCGCTGATCACCCGCGGTCCGATGATCGTCCGCGATATCGACGTCCTGACGGAGCTTGCCCGCCGGGCCGACCTGCACATCACTTTCAGCATCCCGACAGTCGACGATGACATTTGGCGCCGCACCGAGCCGGGGACCGCGCATCCCAAGCAGCGCCTGCGGGCCATCGAGAAGCTCGTCGCGGCCGGCATCGACGTCGGCGTCGGGATGGCACCAATCCTGCCTGGCCTGTCGGACAGGCCCGATCGCATCGAAGCCGTTGTCAAGGCTGCGCGCGCCGCGGGCGCAACCGGACTTTGGGCGGGCATGCTCTACCTCAGGGAGGGCACTCGCGAACATTTCATGTCAGTGCTGACCAAGCACTGGCCTGAGCTCGTGCCTCGCTACGAGGATGCCTATCGAGCGCGCGCTTACCTGCCGCCGGCATTCGGTGAGCCGACGATGACGGCGGTGAAGCGGCTTCGCACGCTCCATGGGGTTTCGGATCGGCGACGGGTCATCCTGAAACCACCTCCCGAGCCCGAGCAGCTCTCCCTTCTGAACTAGTGGACCGTACCAGCCATATCTGGCCGTTACAGTCCACTAGGATTCGCAAATGCGGAGCCCCATCGACGTGCTGTCCGGCAGGGTTGGCGGTTTCACCAAGATGGAGATCGCGCGCCGGACAGTCCCCTGCTACAAACACGTCGTCGAGAAGGATGGCGAGCGCCTGGCGGTGTGCCTCCTGATCGATTCGGGCAAGCTCTATCGCTATCCGTTCGAGGCCGTCAAGGGGATCGAGAGCCTGGACGTGAAGTCGCGTTTTCTGCGCGGCGAGATGGAACATCTCCGGCTCCGCGAGTTTCAGCCCGGGCTGTGCCGCTATGTCGAAAAAGCCGGCTGAGCCATCTGAGTCGCTCGTCCAGGAGCTGCTGGCAGAGAGGCGAGAGCTGAAGGTCGCGCTCGAGCGAGCCCGACTCGAGCTGGAGGACGTGATACGCAGGAGCAACGGGCCTGATCCTCGCTTACGGGACCTTGCCAACGAGGTCGAACGCCTGAGGTATCAGCTGGCGCAGACCCGCGCCGAGGTTGGTTTGCTGCGAGAGGAACGCGATGAGCTGAGGCAGGGTGTGGAGAAAGCGCTCGAACAGATAGCGAAGCAGTAACAGCCAGGCCGGTCCAAACAAAAAAGGGCCTCGTCGATCGAAGCCCTTTGACGATGAGCGGATTCTTACCTGGCCCAGCCCTCGACCATCGGTACATACGAGGCGACCATCGGTCCAAGGAGCGGAAAGCTGAAGCGCCTGCCGCCTGCCTGTAGGGCCAGGATCAAACCGACCACCCAGACAATGAACCAGACGAAGCCCCAGATCGCGGCGAGGATGGCAAGGGGCCAGATGATGACCGAGATGATCCAAAGGACGATGTACACGGCGAACATCGCGCCGTGGACCAGCGTTGCGTTGGCCGCGTTGTACTTCACGTCAGGATCGTCCTTGCCGACAAAGAGAAAGATCACGCTCCCGATCGGTGGAAAAAGAACCCATGCAAGGATCGTGTAGAGGTTCTTGTTAGCGCCCACAGCACCAGGCGTCCCTCCCATGGGCGCAGGCTGTCCTGGCGGCGGCGGCGGGATCTGGGACATAGTCTCCTCCTCGAACGGGGTGGATGTTCTCGGCCCGATTATCGGTTGAATGGCGCAAAAACACCATAGGTTTCTGTGGCCTTGGCTCGCGCGGCGTTCGGGCGGAACCCACTCTGCTAGGCTCCGAACGAAATGACCGAGCCTGGTCAGGCCCCCGAAACGCCTCCAAACCAGCCACCGGTCGACATCCCGGAGTGGGCTCCCACACAGAGCACTCCCGCGCCCGAGAAAGTTGCCGCTGCGGCCCCTGCGGGCGAGGCGGCGCCGGCGCCGGCCGCCGGTCAGGCCGATCCCACCATGAGATTGCCCACCCGTGCGCCGGCGGCCGCCACCAGCCCTCCGCCGCCCCCGGCGGACCCTCAAGCCGCAGCGCAATCGGCTGTCGTCCAACCCGCGGCTGCCGCTCCCGCGCCTGGGGGCGGCGACGCCACGATAAGGCTGATTCCGACCCCCGCTCCGCCGCCGCCGGTGGCGACGCCTGGGCAACGCCAGATCGGCAAATATCTGGTCAAGGAGGAGTTGGGACGAGGCGGTATGGGCGCTGTCTATCTGGCCGAGCAGCCGGGCCTGGCGCGTGAGGTGGCCATCAAAGAGCTGATTCTTTCGCCTGATGCGGATCAGACCGCGCTGGCGCGCTTTCTGCAGGAGGCGCAGGTGATGGCGCGCACGAGCCATCCCAACCTGGTTCAGGTTCACGATCTGGAACAGATCGGCACCGCGAACTACATCGTGCTGGAGTTCGTGCGCGGCAAATCACTGAGAGACAGGCTGAACCTGGGGCCGATTCCGATGCCTCAGATCTTCGCGGTGATGCACGGGGTCTTGCAGGCGCTCGATTACGCACACAAGCATGCGATCGTGCATCGCGACATGAAGCCGGAGAACGTGTTGCTCTCCGACGAGGGCCATGTCAAGGTCGCCGACTTCGGCATCGCGCGGCTGATAGACGACTCCGGCGCCGAATCGACCGCGACCAAGACGGGCACGACGGTGGGTACTCCGCTGTACATGTCGCCCGAGCAGGTGGCCTCGAGCAAGGTCGACGGGCGAAGTGACCTGTACTCCGCGGGAATCATGTTTTACGAGCTCATCGTCGGCCAGCCGCCTTTCACCGTGTCCGAGTCGGATGGCCCCTTCACTCTCATGGCCAAGCACGTCCAGGCGCCGCCGCAGCCGCCATCGGTTCATCGGCCAGGGCTGGACATGCGACTTGATGAGCTGATTCTCAAATCACTTTCGAAGCGACCCGAAGAGCGCTACCAAAGCGGAGAGGAGTTCGATGAGGTGATGTCGCGAATCGCCGATCGGCTATGCCCCGGCTGGCTGAGAAGCCTGGAGCCGGGCGCCGACCTGTCGAAGATGGTGCCCGCGACGGCTGCAGCGCAGGTGGCGGCCGTTGCCTCACCGCTGGCGGTCCCGAGCATGGCGGCAGGCGGGCCTGCGGCGGGAATGCAGGCGCAGGCTGTTTACAACCCCACACCGCCGGTCAAGGCGGTGACCAAGAGAGCCACCGGATGCATGGGCATATTTGTGTGCGCGCTGGCCCTGGCGCCGACCGTTTGCCTAGCGGTCGCTGCATCGCCTCACTGAGGAGGCTCGGTTCTCAGCCCTGGCCGTTGGTGGGAGTTGCCAGAGGCGGGGAGGCGGCCTCGTGGTCCGCGAGGGCCCGCTCGGCGGCTTCGCCGACGAGTATGTCGCGGGATGCCAGGTCGCCGGCGGCGAGAACGGTCTGCTGCGAATGCTGCGCCCGGTACTGGTCCGTGAAAGTCTCATAGGCGTGGTTCGCCATTTCGGTCGGGAATGAGACCCACGGCGAAGTTGGAGTCTCGCGAATCGCGGTCACCGTATAGATGCGAAAGGTTTCGGCTGACTTGCCCTTGAGCTGCACACCGGGCACCATGTCGACGGCGATGTATTCCTTGCACAGCTCATAGGTGGGCGCGCCGATCAAAAGGTGGAAGGCGGGGGCGTTGGCGCAGAAACGGGCGGCAGTGTTGACGGTGTCGCCCAGAGCCGTGTACTGCAATCGGCTGCGCGAGCCCATGTTCCCCACCACCGCGGGCCCGGTGTTCACCCCTATGCCCCATCGGATGGGAGGAAGGCCACTCGCGATCAGCTTCGCCTCGAGCTCGGGGGCTTTGTTGACCAGGTCGTAGGCACATCGGATCGCCAGGAGCGCGTGGTCCGCCTGAATGCGGGGAGCGTTCCAGAACGCGACGATCTCATCGCCGACGTACTTGTCGACGGTGCCGTCCCACGTGAAGATGGTCCCGCTGAGGTGGTCGAGGTACATCTGGACGACGTCCACAACGTCATCGGCCTCCATGCGCTCCGACATGGATGTAAAGCCGCGCACGTCGACGAACAAAAGCGTGATGTCACGTCGCTCGCCGCCACGCAGGATGTCATCCACCCCGCCACGAGTCCTTGCGAGCTGAGCCACGATCTCGGGCTTCAGGTAGTGGGCGAAGATGGCGGTGACCTTGCGCTTCTCGCGGTCTTCATAGAGAAATCTGTAGGCGGTGACACCCGTATAAGCGAGCGCGATCGCGAGCAAGGGGTGGAAGACGTCCGGCACGACGTTGGTGAACAGGGCCACCGCTGCGAGGCTGAATGTGACCAGGGCCACCGCCACAAGCGACGCGAGCAGGCCCCACAGCACCGAGACGCGTGCCACCACCAGCGCCATCAACACCGCAAGGGCCAGGATCGAAAGGAAGATCAGCAATGGCGGTTCGCGGAACAAAAGGGTCGAGGCATTGCCCGGGGCTCCTGCTGCGCCGTCCAGCATCTGTACGACGTTGGCGTGCAGCTCGACCCCCGCCATCTGGTGGGTGGCGTTGGAGCCCGCGCTGGTGGTCACCAGCTGCTGGTCATTCACGCCCGCCAGGCCGTAATAGCCGACCAGGATGATGTTGCCTTTGATGATCGCGGGGTCTGCCGTGCCCTTCCACACATCGGCGAAATTGATGTAGTTCCGCTTGTTCGCGTAGGCGCCTGGTGGGCCGGAGAAGTTGACCAGCGCGGAGCCGGTCTCGTCGATGCGGGCCGACCACGCCGTTCCAAAGGTGGCGGTACCGTCACCTTCCTGAAGGGTCGGTCCAGTCGTGAGATCCTGCCCGAGCGACGCCGCGCGGTAAGCCGCAAAGCCAAATGTGTTGATCACCGGCGAGGTGCATGTGCCCTCCGAGAAGCAGGCAGGCTGCACGAAGAACGGAATCCGCCTGACCACGCCGTCGGAGTCGAACTGCAGGTCGGTCGAGGCGAGGGTCACGTTCCTGTATGCCTGTTGGCACGGCACCTTCGGATCTGTGTTGGCGTCGGCGCATCGGAGCTCCTTCAATGGGATCTGATCGATCCCCTGGCATCTGGTTGTCTTGGATGAGCACTGGATGAGCTTCCCGTTGTCGACCACGTAACCGGAGGCGGCATACGAGAGGACGACCGGCACCGTGCTTGCGGCGAGAGCGGCGGCAAATTTCTTGTCGGTCAGGCGGTCGCGCGGGTCGCTGAGTCCGACGTCGAAGGCGACGACGGAGGCGCCGGCCTTCTCGAGGTTTTGCAGCGCTGTGGCGTAAACGTCGCGGGGAACGGGGTAGGTGCCGATGGTCTGGACGCTTTGATTGTCGATGCCGACGATCACAACGCCTGGATCCGGTTTTCCATAGCCCATGAAGCGGTCCTCCGGGTGAACCGAAACGTTGACCACACAGCCTTTGGCATGTGTGTCGCACAAGGTTTGCTGCGAGTACAGCCCGAACATCGCCACGGCCACACCCAACCCGATCAGCACCGCGACGATGGTGCGGTACGTGTACCAGTAGCGGATGTAGCGGCCCACGGGCGCGACGGATCATAGCGCCCTGTTTGCGAACTTGTGACACGATCGAGCCATGACCGTTCGCTGCGGCATCGCGGGGTGGATCGACAAGTCCTTGATCGACTCCAAGCTCTTTTATCCGATGAACGCGACATCCTCCGAAGAGCGCCTCAACTTCTATGCCTCCCAGTTCTCCCTGGTCGAGGTGGACTCCACCTACTACGGCATGCCCAAACCGGAGAACTCAGAGCTCTGGGTGGCGCGGACCGAGCCTGGATTCGTGTTCGACATCAAATCCTTCTCGCTGTTCACCAACCATCCAACCAAGCCGATGGCCCTTCCCAAGGACATCCGCGAGGCACTGCCCGAGATGCTGCGCGAAAAGAACATCTATCTGGAGCACATGCCAGACGAGCTGGTGGACGAGTCCTGGGAACGCTTCCGATCCGCACTCGAGCCGCTGCGGGCCGCCGGGCGTTTGGGCGCCGTCTTCTTCCAGTTCCCACCGTGGTTCCTGCCGTCGTCCCGCTCGCTCGCATACATCGAGCAGTGCCAGGAGCGCATGTTCGGGTTCCAGGTCGCCGTGGAGCTTCGAAAGCCTGAGTGGATGGACGCCCGCCACCGCGACGGAACTCTGGCCTTCCTGCGGACGCGGGACATCCCCTACGTCGCCGTCGACGTCCCCCAGGGACACAAGACGAGCATGCCTCCGGTGTTCGATGTCACCTCGAGCAAGCTGGCGGTTGTCCGCTTTCACGGTCGCAATCACGAAACATGGGATTTAAAAGGCGCTCCGCCCAACCTTCGCTTTCGTCACGACTACGCGGACGAAGAGCTCAAGGAGTGGGTTCCGCGGATCAAGGAGATGGAGCGCTCGGCCAAAGAGGTGCACGCGATCATGAACAACAACTACTCGAACTATTCGGTCAAGAACGCGCATCGCTTGGAGGAGCTGCTGGCGGCATGGCAGAAGTAGCGTTTGTAGCCAGCCTTCGCCAGGCTCCCTGATCCCTCCCCTTGAGGGGAAAGGGGAACTAGCTCTCGTGGGGAGGTAGGCCGGTGCCGCTGAGGTTGGGGGATCGCAGGCGGCGCGCCTCCCCGAGGCTGTGGTCCATCAAGCCGCCGAAAATCGGCTCGGCGAGATGAGCCAGCCGCAGAGGTATGACTACCGCGTCGCGTCGCGGGAAGCGTGCGGTCCGCACGATGAGGTTCGCCACCCATGACGCGGGATACATCGGCCCGACGGGCAGCTCTGTGGAGTTGAAGAACTCCGTCTTCGTGACTCCGGGGTAGACGACACAAACCTTGACGCCAGTGCCGGACAGCTCTCCCCGCAGCGCGTGAGAGAGGCCGACGATTGCATGCTTGGTGGCGGAGTAAACCGCGGAGTAGGGCGATGCCCGAAACCCGACGATTGACGACACGTTGATGATTACGCCGCTTCTCCGTTCCAGCATGGGTGGCAGCGCCGCTTGCGTGGTTGTGATCACCCCCATGAGGTTGGTGGCGACAAGCTCGTCGACTTTCTCGTCGGGCATCTCGTGGAGGCGTCCCATCCAGCCAATCCCGGCGTTGTTGACGAGGATGTCGATACGCTCGTGATCGCGCAGCGCCGCCGCCACGAATGCTCTCGCGTCCGCGCTTTGGCCGACGTCGAGGCGGCGTACGCTCACGTCAGGCGAGCCGCGCTCGAGGCATCGCTTGGCGACAGCGTTGAGGCGGTCCAAGCGCCGTGCGCCAAGCGCGAGGCGTGCGCCTTTGCGCGCGAAAGCAAGGGCGGTCGCCTCGCCGATCCCGCTCGAGGCGCCTGTGACCACGACCACGGCATCCTTCAGTCGCACGACCGTAGCTTAGGTGGGGCGGAGCGGGCGCCACGGGCGCCTAGAATCCGAGCATGAAGGCGCTGACCTTTCAGGGTGAGGGCGACGTCAAGGTCACCGATGTTCCCAAGCCCACCATCAGGGGTTCGTCCGAAGCACTGGTCAAAGTCACCCTCGGCGCTGTCTGCGGGTCCGACCTGCACATCTTCCATGGCCATACGCCGGTGAACCAGGGTGCCGTGTTGGGGCACGAATTCGTCGGTGTGGTCGAAGAAGTTGGCCCTGAGGTCAAGCGTTTCAAGGCCGGCGATCGCGTGGTGTCCAGCTTCTTCACGTCGTGCGGTCATTGCGCCCTGTGCCGGAAGGGGTGGTTCAACCAGTGCATCAACAAGGGGACCTTCGGCCATGGCGAGCATTTCGGGGACCTGGGGGGCGGCCAGGCCGAGTTCGTCGTCGTGCCTTTAGCAGACCACTCGATGGAACCGATACCGGAGGGGATGACCGACGAGCAGGCGATCTTCGTCGGCGACATCCTGTCCACCGGCTTCTTCGGGGCCGAGCGCGCGGAGATCAAGCCAGGTGACGCCGTCGCCGTCATCGGTGCCGGCCCGGTGGGCCTTATGGCGATCATGTGCGCCCACCTTTTCGGTCCCTCCCGCATCTTCGTCGTGGACATGATCGATTCCCGGTTGGAGATCGCGCAGGAACTTGGAGGCATCCCGATCAACGCTTCGCAGGTGCATCCGGTGGAGGCGATTCAGAGTCGCACCGGCGGCGTTGGCGCAGATTCCAGCATCGAATGCGTCGGCCTGCTGTCAGCGATCGACACCGCCATCCAGAGCGTACGTGGCGGCGGCACCATCTCCACGGTCGGAGTCCCGAGCGCGGTTCTGGGCGAGTTCCCCTATCTGACCATGTGGATGAAGTCGCTCACATTCCGATCAGGCTGGTGCAACGTGCAGGCATACATGCGGCCGCTTCTCGACCTGATCGCGGCGGGACGTCTGAAACCCGACGCCATCATCAGCCACCGCATGAAGCTCGACCAGGCTGAGGAGGCCTACCGCATGTTCGACGCTCGCGAAGCGACCAAGATCGTGCTGACCCCCTGAGGTTCGAACGCTGACTAAGAGTTGGCCGCGCTCTGGTCGATGGCCATCAGGTAGCCACGCGCACGTTCGGTCAGTGGATAGCGGTTCTCCAGCTCGTGGAACGCGGTGCCATGGTCGCTGTGCTCCAGGTGCGAGAGCTCGTGGACGACGAGGTAGTCGACGACCCACTCCGGTAGCGAGCGCGCGCGAGTGGCGATTCGGATCGCTCCTGTCGTGAAGGTGCAGCTTCCCCACAGGTGTGACATCTCGGCAAACGCGATCGAGGTCCATCGCAGCCTTCCGCCGAAATGGCGATCGTTGAGCAAGCGAGCGCGCTCTGCGAGCTTTTGGTCGGAAGGCCGAGCCCGTTCCATGCGCCGCGCGAGGCGCAGTCGCATCTCCTCCGCCCACCTCTCCCGCTCGGCGCGAGGCATCCAGTCGGGCACCAGCAGCTCGAGAACCCCCGACCGAAGTCGGGCCGCAACAGTCCGCCGCCGCCTCCGGCTGGCGACTATGCGAACGGGTGGGGTGAAGGCGTTGTGATTCGTTTCCAAGACGTTGTGCTCCGTGGTTGCTGCGACGGTGTCAAACGACGTGCTGCACGCCACCTGGCGCGCTTGGGAGCGATTGTAGGCGGGCGGTCGCGAATTGCATATGGTGCCCGTTAAGTAAGTCGTGCCAGTCAACTAGGATTGCGCCCAAAGCGTGCCTAGAAGCCTCGTCATCGGAAATGGCAACGTGCTGGTGGGCTTCGACGCCAACTATTCGGTTCGCGACATCTACTTCCCGCGCGTGGGAGACACCAACCAGACGATGGGCAACGTCTGCCGTACCGGCTTCTTCATCGACGGCAGATTCGCATGGATCGAAGACGCAGGCTGGGAGCGGCAGCTCCGTTATGCGGAAGATTCTCTGGTGACTGCGGTCACGCTGAAACATCCTCGCCTCGGGATCACCGTCAAGTTCGAAGATTTTGTGGACCTCGCCCGCAACTGGTTCATCCGCAACGTCGAAGTGTCGAGCGAGGCAGGCTTCACCACCGGTCGCGTGTTCTTCCACTACGACTGGTACATCGAGGGTTCGGATCTCGGAAATACGGTGGCTTACGACCCCCGGCATCGCGGCGTCATCGCTTACAAGGGAAATCGCTACTTTCTCGTCGGAGGTGATTCCGGGCCGGACTTCGGTATCGACACCTGGGCCAACGGCAGGAAGGGCGGCGGGGCTTCCGGTACGTGGGTCGACGCCGAGGATGGCGAGCTGGGAAGAAACCCGATCGAGCAGGGCTCGGTCGACTGCACGATCGGGTTCAACCTGACCCCCGTGGCTCCTGGCGCGCCGTGCTCGGTCGCGCACTGGGTCTGCATGGGCACGCGACTCAGCGAGGTCACCATGTACGGCCAGGAGCTGATCATCAGCAAGGGGTGCGACACCTACCTCGGACGCACGCTGACCTATTGGCAAGTCTGGTCTGAGAAAGATCACCGGCACATCGACGAAGAGCTCGGCTCGGAGGTGACGCAGCTCTACCGAAGGTCTATCCTGACCGCACGCACCCACGTCGACAACCACGGCGCCATCATCGCCGCGACCGATTTCGACATCACCAAGTTTGCGCGGGACACGTATGCATATGCATGGCCACGAGACGGGGCTCTCGTGGCGAATGCGCTCGATCGAGCCGGACACGAAGACGTGACGCGAAGCTTTTTCACGTACTGCCAGCAGTGCCTGGTCGAAGAGGGATTCTTCCTGCACAAATACACCCCATATGGTTTACCTGGCAGCTCCTGGCTCCCCTGGGTCGACCGCAAGGGCGTGATCACTCTCCCCATCCAGGAGGACGAGACGGGGCTGGTTCTTTGGGCGCTCTGGCAGCACTACCGCATTCACCGCAACCTCGACTTCGTCGTCGGCCTTTACACCTCGCTCATCGTTCCTGCGGCGGACTGGATGGTCAGCTACGTGGACGAGCGCAACGGCCTCATCAAGCCGTCTTGGGACCTGTGGGAAGAGCGCTGGGGTGTGCATGCCTTCACCGTGGGCGCGGTTTGGGGTGGGCTCCAGGCGGGGCGGAGCTTTGCCGAGCTGTTCGGCGATGTCGCGGCTTTCGTGCGCTATCGGGACGCGGCGGAGCGGCTGCGCGCGGCCACCGACGCTAACCTTTACAGCGCCGACTTGGGACGGTTCGCCCGCCGGATCGCAGTGGAAGACGACGGCACGCGGACTGTCGACATGGTCATCGACAGCGCGATTTACGGCCTGTGGCGGTTCGGTATGTACCCGCCGGACGAACCTCGGATCGTCGAGACCATGCGCGCGACCAAAGATCAGCTGACCAACAACGCCGCTGCCGGCGGGATCGCGCGGTATCGAGACGACTACTACTTCAGGGTCGAGACCGACACCAAGAAGGTGCCAGGCAACCCCTGGTTCATCTGCACGCTGTGGATGGCGCAGTGGTACATCGCGACAGCCAAGACAACACACGACCTGAAGCCTGCGCGCGACATCATCAACTGGGTGGTCGCCCACCAGCTTCCAGGCGGCCTGCTGTCCGAGCAGCTCGATCCGAACACCGGCGCGCCGCTCTCGGTCTCGCCGTTGACCTGGTCCGCAGCGGAGCTGATCGCCACGGTGGACGAGTTCTGCCGAAAATCGGAGAGAGTCCGCCGCTCGTCCCTGTCAACAGTCCCGCCCAAGTCGGCATCCTGATCATCCCAACGTTGCCGGGGAGGCCGGGGTTCCCCCCGGCCTCGACTTTGTCTCTAACGACTCCCATTGTGGCGCGGAGAAATTTTCAACAGGCGGGTCGCAGACCCGCCGCTAGCGTGGCAGGGTTGGCCGGGGTCTCCCCGGCCATGACTTTGTGCTTGCTAGTCTCAGGTGTGGCGAGGAGAAACTCAGCTCAGACAGATCCAATCGATATGCCGGAAAGAGAGTAGCGCCTCAGCGCAGCCGACGCGCGATGAGAGGGAACCATCTGGGTTCCCTCTCATAACGCGGGTCGAAAGACCCGCCGCTAAAGGGGAATGTTGCCGTGCTTGCGCGAGGGCCGTTCCACCGTCTTGCGGAGGCACAGCTGCAGGCCGCGCACCAGCTCGCGCCGCGTCTGACTCGGCTCGATGACGTCATCGATGTACCCCCGCTCCGCCGCCACGTAAGGATTTGCGAACCGCGTCGTGTACTCCGCGACGAGCTCCTTGCGGCGGGCGTCAGGGTCCGGGGCCGCGGTCAGGTCGCGCTTGTAGATGATGTTGACGGCCGCATCCGGTCCCATGACCGCAATCTCGGCGGTCGGCCATGCGAGGTTCAGGTCGGCTCCCATCTGTTTGGGGGACATCACGCAGTAGGCTCCGCCGTAATCCTTGCGGGTGATCACTGTCAGCTTCGGGACTGTGGCCTCCGCGTAGGCGTAGAGAAGCTTGGCGCCGTGGCGGATGATCCCACCGTGCTCCTGGTCGCGCCCCGGCAGGTAACCGGGCACGTCGACGAAGGAAACGATCGGGATGCCGAACGCGTCGCAGAAGCGGATGAAGCGGGCCGCCTTCACGGAGGCATTGATGTCGATGGCCCCTGCAAGCACCTTGGGCTGGTTGCCGACGATGCCGACGACATGGCCGCCTAGTCGTCCAAGCCCGACGACGATGTTCGGCGCGAAAAACGGCTGGACCTCGAAGAATTCGCGATCGTCCAGCACGCGTGAGACCACGTGGCGCATGTCGTACGGCTTGTTGGGAGCCTCAGGAACTATCGTCTGAAGCTCCGGGTCTGCGCGCTCGGGATCGTCGGTGGTCGGCAGATAGGGCGGCCGCTCCCCGTTGCTGGATGGCAGGTACGACAGCAGCTTGCGAACCCCGGCCGCGCATGCCTCCTCGCTGTCGGGCAGGAAGTGGGCGACGCCCGAGGTCGCATTGTGGACGTCTCCGCCGCCAAGCTCGTCAAAGGAGACGCTCTCGCCGGTGACGACGCGGATGACCTCTGGGCCGGTGATGAACATGTAGCCCTGGCCGGCGACGATGAAAATGAAGTCGGTGATCGCGGGAGAGTAGACCGCCCCGCCTGTGCAGGGGCCTGCGATGACGCTGATCTGTGGGATCACGCCTGACGAACGCACGTTGCGATAGAAGATGTCAGCGTAGCCCGCGAGCGCCACGACGCCTTCCTGGATGCGGGCGCCGCCGGAATCGTTGATCCCGATGATCGGAACTCGGTTTCGCAGCGCAAGCTCCTGGACCTTGACGATCTTCTCCGCCGTGACCTCACCAAGCGAGCCGCCGAACACCGTCGCGTCATAGGCGTACACAGCGACGGGTCGGCGATCTATCTCGCCGAACCCCGCGACCACTCCGTCGCCGGCGATGCGACGGTCCTCCATGCCGAAGCCGTGTGCGCGGTGCGTGGCGAACACGTCGAGCTCCACGAACGAGCCCTCGTCGACGAGCATCTCGATGCGTTCACGGGCGGTGGCCTTGCCGGCGGCGCGCCTCTTGTTGGCGGCCTCGTTCTCAGAGTGCAGCGCCTGATAGCGCCGCTTCCGGTACTGGTTGATCTTTTGCTCCGACACGGTGGTCGCCACACGTTCGGGCGCCGCGACGCCCTCCATCGCGGGTGTGGTGCGTCGTACTGGAGTGAGGCTTTTTGGTCTGCGGGCTGCCATACCGCATATCGTAGGCGCCGTGCCCAAGCACACACCCCGGGCCGCATCCCGGCTCCAGGTGCCGCGCAAGGGAATCCGCGGCCCGCGTCGACAGCTCATCGATTGATTCGCCGGCTGAGGCATGCGGCCTTCGAGCTCTTTTCTCGGCCGGCTCTCTACTGGGCCCTGGCCGGGGTCTTCTGGCTTCGCGTCGCGGTGCTGTCCGCGCTCGCCCCGCGCCGTCCTGATGCAGAAGGCATGTGGGAGGGCGCGCGCGCTTTCCTGACCGATCCGTCGCATATGTACGACGCCGCCGCTGCTTACCTGGCGCAGACCCACGTGATCGCTCCGCCCGGCGTCCTCGCTGCGTTCGTCAGCCCGCCACCCGTTGCGGCGCTCGCGATCCCGGTCGCCCTGTTGCCGAAAAGCGTGGGCGTCGAGGTGTGGACGCTGATCGATGCCGTCGCGCTGGTCGCGGGCTTGCTGTTCCTCTATCTGAGGCTCGCGATCAGGCACCCGGTAGCGAAGCCTGCATTCTGGCTGGTCGCCGCCTACTTCCCACCCCTGTTCGCAGACGTCAGCGCCGGGCAGCGGGGTGGGGTGATCCTGCTCGGCGCGATGGCGTCCATCTGGCTGGAAGCGCGCGGAGCCACCCTCGCGGGCGCGGTGGGAGGGCTCGTCTCGGCACTCAAGTACTACCCGGCCGCGATGGTGATCGGCCCGCGCCCCGCGAATCGCGTGCGCTACGCCACAGGGCTTGTCGCCGTCATGGTGCTGGTCACCGCGGTCACCTTCATCCCTCTCGGCGTTGGTGGAGCGGTCTTCTACTACCAGCACGTGCTGATCCCGTCGCTTGCGTCGCACAACCCGGATTGCGCTTACGACTCGGTGCGCACCCTTTTCACGCGCACCATCGGCGGCGAGTCTTTCCTGCAGCCGAACGGCTCGGGCGTCGTGATGGTCTCATCGCCCCTGCACCTGGGCACCCTCGCGGTGGTTCTTTCCGACCTGAGCGTGGTGATGTTCGCGGCCGGCGCCGCGTGGGCGGCGTGGAGAAGCGCGTGGAATCCGGCCTACGGGATGGCTGTCGGCTTCGCACTGGGCGCGCTCATCCCGAACGAGGTCTGGCCGTACCAGTGGCTGCCGCTGCTCCCGATCATCCTTCTACTTGCCGTGCGAGCGATCGAGCGCCGACGGATGGTGACACTTGGCCTTCTCGCCGTCTGCCTGCTTGGTTTCTACAGGCAGCCTTGCGACCTGGTCTTCCCGAACCTTTGGACTGTCGCAGCCATAGGGGTCTTCATATTGGCGCTGTGGGAGAATCGCCTTTTCCGACCTGAGGTCTGATCGACCTCGCGTTCTCATTTGGAAGGAGACTCTCGCATGGCGCTGAACGCAGAGGTCGGCTGAAATTGGCAAAGAGGCGCCGCCGGAGGGTAAACGTCATCGGGGCCTCGGCCACGTGGTTGGCGAAAGCGATCAGGACCGGGAAGATCTCGTCCGAGGAAGTCGTCAGCGCGCACATCGAGCAGATCGGGGCGATCAATCCGCAGCTGAACGCGGTGGTGCGTACCGAAGGTCACAAGGCGCTGATCCAGGCCCGCGCCGCCGATCGCCACATCCACCGCGGTGCCAAGCTGGGGCCTCTCCACGGCGTCCCGTTCACCGTCAAGGACATCTTCGACACCGCCGGCGTGGTCACGACCGCGGGGTTGTTGAAGCTGAAGACCAACGTTCCCACCCAGGACGCAACAGTCGTCGCACGGATGCGCGCTGCCGGGGCCATCCTGATCGGCAAGACGAACTGCCCACCCGGAGGCATCGGGGACGACAGTGCTGCTTCCGTGCACGGCGGCACCCGCAATCCCTATGACCTGCAGCGATCTCCGGGCGGCAGCAGCAGCGGAGAGGCCTCGATCATCGCGGCGGGTGGCTCCCCGTTTGGCATCGGCAGCGATTCCGGGGGCAGCATCCGGCTGCCTGCCCACTACTGTGGGATCGCCGCCCTGAAACCGACGACCGGGCTGGTACCCAGCACCGGAGGGTATGCGCTTGAAGGTGGGCTCGCAGACCCCCGCAGCCAGGTGGGCCCGATGGCACGGTTCGTCGACGATCTGTGGCTCCTTCTGCCCATCCTGTGCGGGCCGGACGGGGTCGACTCCGGGGTGATCCCGATGCCGCTCGCCAAGCGCTTGGGCCCGGTCAAGGGCCTCAGGGTGGCCTGGTATTCGGACGACGGCATCAACAAGCCGACAAGGGCGACCACGGCGGCTGTCAAGGCCGCCGCGAATGCCCTGCGCGCCGCGGGCTGCCGGATCACCGCTGCTAAGCCGCCTGGTCTCGAGGAGGCGCGCGAGGTGACCCTGGGCTATTGGGGCCGCAAACACATCCCCAACGACCGGCTGTTCCGCCGCTGGGACGGCTTCAGGAGCGGCCTGCTCGCCTTCATGGCTGAGTACGACCTGATCCTCAGCCCGGCTGCTGCCGGGCCGGCGCCGGAGTACGGAGCCAAGTCGAGGCTTGAAAACCAGTTTGGCTACACGCTCCCGTACAGCCTTGGAGGCAATCCTTGCGCCGTGGTTCGCGCGGGGACGTCGCCCGAAGGCCTGCCTATCGGCGTCCAGGTGGTGGCGCGCAATTGGTGCGACGATATGGCCCTCAGCGCTGCGCGAGCCATTGAAAAGGCGCTAGGCGGCTGGAGGCCTGCTAGCGTGATCGCGTGAAATTCCGGTACTCGCGGTGGGACGGCACCCAGCGCCTCGACGACCTGGACGCCGGGGACGTGCTCGATGCGCTCTCCGACGACCTTATGAACTACGGGGATCTCAACGCCGCCATCCAGCGTCTCCTTCGCTGGGGGTCGCCCAACATGCCTGGACTGGAGCAATTGCTGAAGCAGCTGCGCGAGGCGCGGGAGCGCGAGCTTGGTCGCTACAACCTCGACTCGACTGTGGAGCACATGCGCGAGAAGGTCCAGGAGGTGATCGACACCGAGAAGGCTGGGATCGAGCGCCGCTTGAGCGAGTCAACCACGCCCGAGGCGAAGAAGCTTATGGAGCGAATAGCCCGGCAGCGTAACGAGCAGCTCGACCGGCTGCCTGACGACCTGGGAGGCCGGGTCAAGGGGCTGCGCGACTACGAGTTCGTCGATGACCAGGCGCGCCAGAAGTTCGAAGAGCTGATGCAGGGCCTGCAGAAGCAAATGCTCGATCAGATGTTCCAGGGCATGAAGGGCTCCATCCAGCAGATGCAGGGCCAGGACCTTTCTCGCGTGCGCGACATGGTCCGTGAGCTGAACAAGATGCTCGAGCAGCGGATGGAGGGACGGACGCCCGACTTTAACGGCTTCATGGAGCGCTACGGCGACATGTGCCCGCCCGGCATCAACAGCCTTGACGAGCTGCTCGAGCATCTGCAGCGCCAGATGGCACAGATGCAGTCCCTGCTCCAGAGCATGAGCCCAGAGGCGCGAGAAGAGCTGCGGCAGATGATGGACTCGCTCCTCCAGGACGATTCGTTGCGGTTGGAGCTCGCCAGGCTTTCGGGCTTTATGCAGGCGATGATGCCGCCGTCGGAGCTCAGTGAGCGATATCCGTTCTTTGGTGAAGATCCGCTTTCGATGGATGAGGCGATGGGCCTCATGGAGCGCCTTCAGCAGATGGACCGTCTCGAGTCGCAGCTGGAGCGCGGCAGCTTCCGTCCCGACGACGTCGACCGATCCCTTGCGCAGGAGCTGCTCGGCGACAGCGCGAGGCAGGCGATCGACCAGCTGCGAAAGTTGACCGAGGTGCTCGAAAAAGCCGGTTATGTCGAGAAGAAGGGCCGGCGCCTGGAGCTGACCCCGCGTGGAATGAGGCGGATCGGCCAGTCGGCGCTGCGGGACATCTTCGACCAGCTCAAGAAGACGCGAATGGGCCAGCACCAGCTGTCGCGAGGCGGCCTGGGCAACGACGCGTCCGACGAGCTCAAGGAATATGAGTACGGCGATCCGTTCCTCCTCGACCTCAAGGAGACGCTGTTCAACTCGCTGTTGCGGGAAGGGCCGAAGGTACCGGTGAAGATGGATGCCAAAGACTTCGTCGTGCACCGCACGGAGCACGTGACCCAGGCATCGACGGTGCTCATGATCGACATGAGCCGATCCATGTTCCTACGCGGTTGCTTCCTGGCAGCGAAGAAGGTGGCGATCGCACTCGATTCGCTGATCCGCAGCCAGTATCCTCGCGACTCGCTCTACGTCGTGGGTTTCTCCAACTACGCGGTCGAGCTGAAGCCGCAGACGCTGCCCCAGCTGGCGCTCAACGACTACGTGTACGGGACCAACATGCAGCACGGCTTCCAGCTCGCCAGATCATTGCTGGCAAGGCATCGCGGGAACCGCCAGATCATCATGATCACGGACGGCGAGCCGACCGCGCATCTCGAGGACAATGGGCGAGCCTACTTCGCGTACCCACCGACGTTCAAGACCATCCAGCAGACGCTGCGCGAAGTGAGGCGGTGCACGCGGGATCGGGTCGTCATCAACACCTTCATGCTCGAGCGCGGCCCGTACCTGACCGAGTTCATCAACCAGATGACCCGCATCAACAAAGGCAGGGCGTTTTTCGTCTCTCCTGACCGGCTGGGGGAGTATGTCCTGGTCGACTACGTGACCGGCAAGCAACGCCGCCGCGCCAGCACGCGGCGCTCCCGAATCGCCTGAGTAAATCCCGGCGGCGGCCAGGGGCCGTTCCTTATGATCAGATCAGTGCCCGCCAGGGATAGACCAGCGCCAGAACGCCGCAACCTCAGCCCGGCGGCTCTCTATGAGCACGCGATCCGGCGGGATGAGGCTGTGATCGTCTCGTCCGGTGCTCTGACAGCCGAAACCGGACAGCACACGGGCCGCTCCCCGAAGGACAAGTTCTTCGTCAAGGAGCCCACCAGCGAAGGTGCGATCTGGTGGGCGGCCAACCAGCCGATCGCTCCCTCCAAGTTCGACGGGCTCCTGGAGCGCGTCGACGACTTCTGCGACAGCCACGAGGTCTTCACCCAGGACGTCTTTGCGTGCGCGGACGCCCGTCACCGGCTGCGCGTAAGGGTGGTGACCGAGTTCGCCTGGCACAGCCTCTTCGCCCGCAATCTCTTCATCCGCCCGAATGCCGACGACCTGCTCAATTTCGAGCCCGACCTGACCGTCATGTCGGTGCCATCGGTGAAAGCCGACCCAAAGCGCGACGGGACGCGGAGCGAGACTTTCATCCTGGTCAATCTCGGCCGTCGCCTCGTGATCATCGGCGGCACCGAGTACGCCGGCGAGATCAAGAAGTCGGTCTTCACCGCGCTCAACTACCTGCTGCCGGCGCAGGGCGTCTTCCCCATGCATTGCTCGGCGAACGTCAGCAGCGGCGGCTCGGACGTGGCGCTGTTCTTCGGATTGAGCGGGACCGGGAAGACGACGCTGTCCGCCGACCCCTCACGTCGCCTGATCGGCGACGACGAGCACGGTTGGAGTGAATCCGGAGTGTTCAACTTTGAGGGCGGCTGCTATGCGAAAACAATTCGCATCCGCAAGGATTCGGAGCCGGAGATCTACGCGGCGACGGAAAGCTTCGGCACGATCCTGGAGAACGTCGTCTACGACCCCCGCACCCGCATCCCGGATTACGACTCCGAGCAGCTGACCGAGAACACCCGAGCCGCGTATCCCGTCGACCTGATGCCGAACGCGGTCCTCACCGGGACGGGCAAGCACCCAAGCAACGTGATCTTCTTATCGGCCGACGCATACGGCGTTCTGCCTCCCGTCGCCCGCCTCGACGAGGAGCAGATCCGCCATTACTTCCTGTCGGGCTATACCGCGAAGGTGGCTGGTACCGAGCGAGGCGTGACCGAGCCTGAGCCGATCTTCAGCACCTGCTTCGCATCGCCATTCCTGGTCCTGCCGCCGGAGCGCTACGCCGACATGCTCATTGAACGAGTCAATCGGCACCATGCCGAGGTCTGGATGCTGAACACCGGTTGGGTCGGCGGACCCTACGGGGTTGGGCAGCGCATGTCGATCGCGCATACCCGCGCAATCGTGCGCGCCGTCGTCCAGGGGAAGCTGCACGACCTGTCCACGCACCGGGACCCGGTGTTTGGGCTGCAGATTCCGGATTACGTTCCGGACGTGCCTCCCGAGGTTCTCGATCCACGCACCAGCTGGCGCGACCCCGACGAGTACGATCGCCAGGCCAAGAAGCTGCGCGCGATGTTCGAGCAGAACTTTCTCACCATCGGCAAGAGCGCCTCAACCTCCGGCTGACCGACCTGTTTGTGACTGAGGCGGAACCGATAACGTGAGGGTCGCGATCGTCGGAAGCCGGCATTTCTCCGAGCCCGATCGTGTCGCCGACTACGTCAACGCGCTACCGCACGGTGCGTCGATCATCACCGGGAGTGCCAGTGGCGTGGACGCTGCGGCGACCAAGACTGCGCGGTCAAAAGGTATCGCAATCCAGGTCATCCCGGCTTCGTTCGACGAGCTTGCCGACCCTTCGAAGTCGGCGGCGCGGAACCAACGGCTGGTGGACGCGTGCGACATCCTGGTTGCTTTCTGGGATGGCAGCTCGAAGGGCACTCGCAACACTGTCGACAGGGCGCTTGACTCGGGCAAGGAGGTCCACATCTTCATAGGCAGGGGAGGAGGCCCTCCCACGACCGAGTCGCGGGGGTCCCAGCGGATCCCCTCCGGCTAATTCCTTCGGGTGACCGACGAGCAGCACCGTGCTGGTGGCCCGGCGTGGGCGCCAGGCGACGGCCGAGGTGAGCTCGGCCTACGCACGACGTCTGTTGGCTAGGATGGATCGATGGCTGTCGCGATCGCGGTGCGCGTGCGGCTCTTCGCCCGATTGCGCGAGCTGGCTGGAACTGACACCGAGCAGCTCGAGGTTCCCAGCGGGTCGACTGTCTCGGACGTTTACGACCTCGTACGGAGGCTGCACCCGGGCTTGGGCTTGGACCGCGGCGCGGTTCGCGCGGCGCTGAACCAGGAATTCGCTGATTGGGACACCGTCGTCGCCTACGGTGATGAAGTCGCATTCATTCCACCCGTGAGCGGAGGCGCCCATGGAGCGGGCGTCCTTTTTGAGGTGACGGCTCAACCGCTGGACGCCCGCCGCATCGAGGTGGCGGTCGCACACAAGGGGGCCGGTGCAATCTGCACGTTCACCGGAGTCGTTCGCGACAGCTCACGCGGCCGTTCGGTCACCCACCTGGAGTACGAGGCTTACTCCGAGATGGCCACCGCCCAGATGCGGAAGATCGCCGATGAGATAGGGGAGCGATGGCCGGAAGCGCGTGTGGCGATGGCCCACCGCACCGGACGCCTCGAGGTCGGCGAACCGTCGGTGGTCGTTTCGGCGTCGAGCCCGCATCGTGCCGAGGCAATCGCGGCGTGCAAGTGGGGCATCGACCGCCTCAAGGAATCGGTGCCGATCTGGAAGAAGGAGCACGCCACGGACGGGACCTACTGGATCGAGGGAGATGAAGCCAAGATATGAGAGGGAACCCGGGTCGTTCCTTCTTATCGCGCGTGCGGCTTCGCCGCCGGCGACTCAGTCCCTGACCCTGGCGACCGACAGGCCGTCACGGATTGGAATCACGACGCTTTCAAGGCGTGGGTGCTTGGCGACGAGCTGGTTGTAGACAGCCGCGTTGCGGGCTTGCTGGCTCTTTGGCTTCAACACCTCTCCCTGGCGCAGTGCGTTGTCGCACATAAGCAACGCCCCCGCGTCGAGGCGCTCAATGCACAGCTTCACCACGCGGCGGGTGATGTCCTCCGAAGGGAACGAGTTGAGGAGGTCGATGAAGCAGGCGTCAAACCGACCCTGAAGCTTCTCCAGACCTCCGACGACATCCTCCTCCAGGACCAGGACCTGCTTGGCGAGGCCTGCCTCCGCGAAGTTGGTGCGCGCCCGCGCAGCGCGCTTTCCATCCGCCTCGAAAGTCGTCAGCATGCCTCCATCGGTTCCGCGCAGCAGCCAGATACCGCTGTACCCGATAGCGGTGCCGAGCTCGAGCAACCGCTTGGCCCGGGCCAGCTTCGCCAACAGGCCGAGCAGCGCCCCCTCGTGGGCGTCGACGATCGGTATCCCCTCGCGATCGGCCTCGTCCTCCATGCGGGCGAGCACTTTGTCTCGTTGCGGGAGGAGGCCCTCCATGTAAGCCTCCAGCTCCTCGGTGACGATGACCGGTTTCATCGCAATCTCCTAAGCATCTCGGCCGTCCAGGAACATGGTGAGCAGTGGCTGCAGCGTGATCATGTACGCGGCCAGCCGCTCGGTCGCGCCCTGCAGGACCACCTCATCGAGCTGCGTCGCGGGCAGGGTCTCGTAGAGCCGCGACCAGCCGCGGTCCCATGGCTCGAGCTCGGCTCGCGGCAGGCTCGCTTTGACCTCGACCATTCGCGGACGGAAGAAGTCGAACGCCAGTTGGTTGAGCTCGGCCGGCCCCTCGAAGTGGAGGCCGATCTCGAGCTTCCCGGCGCCCGTGTGGTGCCACGCCTCGTAATGCATCTCCGGAC
The DNA here is from genome assembly GCA_030948325.1 of Candidatus Dormiibacterota bacterium. The sequence continues at coordinate 42,325 of JALZAL010000362.1, forward strand.
TGCCGTAATGGAGCTTCAGCAGTCGACTGTGGCCGCGGCCTCTCTCGTAATCCCGCAACTGCTGCGGAAGCTTCGACTTGAGGCCTTTGCGCAGGGCGCTGAAGAACTCAACTGGCGTGAGCAAGGCCGCCTGTACCAACCGCCCGAATATATCTCGTAAGCTCCTCTCGATGGCATACATCCCGACCGTCACCGAGAACGAGGGCGGCAACCGCGAGCGGACCTTCGACATCTACTCTCGGCTGCTCAAGGACCGGATCATCCTGATCGGTCGCCCGATCGACGACGTCGTGGCCAACCTGGTCGTGGCCCAGCTCATCTATCTCTCGGCCGACGACCCTGAGAAAGAGATCCAGATTTACGTCAACTCTGCAGGCGGTGCCGTCACCGCCGGCTTCGCCATCTACGACACCATGCAGTACGTCCGCTCTCCGATATCGACGGTCTGCATCGGTCGCGCCGCGAGCTTCGGCACGGTGATCCTGATGGCCGGGGCGAAAGGCCGACGCTTCTCACTTCCCAACGCGACGATTCACATGCATCAGCCGCTGATCGGAGGACGGGGCCTCCAGGGCCAGGCCAGCGACCTTGACATTCACGCGCGCGAGATTCTCCGCATCAAGGTTGTCCTGAACGAGCTGATCGCCAAGCACACCGGCCAGCCACTCGAGCGGGTCGAGCGCGACACCGATCGCGACTACTTCCTCAGTCCCGAGGAGGCGGTCAGCTACGGCCTCATCGACGGGCTCATCCAGCAGACGCCGGCGCCCGTGCTGGCCGCCACCCGCTGAGCCCGGCGGCCCGCAGGCAGAGCCAACCCACAACCAGGAATCCGACCGCCGCCGGCCACGGAGCGGGCACCACGGCAGCGATCGCAGCGCCCGCCGACAGGAGCACCCAGTCCTCCCACCGGGCCTCTCCCCAGATCGCCAGTGCCACGGCGACGAGAACGAGGTCGGTGGGCAGGGCATGCGGCGCCACCAGGACGCCGCCCGCGATGATCACAGCGGCTGCGGCTCGGAAGTCCGACCGGCGCCGGCGCGCCAGTGCCAGGACTGCTGCGAGAGCCAGCACCGACAGGCCGAACACCGCCCAACCCTGGTAGGCCGGAAGCAGAGTGCCCAGGTGCGCAAGGTCGACCTCTCTGCTCCCCGCCTTCACGGTGCTGCCAAGAGCGGGCAGCCACTCCAACACCCAGCGTGGACTTAGAGCCTCCGTCGCGCCGACAAGCACCAAACCCGCCAGCGCCCATCCGGCCAACGTCCGCCACTGCCGTGCCACCAACAAGGCCGCACCCAGGGGCAGGACAAGCTGCGGCTTGACCAGCGTGAGCCCTAGACACAGGCCGGCGATGAACGGACGCTTCCAGAAGGCGATTGCGGCTCCGATCCCAAGCGCCACGAGGCCGTCGAGCTGTGCGTTGAGCAGCAGCAGGGCGGTGGGCACGGAGGCGAAAGCTGGAAGGACCGCGGTTGGCGGGCGTGGACGTACAGCCAGGTAGAGGCCAAGGGCCAGGCATGCGAGGCCGAACAAGATCCACAGCCGGCCTCCGAGGTCGGTGCCCAGCAGCTCGAACGGAACCACGACGAGTGCGACCCAGGCAGGCGCGAGGAACGGAAGGATGCCATTGATGCCGAGCGTGACCAGGGTCCGGCCACCCGTGACCTCGAGCTGGACGCGGCGCTGTGTGTCGAAGTCGTACAGGTGGCCCGGGTCCTCCACGATCAACCTGGCCCCAGTCGCGAATGCAGGCCAGTCCGAATTGATCACATCGTTGCGGCCTTCGATGAGTGGGTAGATCACAAACCCGAGCGCTACCGCCACGAGGGCGACGGACCCTCGCCACTTCCATCGTTCGGAGCCAACCCGTTTGCTCAACCGGACTCTTCTAAGGCAAGCACCCGCGTCACCGGAGCGACCAACCCGCCCTGGACCAGCAGAGACAGCAGGACCACTCCATAAGCGATCACCGCGACGCGGTTGTCGACACCTGGAACGTCTTGGACCGACAGCGCCAGTGCCACTGACAGCGCACCTCGAAGCCCCGCCCAAAAGGTCAGGTGGCGCCATGCCCACGGGATCGGCGGAGATCTGAGCGCCGAGATGCCGAGCAGGCCGTAGACGGGCACCGCGCGCGTCACCAGCATGATGAGGAACACGATCACCACCAACCCGAGGACAGGGACCAGGCGCCACGCGGGCAGGGCCGCCCCGACCAGGATGAAGAGGACGGCGTTCAGGACGAAGGCGAGCAGGCTCCAGAAACCGAGCAGCTGCGGGCCGTGCAGCTTTCCAATGGCTGTTCCGTACCGGGCCACCACGATGCCCGCGACGACGACGGCGACGATGCCCGAGGCGTGCACGACGTCGGCGGCGAGGTAGCTCCCGTAAGCGATCACGAGGGTGGCCAGTATCTCGAGCGGCGCATCGGCGGCGAACCGGAGCAGAACCAGACCGAGGAATCCCACCCCTATCCCGATCGCGGTGCCACCCAGGGTGATCTCGAGGAAGCGCAGCGCCGCGTCGCCGGCGGAGGGGACTCCACTGAGGATCGTGGCCAGCACCGCGGTGAAGACCGCGACCCCGGTGCCGTCGTTGAAGAGACTTTCCCCCTCGAGAATCGCGGATAGTCCGCCCGGCGCTCTCAATCGGCGCATCAAAGTGACCACGGCGATTGGATCGGTGGTCGCCAGGATCGCACCCAGCAGCATTCCGCTTGGCCAGCTCAAGCCGAGGATGAGGTGGGTCAGGGTCCCGATCAGGACGACAGTCAGCGCCACTCCCGCGGTTGCGAGCAGGCCGACGGCAAGCAGCCGCTGCCTGAGCTCCGGCAGGTCGAGGGTGAGCGCCGCCTCGAAAACCAGGCCCGGCACGAAGGCGAGCAGAATCACGTCGGCGCCGATGTGGCTCAGCTGTCCACCGGGGAGCAGGCCGACCACCACGCCCGCCGCGGCAAGCGCGACTGGGTAGGGCAGCAGCCGCGCACGCTTGGACACAAGCCCAAGCACCGTCGCCAAGGCTCCGACCAGGATGAGGAGGAGGAGGAAGCGCTGCTGCGGGCTCATACGTCGACGGTCATGCCGTCTCTGGCAGCTTTGACCTCGATGCCGATTCGCTGGGTGAGGTCGGCTGCGAGCTCCCACGGGTGCGCCCGCCACACCGTCATCCCGTAGTGGGTGAGGATCGCGAGCCGGGGCCTGGCGTCGCGGATGATGCGCTCGGCGTCCTCCAGGCAAAGGTGGGGCAGCTCTGAGCGGCACTGCATCAGCACGACGTGGATGACCATCACTTCAGCTTTGTGCTGCTCGGCGATGCCGTCGTAGTAGGCGGAATCGGTCACCCACCCAAGCTTGCCGCCGAAGCGAAAACCATAGGTCTCAGCCTGATGGACGTGGCGCGGGCTGGTGGAGAAGTCGAGGCCGTTCACGCTGTACGCCGTCTCGGGCTGCAGGCGCACGACCTCCTGTGGAAAGCCGCGGAGGTAACGCAGTACCACGGGGTCGTCGTCGAGCGCGTCAGAAGGGCAAAAGAGCCTGCCGCGATGCGCGAATCCACCCTCGGTCATGGCCTCGACCATGACGTTCACGTCACCGCAGTGGTCGAGGTGCCGATGGCTCAGCACGATGGCATCGAGCTTCGTCAGGTCGATCTTTCGCTTCGCGTACTGCACGATGGCGCCCGGCCCCGGGTCGAGAGCCATGCGCGCCTTGCCATCCTCTATGTAGAGGCCGCCCGACGCTGCCAGCTGCTTGGCGACCATGAACCGAGCCCCCGCGGTACCCATAAAAGTGACTTTCACCGGGTCTCCGCAACCTCGCTCAAGCTCGCCTCCGTCTTGCTTCCGAAATAGCGCTCGTACAGCTCCGCGACGCGCTCGAGGGTGTCAATCTCCTCGACCGGCTTGTCGTCGCGGATGCGCACGATGCGTGGGAATCGCAGCGCGTAGCCACTGGCATGTCGCTTGGAGTGCTGTATCGAGTCGAAAGCCACCTCCAGGACGACCTCCGGCTTCACGATCCGTGCCCAGCCGCGATCTTCCAGCGTGATCGCCATGAACCTTTCGGTCATGGTCGCTATCTCAGCGTCGGTCAAACCCGAGTACGCCTTCCCAACGTTCACCAGGCGTCCGCTCTTGGTGTCCTTGACTGCGAACGTGTAGTCGGAGAGGACCCCCTTGCGCTTGCCATGTCCCCACTCGACTGCCGTCACGACCACATCAAGGGTCGCCAGCGGCCGCTTCAGCTTCAACCAGGCGAGACCGCGGCGGCCAGGCGTGTACGGACTCAGCGGGTCCTTGACCATGAGACCCTCGTGGCCCCGCTCCCGCGTGTCTGCGAATATACGGTCCAGGTCGGCGGGGCTGGTTGCCTCCTCGAGCCGCGCGAGAAGGAATGGATGCTCGACCCCGAGACCTTCGAGCAACCGCCTTCGCGTGTCAAGCGGTTCGTCGAGCAGCGAGCGTCCATCGAGGTACAGCAGGTCGAAGATCACGAGCACGACCGGGACCTCCTCCCGAAGCTCGCTCGTGACCTTTTTCCGACCCAGGCGGCGCTGGAGCTCGAAGAACCTCAGCACCTTCCCACCGCGATGTGCGAGCACCTCGCCATCGAATAGGACCGAGTGTCCTAGCCGTGGAGCACTCTCCGCCAGCTCCGGGAAAGCCGAGGTCGTCTCCTTCAGGTCGCGCGAAAAGAGCTCAACGCGCCCGTCGGTGTGATGGAGCTGGCAGCGCACACCGTCGTACTTCTCCTCGGTCCAGACCTTGTTTGCGCCCATCCTTTCGAAGGCCTCGGCGGCGGTTTCGACCGGGCTCGCAAGCATGAAGCGAACAGGCTGGAAAAGGGTGACGTTCGTCGTGTCGAGCGCGCCACGTTTGCAGCGAACGGCAGTCTCGCCGATGTCACCAGTGATGAGATGGACGCGCTTGACCTGCGTCACCGGCAATCCGAAAGCTTCCGCAATCGCCGCCTCGACGAGCCCTTCGCTGAGGCCGATACGCATCTCGCCTGAGATGACCTTGACCACGAAGCGTGCCGCATCCGGATGCAACCGGCGCAGCAGCGCTTCCAGTGGCGCCGTCTTGGCTTTGCCGCGAGCGCGTCTTATCGACTCCAGCGCCTCCTCGACCTCGGCGAGCGCGACCGGCTGAGACTCGGTCCGCCCTTGAAGGGCTTCGCCCGCCCAGTCGCCGATGTCGGAGTGCTTTCGGAAGATGGCCTGGAGCTCGTCGGAGCTTCGTCCTGAGATCGATTCGACGACCTTGCTTGTCACCGCCCAGCCCAGGCCCAGCGTTTGGCGCTGCGACGGACCGAAGGCGCGCCCGCTCATGAACACGGCCGCCCGCCTCAGGTCGCCGTCATCGAGGGTGCGAAAGTAGGCGGCGAGGATACGCGCCTTCTCCAACGTCGCCGGGGTCGCTGCGACAGCAGCCCCCGCGCGTGCGAACTCCAGCATGTCGCCGCCCTCTCCCATGTTGGTGGCCTATCGTAAGTCGCATGCGACGCTGCCCCTATCTCGAGGAATACCTGAAGGACCGTCACTCGGCCCTTCGGGTCTACCGATTCGACTGCCACGTTGATCGAAAGTCGAAGCGCAAGTACGCGCTGAGAGACAGCCCACCAATCTGTGTGCGCAACTTTGAGGATTGCCCTCTCTATCAGTCGGAGAAGCGGCGCGAGGATCAGATCATCAGCCGCTATACGGATTGAACTGCACGGTCTGCTCAGCCCCCGCGATACCCCTGGATGGAGCCTGTGTGTTCTGTCACACGCCGATGCACGACGAGGACGATCCGATCGAGCTTCTGGACTACCTGGCTGAGAGGATTCCAATCGCCAAAGTCAAGCGAGTGCATCGAAACCGAGGGCCGATTGGCGAGGTGATGGTCGATGTCGGCGGTCGCAAATTCAGGGTTTACAGGAAAAAGGAAACGCTGGAGGTTGAGCCTCAAGTTCACCTGACCGCGTGGATCGACCTGCTGCTCACGCAGCTGAGCGATGCCGCCGGCGTCGATGCGGATCTGCGTCGATCATTCCTGCGCTCGGGGTGGGCTTTACGCTAAAGAAACGAGGGAAAACCCGGATGGTTTTCCCTCGTGCTCTCTTTCCGGTTATCGATCGGATTTAGTCCGGATTAGTCGCGGGTGAGGACGCAAGTCCTCCCCCGCGGTACCCCCTCCTGTGGGCTGCCACGCCTGGAGGCGTTTGGACAGCGACGCGTGGTGACGGCCGGAATGAATCCGGCCTTAAGCTCCACCTAGCTCTGAGAAAGTTTCTCCATGTAACGCTTGGCGGTAACGGAAACAAAGTCTTGGCCGGGGCGCCCCGGCCAACATTGCGGCGCTGGAAAAACGATGCCGCAGGTTTCCTACAGGGCTAGGGCGAGCTGTTCGGTCGCTTCCAGCGCCGAAGCTTTGATTCCGCGCTTGCGCAGATGTCGCGCGAAGTCTTCTGTGTAGCCGTGCACTGTGTAGACCTGTTCGGCGCCCGAGCGTTCCACCACCTCGACGAGCTCGTCGAAATCGCAGTGGTCTGACAGATCGAAGGTGGCGTCGGCGCCGAAGATGCGCGCAAACTCCGCGTCCTTTGCCCACCCGGAGACCAACGCAGTCCGGTAGCGACCGATCCGGCGAACCTCGTCCTTTCCCGCAGGCGGTGAGATGACCACACGCCCCGTGTTGGTGTCGCCGTCCAGCTCGACCCAATCCGGGAGCGACCGGCCCGCCATCGCATATGCCTTCGCGCAAGGGATGCACCGCTTTTCCAGCGCGAAGGTGAATCCGTATGGCGCCAGCGCGAGCATGATCTCCTCCGCCTTACCCAGCGCGTGGCAAAGCAGAACCGGCGTGACTCGGCTGTCGAGCGCAAGCCGGCACCAGCGGGCGATCGACTCGACAACGGTGTCCGGGTCGCCGAAGCGAAAGTGCGGCCGCCCGTACGTGCTTTCCAAAACAAGGACGTGAGCTTTCGGCACGTGCGTAGGCGGAAGACCGCCCGCCTGCCTGAGCTTGATGTCTCCCGTGTAGAGCACCCTGGTGCCCTGATGCTCGAACAGCAGTTGCGCGGAGCCGAGCATGTGGCCCGCAGGATGAAGGGTGACCGTCGCCGGCCCGCGGCGCATCGGCTCGTCGTAGCCGAGCATTCGCCAACCGCGTGGCCGCCTCGAGTCGGGGATGAGCGCAAGCGTCTGGGGCGTGAGCAACGCCTCCCTGTGGCGGCGCGCATGGTCCGTGTGGGCGTGCGAGATGAACGCAAACGCGCGGACCCCCAGCGGGTCAAGCCACAGGCGATGCCCCGAGATGGAAACGCCACGGTCCCACACGACGTGGGTGCTCACTTCGTGATCGTCTCCAATAGGACCTGGTCGCGCTCCGCGAAAAGGCTCCGCGGGATGTCAATTCCGACAGCCGAGTAGGCCTCGAAGGGCACGCCGATGTCGACCAGCCAAACCTCACCGGCGACCCCGGGACCGTCGCCTTTTGCGAGGCCGCCTTTGGCCAGGCCAAGCGTCACTGTCGTATGAGCGCGCACGGTAGGAGCGTAGGCGAGCCCGGTGTCGGCGTCGAGACCTGAGGGCACATCGACCGCAACAACAGCCGCGATGGAAGCGTTGATGGCTTCGATCCAGGCGGCGAATTTGCCCTCGGGCGGTCGAGACAGCCCGATTCCAAAGAGGGCGTCAAGCACGACTTCGGCGCCATGCAGTCGGAGCTCATCAGTGACCTCGACACCGACCTTGGTGAGCGCATCCCTCTCGCGCGCCGCTGCACCGCGCAGCCGGCCGGCCTCGACACAGGAGACCGAGCTGAGCCTCCCCCAACGATGGAGATGCCTGGCCGCGGCCAGCCCGTCACCGGCATTATTGCCCACACCGCAGACGACGGCGGTCCGGCCCCGGCAGAAACGGGCAACCTGCCAGCCGGCGGCTTCCATCAGCCAGTCGACCGAGATACCGAAGCGCTCCTGCGCGAGCGCATCGATGTCGGCAACCTGCCGGCTAGTGAGTGTCGGTAGGTCGCTGAACGACAAATGAGCAGTAGGGATCGTGGCGATGGATGGAGTCAGCCTGCGAGACCGCAGTGCCCAACAGCTGCGAGATCAGGTGCGGAGTGATGGTGCAGACCTGGGGGAACTTGAGCGCAGTGTTGCGGAACGGGCAGTTGTGGATCGTGACCTTCACACCCTCTTTGGTCTCGGCCTGCTCGGCGAGAGTTCCGGCGCGTCCGATCCAGGCGACCACCCGGCTCAACTTGTCGTCGAACTCGAGGCCCTCGAGGCTGCGTGCGATCGCGCCGGCGTGCCGTGTGGCCATCCTTTCGAACACCTCGTCGAGGGCCTCCGGGCCGCCCATCTCCTGCACTTCCTGGAGCACCATGGTCGCGAGCTGGCCGTAGCGTTTCGGAAACACCGAGTCGGCCCTCTCGGTCAGGGAGAACAGCAGAGAGGGTCGGCCCCGGCGGCTCTTTTCCGGGTTGCTGACGACAAAGCCGTCGCGCTCGAGGTTGGTCAGGTGCTGGCGCACCGCGTTGGGCGTGACGCCAAGGTCGGCAGAGATCGTCTCGGCGCTGGCGTGGCCCTTGCGCCGGAGCAACTCCAGGACTTCCATACGGGTCGAACGGCCGGCGATCATGGTGGGCACATCCGGTCGGTTGGCGGCGATGCTAGCACAGCGCGAAAGCATTTATTACATATGGATCTTGACAAAAGATTATGGGCACGTAAACTTGGGTATCAGAGGGAAAGAAATGACCATGATCAAGCAGGCCAGCCGAGCCATCGAGCACATGACCGCCCGGGAGCGCCGGGTCCAGCGGGCCAAGTACGCCCGTCGAAACAAGATGCATTACATCGACAAGCTCCTGAATGAGCTCGAGATGCTGAACCTGGCGGATCAGCGGCAGATGCCGCCGGTGCTGTCCGTCGCGATCAACAAGGTGATCGAGGAGTCGCCCGAGGTGACTGTTCTCGCGCAGGCGAAGCCCGCTTCAGTGATGGAGGCGATGGATGCCCTGTACGAGATCCAGGACAGCTTGATGTACAACCAGATCGAGGACGAGTAAAGCCTCCGACACCTTCGGTGACAGCAAGGCCGGTCCGCTTATGAACCCGGCCTTTCAGGCGCCGACTTTCTTGTCGTCCAGGAATTCCTGATAGCGCCGGTACGCATCCAGCTTTCGGTTGTCGACGATCTTCGTATAGCCCTGGAGGGTGTTCAGGTTTGCGTGACCCAGCACCTCCTGCACGAGCCGTACGTCGCCGCCCGTCACTTCGAGCAGCGTGGTCGCCGTAGTGTGCCTCGCGACGTGTGGTGACTTGAAGGACCACGCACCCAGCTGCTTACGGATTCGGCGGACGATGAACCGGGCCCCGGCGGCCGTCAGCCTTCGGCCCCGATCGTCTGCTACGGAGCGATCGAAGTTGACAAACAACGCCATGGACGCGTCCTCGCGAGCCGCCAGGTAGTCCTCGACGGCGGAACGTGCGTCGGCGGTCAGGTACACGGAGCGTTGCTTCGAGCCTTTGCCTGTGACCACGAGCCGGCTGCCCGAGCGCGGAAAGTCGGTGCGGTCCAACGCCAGCGCTTCGGAGATTCGGCATCCGGTGCTGATCAGGAACTGCACCATCGCGCGATCTCGCTTGTCAGGCAGGGTCTCGGTCGGCAGCGCCCCGAGCAGCCGAACCAGCTCGTCGGGATCAATGGGCTTGGGCAAACGCTGTTCGAGCTTGGGCAGGGTGATGCCGTTCGAAAGGTCGTGCTCGATCATGCCTTCTCTGGCCAGCCACCGGAGCCACGAGCGGATGGCCACCAGCGCGCGCGCTCTCGAAGCAGGGCTCTTGAGGCGGCCGGCCAGGTGTCGCTGATAAGCGCGAAGGTCGTCGTGCCGCAGCCCGTCGATGGCAAGAGAGTGGCCGTTTGCGGTCAGGAAGGCAATGAGCTTTCGCAGCTCGGCCTCATATGCTCGGACCGTGTTCGGGCTGCGGTTCGCTTCGAGTTGAAGCCAGCCGAGGTATTCAGTAGCGGCGGCCTGGAGGTCGAGGTGCATGACGAGGCCGTCTGCATGTTGCCACATCGACTCAACCGCGGGGTCCGGTGATATCGATCTCGTAGAGTGGAAACGGAGAGATGACGAGATCAATCGCCGCCCTGGTTGTTGTGTTCGCGATCGCAGCCTGTGGCTCGTCCCCGGGCGCCAGTGGGACCAACATCTCCCGCATCTCAGTCCAGCCGGCGGACCTTCCCGCAGGAATGCAGCGTTGCGACGTGTCTGGCGACATCACCACCTACCTGAGCAATCTGAAGACCAGGGATCAAGCGACTTACACGACCCTCAAAAGGCAGTGGGACGCGGCCCAGAGCAATGGGGCGACCGCAGCGGAGGTGGTGTTCTATGCGGACAGCGCGGCCAACTGTGCGAGCGTGACCTCCAAGGTTTCCAACATCAGCGCTGCGGCGTACAGGCTCGTGGTCAATTTCGTGGTTCAGTTCAAAGACCAGCCGACCGCCGCCACCGGCTACACGAGCGGATCAATTTTCGGAATCGATCAATCGACGTTGAAGACGAACGGGTCCCCGGTGACCGAGGGAACCAAGACCGGTCTGGGCCCAAACTCGATTGTGCTCAGCGTCCCCATGGCGAATCAGTCGTTCTATATCGCTGTGTGGCAGAAGAAGACTTTCATGGTCATCCTCGGGATCATCAACCTCGGCGGAGCGACCGGGCAGAAAGTGGCAGAAGCTCAGAACAAGCGAATCGGCTGACCTTCGGCCGTGAACCAAGCGCTCGCCGAGATGTTCAAGTACAACCGGTGGGCGAACCAGGGTTGCTTGATGCTTGTCGCGAACTGACCGACGAGCAGCTCGATGGCCGCGCTCCCGGCACGTCCGGGACGGTTCGGGAAATGTTGCTGCACATCGCGGGTTCACAGCAGACGTTTGTGAAGAGCTTTCATGGTCCATGCGCTGGACTATGGCGTTGAGATCGCAGTGACTCGACACCGTACACTCTGACGATTGGTTCACCGACCGCATGATTAGGAGGGGATTTCGATGCTGATTCGAACGAGGGTCGGCCAGCTGGCCGCCGCCGCTTGCGTCGCCGCCAGCCTCTTTGCAGGATCCCCTGCGATCGCCGCTCCAGGCATCAGCCACGGCGCTTTGCACTTTGTCGGAGCTGCCCGTGCCGGACTCCTGCAATCCACCAACTGGTCGGGTGATGTGGTCATCGGCAAGATGTACAAGCGCGTAACGAGCACCTGGGTGGTGCCGACCGTGAGGGTGTCAAAGAATGACCGCTACGCGGCGACGTGGGTTGGGATCGGCGGAGTTACGTCTGGCGACCTGATCCAGGCTGGTACGGCCGAGGCGAGCGTCAACGGTCGCGCTCGGTACTTCGCATGGACGGAGGTGTTGCCCCAGCCTCAGGTGCCGATCGACGAGTTCGCCGTACACCCAGGTGACTCGATGACGGTCGATGTGCACAACACAGGGGGCAAGACTTGGGTCATCACGGTCAAGAACAACAACACAGGCGAGACTGCAGTACGTCACTTCCATTACACGAGCGGGCACGGCAGCGCTGAGTGGATACACGAAGCGCCCATCGTCGTTTCGGCACAGGCCCAATTGACGTCCACCACGAAAGTTCGGTTCGACCACGGCACAGTCAACGGCCGCACCGTGATCGGCAGCGCCGGCACGCTGCTGATGATCCAGCTCATCGGTCAAACCGACGCTACGCCATCGAACCTGGACTCCGATTCTGATGGCCTGACGATTGCGGACGGGCTCATTCAGCCACCGCCTCCTTGGAGCGGCGGAGAGCCTGACTGATTCGTCGGCCGTCTCATACGTAACGTGCGACGGGCTTTTGCCGCAACGATGCGATGCCGTCTTCCCCCTTGTCGAAGCCCGCCGCGCCTTCGAGAGAAGCCTCGGGGATAACCGCCGCGGCTAGATCGTCCTACGCGTCGTCGACGAGCCCTGAGCACGAAACGGGGCAATTGCGCGACGGCTGCGAGCCGGGCCATTCCTGTGGTTATGCCATCCGTACGGAGGGTATGAGGCCCGTGCCGTCTGTGGTTGCGGTATTGGTAGCCCGCCACAGAGAATCAGTCATGAGGCGATATCGCCAGGTCACGCCGCGCGGAACGCGCTTGTGACCTTCGTACGCGTCCACGGTGAGTTGGCGCCCGGAGATGCCACAAGCATCGAACGCACCCCCAGGAGCCGCCGCATGTGGTTGCCGCACAGCATCAGGATTCAAAGCGCAGTGCTGTTTGTCCTGCTTGCAATCATCGAATCGACCCTGCTGGCGACGGTCGGTGGCGCGGTTCGCAGCTCGGACGACTTGTTCCGCGAGCAAGGGGCATTGCAGACATGGCACTACGACTCCGCCCGCGCTAACGCTTTGGCGCTGGCCATCATCACGGACGCGGAGCTCTGGAACAACGCGCTACTTGCATCCGATTCGCAAGACGCACAGCAACTGGAGACGCAGCTGGTGGATGAAAGCAATTCGATCATTTCACGGACCGCAGGGACCGCGTCTCTGCAGCTTCCAAGCGATGCTGATCCGATCAGGCAGGCCAACGCCGGCGCGGCTCATGCGCTCACAGCGTTCGCGGCGACCTTCGTAGCCTCAGGAGTTCATTCGGACGCCGACATGAATACCGCTACTGCCACGGCACGTACTGCGTGGAGCGATGCGACCAAGGAGGTGGACCCATTCATCAGCGCGGAGCTCGTGGACAACGCGACTCTGGTAAGCGCCAGCACGGCGTATATCTTCGAAGTGCTGGTCGGCGGCGGCGTGGTTTTCCTCGTCGGCCTGGGTCTGCTGGGATGGCTTCAGTTCCGACTAACGCTGAGACCCATCAGTCGCCTGGCACGAATCGCAGCCAGGCTGGCCGGTGGCCGCCCCGCCACGATAGAGGCCACCAACCGTAACGATGAAATCGGCGAGTTGACGGGAGCTCTGGTCGCCTGGCAAGAAACACTGACCGGTGCCCTTTTTCGCCTTCGCACGAAAGTCGCGGACTCGGCGACAACGCTTTCCGTCGCCGCGCAAGACCTTGCGTCTGCGACCTTCGAGCAAACCACCGCTGCTACCGCAACCTCGACCAGCATGGAGACTCTCGCGCGTAGCTCGGCGGCGCTCGCCGAAACCGTCGATCGGGTCTCCTCCCAGGCGGCAGAGACGCGGACAAACCTCGAGCTGGCTCAAACCGACCTCAGGGCATCCGGCGATCGCACTCTCGCGCTGGCGGGCAGGATCAACGAGATCGAGGGCATCCTCGAGCTGATCAACGACATCGCCGACCAGACCAACCTGCTCGCCCTCAACGCCGCCATCGAGGCCGCCCGCGCGGGCGACGCCGGCCGTGGCTTTGCGGTCGTCGCCGACGAGGTCCGCCGGCTGGCAGAGCGTTCCA
>JALZAL010000365.1 GCA_030948325.1 Candidatus Dormiibacterota bacterium
CATTGACCGCGTGCGACCAGGGTAACCTGGCGGGCAGCGTGGCACGGGTCGCGGCCGACGACCTGTTTGTGATTTACCGCCTCGGCTGACCGGCGGACATCAGGGGGCGAAGGCGCCAACTCCAGCGGAAGCGCGGGTTGTCGGCAACCGCAGGCAGATCCCCCCGGATGGCGATCAGGTTGAAATTCCGCTCGAGGTCCTGGAAGCCTTTGCGGACGCCCTCCAGGAATCCCTGCGGCCCCGCTCTTCGCTGGAGAATCGTCGGCTCACCGCGGTAGGTCCAGCGCCGCATCACCCCGGGGAGGTCGATCCGGTAGAAGCGGTAGTGCGCGTGAAGCAATTGATCGACCAGGTCCCCGATCGTCGCGCCGACCCGCCCCAGGGCGTAGACGCTGACCTCGATCATGACGACGTCGATTCGGCCCGCGCTCAAAAGGTCACGCATGCCCCGCAGCACCTCCGGCTCGTAGCCTTCGACGTCGATCTTGACCAGCCGGATGGATCGACCCTGGAGGTGCTGCGCCGTATAGCCGTCGAGGCTGACGACCGGAACGGTGACCTGGCGGAGTGTCGAGCCGACCGTGAAGAAACCGCTCATCGCCTTGCCGCTGGTCAGCTCCATTCCCGGCTCGAGGCCCAACTGGGTCTCGCCGGAAGCGGCGCCGGCTGCGACCTGATTGAGCACGACCTGGCCGAGCGCGTTGCGCGACACGCTGTCAATGAGGCGCTCGAAGTTCGCGGGCACCGGTTCGAAGGCGTGCACTTGCCCGCTCGGGCCGACGGCGTGCGCCGCGGTCAGCGTGAAGATGCCGACGTTGGCACCGATGTCGAAGACAACATCGCCCGGTCGCAGGACGGATCGAACGAAGGCGAGCTCGACCGCCTCCCAGGTGTCGTAGAAGATGCCGCGCTGGATGTAGTCCTCAAGGTCGAGGCGCATCTCCAGGCCCTCCGGAATCCGATGGACGACGTCCGTCGCGCCGTCAACGATGAGGGGATGCAGACGCTCGGTCAGAAGGGTCCAGCCTTTCAGTGGGAGAACGCGAGGCACAGCCCGCAAGACGCCGGCGAGTACCTGCCCACGCAGGCGCGTGATCGCCGGGGTCTGGCCGCGGTCGCTCAGGGCTCGGCGCGCGCCGTCGGGGCGGGCGCGGTCTGCGGCTCCGGCTCGCTCGGCGGCGCATCGAGGCTCGCTGGGGCAAGCGGAATCGCTCGGTCGTAGTAGCGCAGGATCCGCAGCCGGTAGAAGATCGCGGCCGTGTCCCACAACACCTGCCACGCGCTTGACAGCCGAACGGTGCTTTCGAACCGGTAGTCGAGATGGATCGGGCCCTCGATGATCTTGCGGTAACCGAGGTGATGGGCCACCACCAGCAGCTCCAGGTCGAAGGCGAAGCGCTTGACGGCCAGGCGTGGCAGGGAATCGACCAGCACCTGGCGCCGAAAGAGCTTGACCCCCGTCTGCGTGTCACGGATGTCGAGGTCGAACAACACCCGGATCAGCACCTGGTAGATCCAGCTCTGAAAGCGGCGATACATGGGGTACTGGACGATCGAGAGCCGGTGACGCTTGGAGCCGACCACCACGTCGCAGTCCTGGCGGCGCATCAAGCCGATGAAGATCGGGATTGCGGCAGGGCTCAGCTCCATATCCGCGTCGATGAACGCGATCAGGGAGCCGCGGGCGTGCTGGACGCCGTGCGCGAGCGCGAACCCCTTGCCCATGTTCGCCGCGTATTCCAGGACCGTGATCTGTTCGGACTTAAGCCGCCTCGCCTCGCTGGCGGTGGCGTCCGTGTTGCCGTCAGAGACGACGACCACCTCGAACGGATCGGGGAGCTGCTGGAGGACCGCGAGCAGGCGTTCCAGGTTGGCGTAGATCCGCGGCCCCTCACGGTAGGCCGGGAGGACCACCGACAGCAGCGGCTCAGTCATGGAAGAGCCGGCCTCCGAGCCGCCAGCCGATCAAGTAGATAGAGCCCGCCGAGGAGGCCCGATAACACGGTCATGGTAACGAGGACCATCCGCACGACCTGGCCCGAATCGGCATGAACCTTCCCGATCAGCGCCGTCTCCAGCAGGCAGGCGGCAACCAGAGGCCCGATGAAGCGCCGGCTGTTGATGGAGAGGAAATAGTTCACGAACAGTATCGCGATGGCGAAGAGGCTGAAGGCCAGGGCGAAGATCGGTAGATTCGCGCCGACGCCGGCGAACGCGTGGCCAAATGGGC
>JALZAL010000001.1 GCA_030948325.1 Candidatus Dormiibacterota bacterium
GGGCCTCGTGGTGGAACCTGCAGGCGCGGCCGGGGTGGCGGCCCTCGCAAAGCGGCGGAGCGAGTTTGCCGGCCGGAGGGTGGCCATCCCGATCTGCGGAGGCAACCTGACCGAAGAGCAGATCCGCCGCTGGCTGACGAGCGCGGGTGAGGCAGGCCTCCCCCGCGGTACCCCCTCCCTGTGACACGTTGCCTGGAGACGTTTTGATGGGGCGCAGGAGGCGGCCGGAATGAATCCGGCCTTCTGCTCCACTTTGGGTTCTGAACATTAGTGGACTTTCTCGACCTGCAGCAGGTCTAGCTCTACCGGGGTCTCGCGACCGAACATGTTGACGAGGACCTTGAGCTTGCCCTTTTCGGGGTTGATCTCGTCCACCTTGCCGTGGAAGTCGGTGAACGGTCCGTCGACCACGCGCACCGACTCGCCGACCTGGAACTCGACCCGGATCTTGGGCGCCTCCTGCTTCATCTGCTTCTGGATCGCGCGGACCTCCTTCTCCTGGAGGGGAACCGGGCTGTTCGCGGAGCCGACGAAGCTGGTCACACCTGGAGTGTTTCGAACGACGAACCACGACTCGTTGGACATCACCATGCGGACCAGGATGTAGCCGGGGAAGATCCGCTTCTGGACGTGACGCCGCTTGCCATCCTTGATCTCGATCTCGTCTTCCATAGGGACGAGGACCTGAAGGATCTTGTCCTGCATGTCCATGGACTCGATCCTCTTCTCAAGGTTCTTCTTGACCTTTTCCTCGTGTCCCGAGTAGGCGTGAACGACGTACCACTGGGCTTCGGGTTCCGCGCTCCTCTCGACTGCCATCAGCGAGCCACGCCGTTGTAGATGACCCGCCGGGCGATCTCACCCAGGACGTAGTCGACTCCTCCGATAAACGCCCCCAGCACGATCACCGTGAAGATGACGACCAGCGTGTAGCGGTACAGCTCGCCCCAGGTCGGCCAGACCACCTTGCGAAGCTCTTCGTACACCTCGCGCAGAAACCGCAAGGCGCTGAACTCCCGAGCCGGTTCGGCCCGCTTCTTCGCTGTGACGGCCACTACTTGGTCTCCTTGTGCGGGGTGTGCTTGTGGCACCACCTGCAGTACTTGCTCAGCTCGAGCCTGTCGGGATCGTTCTTCTTGTTCTTCACGGTGGTGTAGTTGCGTCGCTTACACACGCCGCATGCGAGGGTGATGATGTCTTCCATAGTTGGCTCTTTGGCGGGGCTGAAAAGAAAAAAGCCTAGGTTACCTAGGCGCTGTCAATAGTATCAGGGCGGGAGGGTCCAGGTGAGCAGCGCCGCCCGGTCGACGCGACGCCTCGGGGATGGCGAGGCCCTCGGGGTCGAGCTCGCCCAATATGATTCGTCTATGTCGGGGTCAACCGTGATTGTGCTACACGGGGACCAGACGGGCGAGGAGCTGCTTCAGGAGGCCATCCGGCTGCTGGCACCCGACGTGCTCGGGTTCGATGTGAAATGCCGCGACTTCGACCTCTCGCTCGAGCACCGACGCCAGACCCGAAATCAGGTGGTCCTCGATGCCGCTGAAGCGCTTCGGGAGACCGGATTCGGACTGAAGGCGGCGACGATCACCCCCGAAGGCGCAGGCGACGTCGGCAGCCCGAACGCGATCCTCAGAAAGGAGGTCGACGGTCGCGTGATCGTGCGCACCGGCCGGCGCATCCCTGGGGTGCGCCCGCTGGCGGGGGTACACGCCCCCATCTCGGTCATCCGCATGGCGGTGGATGACGCTTACGGCGCGAAGGAGTGGCGGGAGGGCCATGACCTGGACGAATGGGCTTTCCGCACCGAGAAGATCAGCCGGCGCACCTGCCGGATGGTCGCCGACTATGCCTTCGCCCACGCCACGCGGATCGAGGCCAAAGTGTTCGGCGGTCCGAAGTTCACGGTGAGCCCGGTATACGAAGGGATGTTCAAGGAGGAGCTGGACGCCGCGGCCAAGCGCAATCCAGGCGTCCGTTACGACCCTCAGCTGATCGACGCCACCTACGCGCTCCTCCTTGCGACCACCGGTGAGGCGCTGGTGATCCCGGCCTTGAACCGTGACGGAGACACCCTGTCCGACCTGGTCATGCAGATGTTCGGCACAATCGCCGGAGCGGAGTCGACGCTGCTTGCCTTCGACGAAGCCGGCGCGGTCACCGTCGCCATGACCGAGGCGCCTCACGGCACCGCGCCTTCGCTCCAGGGAAAGAACGTCGCCAACCCGATGGCCATGATCCTTGCTGTCGCCTGCTTGCTCGGGTACATGAAAGACGCGAAAGCGCACGACGCGTCGCGGGCGATATATGAATCGGCGCTCGAGGCTGTCTCCGACGGCATCCGGACCGCCGACCTGGGCGCGGACGCCTCGACGACCGACTTCACCGACGAAGTCTTGCGACGGGTGCGAACAAAGATCGAGGTCTGGAGCTCGCTCGCCGACGTAGAAAGATGAGCGCGGCAGCGCCGCTGCGCTACCTCGCGCTTGGCGACTCGTACACCATCGGGACTGGGGCTTCGAGCAAGACCCATAACTATCCTTCGATCCTCGCGGCACGACTGACAGAGACGACTGGCGTGGAGGTCGCCCTGACCAACCCAGCCGTCAATGGCTTCACGACCAAAGACCTCATCAACCATGAGCTCGGATTCGTGAGCCGCCTGAAACCACAGCTGGTGACGATCCTGATCGGGGTCAACGACCTGGTCCAGGGCCGAACGGTTGAGCAGTACAGGAAATCGCTGGTCGCGATCTACGACGCGGTCGCAGGGTTAAAGCTCGCGCATGGCGGCGTTGCCGCGATCTCGATACCCAACTGGTCCGTGGTGCCGGCCGCGACAACATTCGGAGACCCGAACAGGCTGCGCAACCTGACTGACTCCTTCAACGGGATCGCTCAGCAGGAAGCGGAGGCACGTGGGTTCAAGTGGGTCGACATCGCAGCCGTCAGCACAGCCGGTCTGGGATCCCCTGGCTGGATCTCATCCGACCAGCTGCACCCGGGCGACATCCAGTACGCGGCATGGGCGGATGAGATCTGGGAGGCGGTTCGCGAACCGTGGGCGGCCGCGGCGGCTGTCTAGACCTTGATTCTCTTGAACGACTCTGCGTAGGTGTAGCCCGCCTTCCTCCCCACCTCGCGGTGGCGCTTGCGCATGAACTTCTCGTAGTCCCACTCCGCGCCGGGCTTGGCGACCTGGCTCTTGTGTTTCTTCAGCGATTGCATCTTCAGGTCAAGGGTCTTGCTGATGTCGACGAAGAAGTCGCCCGAGGTCCAGTACGGAACCCACAGCTCCTTGACCACAAAAGCCGGGTACCCCTCCTTGAGCAGGCTTCGGAAAGCGCGTGGGTTGCGCGAGTCCGGGTAGACGGCGGCAAAAGTCGCCTCTCCCACTGCTATGTGGTCCGGGTGGGAACCGCCCATGGGGCCATCCAGCAGGCGCCCAGGGAGATGCGTGATCACCACGTCGGGCTTGTACTTTCGGATCATGCGCACGATATCGCGCCGCAGCTTGAGATCGTGGGTGAGGTGGCCGTCCTTGTAGCCGAGGAACTCGACCTTCTTGACGCCGAGCACGCGGGCCGCAGCGCGCTGCTCCTTCTGTCGAATCGCCGCGAGGTCGGAGTCCTTCTGCTTGGGGTCCTCCCCACCCTGCGATCCGTCCGTGACGATGACGTAGGTGACCTCCGCCCCGTCCTTGGCCAGCTTGGCAACCGAGCCGCCGGCCGAAAACTCCGGGTCGTCCGGATGTGCCGACACGACAAGCACGCGATCGAACTTGGGCGTCTTGGCTAATGCCCTGCCTCGTGGCTTGGCTTTTGCCTTTGCGGCCGCTGTCTTTCGTGAAGTTTTCTTCGCCGCCACCGCAAAGAGGGTACGTGATTGCTCAGCGGCGAGGTTTAGCGGGCGTCACCAGCGACGCCATGGCAATCGCAGGCTCGATGGGCCTCCACAACGCCTCGATCTGCTCGGGGCTGAGACGCGACCGCGCACCGATCACGCGTCCGCCGAAGGCCGCGGTTTTGACCGCCGCCCAACCGGCGCTACCCGTCAGCCGCATCGGCACGCTGACCACTGCCGCCAGCGCAGCCGACTCCTCAGCCGGTCTCGCGCTCCCATCCTTGATGGCTCGAGAAAGGGCGTTGGAATCATCGTCACTCAGCTGCCAGGGCTGTGACATGACCTCACACTGGCTTCCGCCCAGGCGGCCGATCGCTGTCACGTAACGCGTGACCATTGCACCTCGAGTCCTTGCGCTCGTAGCCGGTATCGCCGACGCGAAAGGAGCGTATGAGGCAGCGAACTTGATCGGGGTCAGGTGATGCCGCCTGACCAGCGCTGAGACTGCATGCCATGTGGCCACGGCTTCCTCATCCGATCGGCTGTTGAGGAAGTCCATCAGGGCCGAGCCTGCGTTGACCAGGGGAGCGACCGCATCCTGGTTGACGGAGGGGATGGACGCCGCCACCTGGGTCCACCGGTCCGAGCTGAGTGCGGCCAGCCTTGTCACGAAGCCTTCGGAGTCGACCTCCTCGAGCGGTATCAGCTCGGCGAACGGCGCGTAGTAGTCCACGACCTGATCGTGCTTTGCCCGCGCCTTGGTCTCCACCGCAAAGCTGGCGCGCTCGACGGCGGTGAACGCCGCGCAACGAGTCAAAGTGTCCAGCTCCTTGGTGCCGGCGATGGCGACGAGCAGCGCGCGAACGACGCTGGCCGGCTCAGCACTGCCTTCCCTGGTCACCCGCGCCACCAGCTGCCTGCGGTCGAGCACGCGCAGCCACTGGATGGGCGTCAGCTCGACCACCGCCCGCACGAAAGCGCCCACCTCGTTGCTGTTCGGGCCATAGAGGGCGGGGGTGGTCGGAAGCGCGTCGACGACGTCGGTAGGAGGACTGATCGCGTCGACAGCGACGTGCGCGCCCCGGCGCGCTCCCTTGCGGCGCGAGGCCTTGTGAAGCGATTCGAGCGGGATCGCATCCTGCAGGGGAGCCCACAGGACGGCGAGGTCCTCGCTCGAAAGGTCGGCCCGACGGCTCAGCACCCGGCCTCCATGCACCGCCGCCCGCACCGCCGCCCAGCCGGCGTCCCCTGTGAGGTGCTCTGGAATCGCCGCCAGGGCGGCGAGCGCCACGGCCTCCTCGATGTGCAGGTGCCGGCTCTTGGCCACTGCCTGGAGGAGCGCGCGCGATGCGCCATGGTCGAGGCGCCACGGTCTGGCGAGGATCGCACACTGCTCCGCGGACAGGCCCTCGACCGCGCCAAGAAAGCGCCTGGTGATCGGGTCCATGGCTTCGACCGGCGAGACTGGGATCGGGGCTGCAAACGGTGCGTAGTGCGCGGCGAACTTGAGCGCCGAGAGCTGGTGGCGCAGAACCAGGGCGGAGACTGCTTGCCACGCCGCCACCACATTTTCGTCGCCCCGCTTCTCGAGGGCCTCAAGGAGGGCCTCGCCCGCCAATGCCATGGGCTCGGACACCCGCCCTTCGCTGTTGCGGATCGCCGCCTGGATTGATCGCGCCGACTCCGCGGGCTGGCCGATCCCCTCCTTGGTCACAAGGGCGACCAATCGCCGGGTAGCCAGAACCTGCCGCCACTGCCAAGCGGTCAAGCGGGCGACCGCCTGGATGAATGCCTCCACCTCGGGCGTATTCGGCCCATAGCGCCCGGGAGGTCCGTCGTTCGCCTTCTGAATCCGTCCGAGCAGCCCGTGCGTGGACTGTGCCATCAGGCCTTCACTCTAGGCCAGCGCGCCTTCAGCTCAGCCTGGCTAAGATCCCACCGGGATCAGATGATCTCGACCTTCATAAGGTTGGTCTGACCCGGGCGGCCAACCGGCACACCGGCCACCACCACCACCCTGTCGCCTTGGCGGACCAGGCCGCTGCGCACCGCGGCATCGGTTGCGTTGGCGACCATCTGGTCCGTATCGCTTCCCGGGCTCACCAGGAGCGGGATCACCCCGGAGTACAGGGCGGTTCTGCGCAGAACGTCCGGGTGCGGGCTGGCGGCGATCACGGGCACCTTCGGCCGGGCCTTGCTGCACCGCAGCGCAGTCGTGCCCGATTCGGTGAAGGCGATGATCACTCTGGCGCCCAGCTCATCGGCGCTCGTGGCCGCGGCGTGTGCGATCGCGCTTCCGACCTGGCCGGGCTCTCGCCAGATCTGGCGCTGGCGTTGAAACGCTGGGTGCTGCTGGGCCGACAGGCAGATACGCGCCATCGCGCGCACCGCATCCACCGGATGCGCGCCGACCGAGGTCTCCTGGGAGAGCATGACGGCGTCGGTGCCGTCCCAGATCGCGTTGGCGACGTCCGACGCCTCCGCTCGCGTCGGGCGCGTCGAGGTCACCATCGATTCGAGCATCTCGGTGGCGGTGATGACAGGCACGCCGGCTCGGTTCGCCCTGTCGATGACGTCCTTCTGGACCGCCGGCAGCTCTCCAAGCTTCAGCTCCACGCCAAGGTCGCCGCGCGCGACCATGACTGCGTCCGCCACCTCAAGGATCTTGTTGAGGTTGCGGATCGCCTCCAGCTTCTCGAGCTTGGCGATCACCTGAGCACGGCAGTTCAGGTCCGCGAGGTGGCGCTGGCACGCCAGGACATCCTCGGGCTGGCGGACGAAAGACAGGGCAAGGAAGTCGACGCCAAGCTCGACCGCCAGCTTCAAGTCCTCGATGTCCTTCTCTGTGAGGGCGGGCATCGGCAGAGGCCGCCCGGGCACGCTCACGCCTTTCCGCTCGCCCAGCAGGCCGCCGCGGACGACCGAGCAGTCGGCCCGACCCGGCGTGCGGTTCCGCACGACGAGCTCGATTCGTCCGTCATCCAGCAGCACGCGGTCCCCGTTCCGCAAGGCGTCTACCAGCTCCGGATGGCTGACCTCGATCTCGTTCTCGGCTTCGCGTGGGGCGCCGACGAGGAACACACGCCGGCCTCGCACAAGCCGCTGGAAGGCGGCATCGAGCGTGCCCGTTCGGATCTTCGGCCCCTGCAGGTCGCCGAGCAGGGCCACCGGCCGGTCGGCGTCCTGGGCGGCGGCGCGTACGTCAATGGCAGCCTGACGGTGCGTGGCGCGGTCGCCGTGCGAGAAGTTGAGGCGGGCAACGTCCATGCCGGCCTTGACCAGGTTGCGCAAGACCGCCGGCGAAGCGCTTGACGGTCCGATCGTGCAGACGATTCGCGTGCGCCGGATCACCTTGCATACCGATCTACACGGCGGCCCATCTCCTGCTCCGTGTCGATGACGCGCCGTTCTAGCTCGCGCGCATCGATCACGGCCCCACCCATGCCCCGGACGAGGTCACGTTGGGTGCGATCCGAGGTGGCGACGGTGATCGCGTCGCCGGCACCGCCGGCGGCGTAAGCGATTCGCTCGATCACATGGTCGGCCGAGTGGCCCTTGCGCGTAAATATGACCCGGACCCCTTCCACCAGCTCTTCGGAGTTGGTGCGCGCCGCGGAATGGTGCGCGTCGAAGACGACTGTCACGTCTGAGCCCGTGACCATTCCATACACGGCAAGCCGCTCGACGAGCTTGTCCCGTGCGGCTTCGAGCGAGACGTTGAGGAGTCGTTTGAGTGGATCCCAGGCATGGATCACGTTGTAGCCGTCGACGATGACCCGGTCCATCAGCGCAGGCGCATCTGGGCTTGACCCAGGCCGATCAGCCCGGGATCGATGCCCGCCACCGCGGTGACCTGGAGAACCAGCTGGAAGAAGGCATGCGAAACGGGGGCGACGAAGAACAAGAGGATGAACACGCCGATGATCGCTGCCTGACCGAACCTGATGGCGAGGTCCTGGGCCGAATACGGAAGCCAGGGGCGAATGATGCCGAACCCGTCGAGCCCCGGGATCGGCAGCAGGTTCAGCACGAGGGCGATCGCTTCGATGAAGCCGAGAAAGGCGAGCGCCGCGAACAGGCTGATGTGGCCGACCATCCATTGGAGATGGTTGGGGAGCATAAAAGGGATTGCGATCAACAAGCCGCACAAAAGAGTGCCTGCCGGTCCCGCAAGAGAAACCGCAGAGTCCCACAGGCGGCTCCGGATGGCGGAGTGATTGATGTAGACCGCGGCGCCTGGCAATCCGATGCCGCCGAGAAGCAGGAAGGCGATGGGCATGACGACGCTCAAGAGGATGTTCGTGTAGCGCAGCGGGTTCAGAGAGAGATAGCCATGGGCGACGACCATGCGGTCGCCTCCCAGGTAGGCCACCAGCGCATGACCGAACTCATGCACGCACACGGAGGTGATCCAACCGGCAGTGACGAAGATGATGGTTAGAAATGGGGCGGCCACCGGCACTGCGTCGAACCAGAGGAGCACGCCCGCGCCGGCCGTGATGCCCAGCAGCCCGAGGAACACGGGGCTCACCGTCAGCACGCCGCGAAGGGACGGGAGCGGCTTTCGGCGCAGAGCTGCATCCGGCCGCGGAGCGGATCGCGGGTCGCCGGCGAACGCGGGCTTCGCCGCGGTCTGGATGTGGCGACGAACGTCGTACAGCGTCATGCCGGCCTTCTGGAGCGCGGCCGACGTTACCGGCGAGTCGCTGTAGAGCAGCGCGAGAAGCAGGTGAATCGGATCGACCTGGTAGTGGCCGAGGACTCCCGCCTCTCGGTTGGCGTTGACGAGCAGCTGGCGGATCGGAAGGCTGGGCACACCGTCCGGGGTTACAAGTAGCGCGCTGATCGCAGCCGGGTCGCCGCCGAGCTCGCGGATGGATTGTGCGGCCAGGGTCCCGCGGGATTCGAGCAGCGGCTTCAGCACGTCCACAGGATCAGCCTGCACAGCGCCGCGCGCAGATGCGATCGCCACCGCCCGGTCGAGCACGTCGCGCGCGGAGCGCGTGAGCTGGAGGTCGGCGGCGGCTGTGGCGAGCTCCGCAGCGGCGTCAGGCATGGCTAGAAGTATGAGAGGGAACCCTGAGGCCATCTCAAGGGGTGACTGCACCACCACCATGGGCTAAGTGGATCTCTGCCGCATCACCTCGTAGAGCAGCGCTGCTGCTGCTGCCGATGCGTTGAAGCTCGCGACGTGGCCTTTGACTGGAAGGCGCACCCGAGCGTCGCACCGCTCCCTGACCAGCCGGTGGACGCCCTCGCCCTCGCTTCCAACGACGATGCACATGCGTTGGGTGAAGTCGAACTCCCATGCAGGCACCTCACCGCGCGGGTCGAGGGCGACGCACCAGATGTCCGCCCGCTTGACCTCTGCGATGGCCGACGGCATACCTGATACCAGGGCGATGTGCAGCAGCTCAGAAGCGCCCGAGCTGGCCTTGACCGCGGCCGGAGAGAGTGGCGCACTGCGATGCTCCGGAAGGATCGCGCCTTCGCACCCGGCCACCTCGGCGCTGCGGAGGATCGCTCCGAGATTCTGTGGGTCCGTGATCGAGTCGAGCGCGATCAGCAGCGTCGGGCTGGTGGCCAGCAGCTCCTTTAGCGTCCACACGCGCCGTGGCTTCAGCTCGGCAGCCACACCCTGGTGAACGCCGCGTGCCATGTCGTCAAGCCGCTCGGGGGCGACGATTTCGACTTGCGCAAGCTTGCCGAGCTCGTCCAGCCTCGGATCGTGCCCGAGCCCCGAAGCCTGGAACACCTTGACGACCCGCCCGGCTCGGGCGGCCTCGAGTACTGCATTGCGGCCGTGAATGATGGGATTGGCTGCGCTTCGATCGAGGGCGGGTCCGCGTTTGTACGCCCCCGGCTGCCTGCGCTGAGGTTGGTTTCCGGTTGCCCGAAGCGCGAACGGCCGCGCGGGCCTGAGGGCGGGGCGCTGCTCGCGGCCCTTCGGCGGCTTGGGGCCTGCCGTCCGCTGGTTCTCGCCCGACCGCCCGGCCGGTCGTTCGGGCCGCGGGCGCCGATTGGGGCGTGGAGCGCGCGAAGGTCCTGACCGGTCGTTCAATCTACCGCGACCTGGATCCGCTTCCAACGCACGCCATCCTTCGAGTCCTCCAGGGCGATTCCCCGCCGCCGCAGCTCCTCACGAATTCTGTCCGCACGAGCGAAGTCTCGCGAAGCGCGCGCTGCCTCGCGTTCGGCAATCAGCCTTTCAACCTCGCCGGCCAGGCCCGGCTCATCGGCGCCCATCAGGTCGAGGTGCGCATCGATGTCGCGGATGAGCGCGACCAGCTCGGCCAGGCCACGCTCCCCCACCCGTTCATCGTCCAGGGCGGTGTTGGCCTCGCGAAGCAGCTCGAACACAAGTCCGACACCTTGCGGCAGGTTGAGGTCGTCGTCAAGCGCGGCGCGATACCCGGCACGAACCTCGGCGATCCTCTTGACCAGCGGCTCGTCCTCCACACGCCCCGGCCTTGATCTCCGGACCCTGTCCGCGAAGTCACGCAGACGCCTTACCTGTTCCGCCGCCGCGTGCAGGGCTTCGCCGCTCAACCGAATGCGCGACCTGTAATGCGCGTTGGCGATCAGGAAGAATCGCACCGCGAGCGGGTCGTGCCCGGAGGCGATCAGGTCGCGCAATGTGGTGAAGCCGCCGGCGCTCTTGGACATCTTCTCGCCGCTCGCCTCGGCGAGGTGCTCGGAATGAAGCCACACGCGGGCGAATGGCTTTTGATTCGCGGACTCGGATTGAGCGATCTCATTCTCATGGTGTGGAAACATCAGGTCGACACCGCCGCAGTGGATGTCGAAGGTGTCGCCGAGATACCGCTTGCTCATCGCCGAGCACTCGATGTGCCAGCCGGGCCTGCCCCGCCCGAACGGCGCATCCCACGCGGCGCCCAAGAGCTCATCGCCTGGTTGCGCCTTCTTCCACAGTGCGAAGTCGCTCACCGATTCCTTGTCGTATTTGTCCGCGGCAACGCGCATGCCGACGCGGAGCCCGCCGCGGTCGAGATGCGACAGCGCGCCATAGGAAGGAAAGGTCGCGATTCTGAAGTAAACGTCCCCGTCTGCGATATAGGCATGCCCGGTCTCGAGTAATGTGGCGATCATTCCGACCATGTCGGGGATGTGCTCGGTCGCCTTTGGATAGTGCTCGGCGGGTTGTGCGCGCAGGGCGGCCATGTCCTCGAAGAACGCAGCGGCGTATGGCTTGACGTACTCAGCGATCGTTGTTTCAGCATGCTTGGCCTGGTCGAGAATCCGGTCGTCGATGTCGGTCAGGTTCATCACCTGCGTGACTCGATAGCCGGCCACCTGGAGGTGGCGCCGGAGCAGGTCATAGAAGAGGAAAGCCCTCAGATTTCCGATGTGCGCGAAATTCCACACCGTCGGCCCGCACGTGTACATCCCGGCGCGTCCTGGCTCGAGCGGTTCGAACAGGTCCTTTGTGCCTGTCAGAGTGTTGTGAAGCTTGAGAGCCACCGAGGTAGGGTAGCTTCAGCCGGTCGATTCGATCAGGGCGACGGCCTGTGCTGCGATTCCCGCCTTTCGACCCAAGGCGCCCAGACCCTCCGGTGACGTCGCCTTCACGCTCACTGCGTCAGGGGCCACCCCGATGGTCTTTGCCAGCTGATCTCGCATGGCGCCGAGGTGAGGCTGCAGGCGCGGTTCCTCGGCGATCACAGTGCTGTCGACGTTGACGACGCGGTAACCCGCATCCCTGATGGTGTGCACGGCCCTTGACAGGAGATCCTGGCTTGAGGCGCCCTCGTACTGGGGGTCACCGGCCGGGAAGTGCCTTCCGATGTCGCCCAGGCCCGCGGCGCCGAAGAGGGCGTCGATGACGGCGTGCGTGAGGACATCGGCGTCGGAGTGACCG
Source organism: Candidatus Dormiibacterota bacterium (assembly GCA_030948325.1). Next base: position 11,723 of record JALZAL010000001.1, read on the forward strand.
TCGAGCCCGGCAGGATGCTCGATCTGCACTCCACCGATGATCAGCGCGCGGCCTGGTTTGAGGCGATGCGCGTCGTAGCCGGTACCGACTCTCACGTCGTGGCGGCTTCGTGCTCTCTGATGAGCGCCTCCACGACCTCCAGGTCCTCCGGAGTCGTCAGCTTGATGTTTGCAGGCTCGCCCTGGACGACGGTGACCGCGTGCCCCGTCGCCGCCACCAGCTGCGCGTCGTCGTCTCCGACCAGGCCGGCGTCCGCCGCCTCGCGGTGGGCACGCGCGAGGATCTCGTAAGCGAACCCCTGCGGGGTCTGAGCGAGCACGATCCGCGAACGGTCGAGGCTCTCGACCAACCGGTTGCCCTCCACCCGCTTGACCGCGTCGCGGGGCGAGATGGCGGGAAACGCGGCTCCGGATTCCATCGCAGCCGCGAGCACCCGCCGCACCAGGCTCGCAGTCGCCAGCGGCCGGGCGGCGTCGTGCACGAGCACGAAGTCGCATTCGCCGAGGGCGGCCAGCCCAGCCCGCACGGAGATCTGGCGGCTCTCTCCGCCCGCCTTCACGATCACCGGCTTGCGAGGGTGGAGAGCGGCCACCTCGCGCTCGGCGTTCTCGAGCCGGCTTGGAGGACCGACCACCACGATCCTGTCGATCTCATCGAGGGCCAGAAAAAGCTCCAGGACCCGCGCCAGGGTGGTCCGGCCATTCAGGCGCACGAGTGCCTTGCTGCCCCGGCCCAATCGAGATCCCGAGCCCGCCGCGGCCACAATCGCGCCGACCGACAGCGGCCTAGCCATTCTCAACCTTGGGCCGCGCGTTGCTGCGGCGCCCGTCCAGCGCCGCCGGCTCAGCGAAGATCATTCGGCCGGCGGACGTCTGGATCACCGAGGTCACGACCGCGGTGATCGTCTGGTTGAGGAGGCGCCTTCCGTTCTGGATCACAACCATGGTGCCGTCGTCGAGGCTGCCCACTCCCTGCCCCGGCTCCTTACCCTCGCGCGCAACGGTGACCACGATCTCCTCGCCCGGGATGGCGACAGGGCGCATCGCGTGCGCGAGCTCGTTCAGGTTCAAGACCGTCACCCCTTCGAGACGTGCGATGCGGTTCAGGTTGAAATCGTTGGTCATGATCCCCCAGCCTTTCCGCTTCGCGGTGCGGACGAGGTGCGCGTCGATCTCGACTTCCGGCGTGGCATCGTCGTCGACGACCTGAAGGTGTATCTCCTGGTCCTTCTGCATGTCCGTGAGTACGTCGAGGCCCCGCCGCCCGCGCCGGCGCTTCGTGGCGTCAGCGGAGTCGGCCACCTGCTGGAGCTCCCGGAGCACCGAGCTCAGGACGATCAATGGCATGTCCACGAACTTGGTCTTGGCGATGTCCAGGATGCGCCCGTCGATGATCACCGAGGTGTCGAGCAGGACGCCGCTGAGCCGGTGGCTTTCCTCCTGACGCTCCCCGCCAAAGAAGAGCGCAGCCAGCTCGGAGCGACGCGTGAGCCCGATTGAAGCGCCTTGCACCGCCAGCAGCAGGGCCAGGATGGCAGAGACGATGTAGCCCGCAGGCGGGCTCACGAGACCGTTCACGAACACGCCGATGAGCACGGCGATGATCAGGCCGACCATCATTCCAAGCAGGCCGCTCAACAGGTCCGGCAGCGGAGTCGAGGTGAGCCGGTGGTTGAAGCCGCGCCAGCCGCCGAGCACGTAGGGCGTGCTGAGGTAGGCGAAGATCAGTCCTTCCAACGTGGTCAACGCGATCAGCACCACACCGGGGTGCACCGAACCGCGACTCTGGAGCGCCAGACCAAGGACAAAGCCACCGACCGCCCCGATCCCCAATCCGACACGGCGGGCGAGGGTCGTGGAACGCTTCACCGACTACCTCCTCAAGAGACCGATACCCCGGCCTCCTTTATGAATGCGCCGGACGTGATGGGTGTAGAAAAGGCGGCGGAGATCGCCTCCGCCAGCGTCCGGACCTCGACCACCTCGAGGCCGGAGGGCCGGCCGGCTTTGACACCGGCCGGAATCAAAGCGCGCGTAAGCCCGTGCCGGGCCGCCTCCGTCAGGCGGCGCTCCAGCTGGCCCACGCGGCGCACCTCGCCGGCCAATCCCAGCTCTCCGATCACAACCAGGCCGTCCGGCAGGGGCCTTTTGCGATCGTTGCTGACAATCGACAGGGCGAGACCGAGGTCGGCGGCAGGCTCCGAAACACGGATGCCGCCCGCAACGTTGACGAAGACGTCGGACTGTCCGAGCTTGAGCTCAGCTCGCTTCTCGAGCACAGCGATGAGCATGTGCAGGCGATTGACGTCCACCCCATTGGCGATGCGTCGGACGATCGCATTCGTCCCCGTGGGGTTGACGAGACTCTGGATCTCGATGAGAAGCGGACGGGTGCCCTCGACGGCGGCAACGATCGCCGTGCCCGGGGACTGGGTTGTCGCCTGGCTGAGCAGCGCCGACGAAGGGTCAGGCACCTCTTCGAGGCCGGCCTCGCCCATGGCGAACACGCCGATCTCCTCAGCCGAGCCGAAGCGGTTCTTCATGGCGCGCAGCACTCGGAGCTCCTGACGCCTGTCCCCTTCGAGGTAAAGCACGGTGTCAACGATATGCTCAAGTACCCTGGGCCCGGCGATCGCCCCGTCCTTGGTGACGTGGCCGACGAGGAAGATCGGGACCCCGACCTCCTTGGCCAGGCGCATCAGCCGCCCTGCCGATTCGCGGACCTGGGTGACACTGCCGGCGCTGCCTTCGAAGCCCGCATCGGTGACGGTCTGGATGGAGTCGATGATTGCCAGCTGCGGCGCCTCGGACCGGATCGCCTCGCAAATCGCGTCGAGGTCGTTCTCCGCAAAAAGCAGGATCCCCGCCTCCATGGCGTCCAGGCGCTGGGCACGCATCCGCACCTGGTGGGGCGACTCCTCTCCCGTGGCGTAAAGCACCCGGCCGCCCAGGGCGGCGACCTGCTGGGCGGCATGCATCAGCAACGTCGACTTGCCGACCCCCGGCTCGCCCCCAACCAGGACCAGGCTGCCTGGCACGATTCCGCCGCCGAGGACCCTGTTGAGCTCCCCCCAGGCGAGGACGCGACGCGGCGCCGCCGTGCCGGCAAGCTCGGTCAGGGGCACCGGACGGTTGGCCCCCGGCGACGGCGATTGGCGGGCCCGGCCGCCCGGCGCCTTGCGCACCTGGAACTCCTGAAGGGTGTTCCACGCGTGGCAGCTCGGGCACTGGCCGGCCCAGCGAAGGGTTTCGGCCCCGCAATCGGTACATACAAACGTCACTGTTGCTTTTGGCACGCCTTCACCCTTGCCCTTCCCGCCGGATCGGTAGGGCGATCGCCAAGATCATCGTGGCTTACTCTCCATTCATCATCTGGTTTTTACAACTGCCCCGTGACTTTTTACAGGCACGTACGTTTTGTTAAGTAGAGGAACAAGCCGGAGTGCCTCCCGGCTCCTTGAAGCGTAAGGCGCCGCCCTGACTACCCCCGGGGCGGCGTCACTTTTACATGAGGTCTGCGAGGTGATCGAGCGTCGCGAGCGGCCCTTGCTGCGCGAAGACGTCAGGCAGCGCTGCCAGAAGGCTTGGTTGGACGGTGCCCGCGAGTTGAATCCGCAGCTCCACCGAGAGCTGGGGGCGCCGGCGGGCGTAAGAGGCCACGAACCGGCGAAATTCCGGGTCGAGACGGCGAACCGCGAGCTCCGCCGTCGAGGCGGGCGCCAAAGGGCTGGGGGGAGGGTCGGGATGAGACCCGGGCAAAGCTGGATGCCCTGGGGCAGGAGCCGGGTCGCCGGGGCGGCGACCGCCGGGCAGCTGCCACAACCAGACGTGGTCTGAATCTTTGACCACCACGGTCCCCGCGGCCAGGTCGCCGAGCCGCTTGCCCCGCCCGTTGGCGAACAGGACGACCAATCCGACGCCGTAGCCGTACGGGAGGAAATCCACGATCCTGACCACATTGCGGATGCCGGCTTGCATGAAGGTCAGCGGCTCCCCGCGATCCCCGACCACTCGAAGCCGGAAGGCCTTCTTGCCCAGCGTCTGGCCCGACCACAACGCCTCGCTGATCCAGAAGTATCCGAACAGGATTACGAATCCACCGACTATGGCGATCAGGAGGGCCACCGAGCTCGAGCTGGTAGCGGCGCCCGCGGCGATCGCGACGATGACCAGCGCAATCAGGATGCCGGTCACGATCAGCAAATCGACAAGCTGCGCGATCGCTCGCGTTCCGAGGCCGGCAACTTGAAAGTCGAACGACACGCGCTCCGGAGTAGCCACCACGAGATCGCTATCCGATAAGGGCCGGTCCATGTCGGGTATTTTGCTGTCCGTGCGCTCTGAGGAATTCGTGGCGCTGCGGCGAGACGACTGGAACCGCCTGGAGGACCTCCTCGCCAGAGCAAGCGCGGGCCACCTCAACGCGCTGGCACCCGCCCAGGTGCTGACCATGGCCGCCCTGTACAGGCGAGCCACAGCGGACCTGGCGCGGGCGCAGCGGGACTGGCCTGAAGAACCCGTGCACCGCTACCTCAACGGACTGGTCGGCCGTGGGCATGGTGTGGTCTATCGCAGAGGCGGCACGGTGTGGCGGCGGGTTCGCGACTTCTACACGGAAGCGCTCCCCCGCACGTATCGAGCGGCCTGGCCTTACGTCGTGACATCGGCCGCACTTCTGTTCGTGCCGGCGATCGTCACCTACTTCGTCGTTCTCGCCAACCCGGATGCAGCTTCTGGAATCGCTCCCCAGAGCATCATCGACGGTGTCCACGAGCACAGGCTCTGGACGCAGATACCTGCGGAAGCCCGCGCAGTGGCTGCCGGTGTGATCATGGCCAACAACATCTGGGTCGTGATGCTCGCGTTCGGATTGGGCGTGGTCTTCGGGCTGCCGGTGATCTACGTGCTCGTGAACAACGGCATCAGCCTCGGCGGCCTGTTCGGCCTCACCCAGGCATACGGGTTGAGCGGCGGGCTGTTCGAGTTCGTGGTCGCCCACGGGGTGCTGGAGCTTTCGATAGTCGTCGCACTTGGAGGTGCGGGGCTGATGATGGGTTGGGCTTTGATCTCGCCCGGCAATCGAAAGCGGTCGGATGCCCTGGTCATCGCAACGCGGCGAGCCTTCGTCCTCCTTGTCGGCCTGGCACCGCTGCTCGTGATCGCGGGAACGATCGAGGGCAACATCTCCCCGTCCAATGCCCCGTTCGCAGTCAAAGTCGCCATCGGGCTGACGTCAGGACTCCTCCTTTACTCGTACCTTCTGCTGGCCGGTCGCGGACATCGGATCGAACCGTCGACCGGCACACGTGAAGATCCAGCCGGCGTCCCAGGCCGGATGTCCGGTCAGAGCAGTGCCCGCTCCTTGAGCTCCAGGTAGCGCTCCACGAGCGCCGGGCTCAAGCTGCCCGCTACGACGTCGAGTCCCAGGACGCCACCCCGCCGGAGCTGCTCGAAGCTCTCGCGCCGGCTGGTAACGAATTCCTCGGCCGCCGCCCACTCATACGCGCGCGCCGAGCTCGTGACAGGTTGGTAGCGCGCGCTCATCACCGCAGGGTCGGACATGGCAACGACCAGCACCAGATGGCGTGCAGCCAGGCGCAGGCAGTGCGCGACCAGCTCTTTCGAAGCCTCCGGGTCCTGGACGTCCGTGAGCACGACGACCATCGAGCGGCGGCCGAGCCGGAGCGCAAGATGGGTGAAAGCGTGGCCGAAGTCGGGTTCGACGTAGTCGGACTCGATCGCGTAAAGAGCTTCGGTCAAGCGGCGGATCTGTGAGCTGCCGCGTTCGGGCTTGATGAAACCGGTGACGTGATCGTCGAACGTCATCAAGCCGACGCGATCGCCGTACGCGTGCGCAACCCACGCGAGCATGAGAGTGGCGTTGACCGCGTGGTCGAGCTTGTCCAGCCGGCCCGCCGGCGCCGTCATCAGGCGGCCGCAGTCGAGGGCGATCATCACCTGCTGGCCCCGTTCGGCTTCGACCTCCACGACAACGGGGCGGTCTCGGCGGGCAGTGGCCGTCCAGCTGATACGCCGGACGTCATCCCCGCGAACGTAGTCGCGGAGGCCGGCGAACGCCGTCGAGGCCCCGGGCGGGCGCGCACGTCGCAGACCTGCCATCGCGCGCAGGCCGCGTCGCAAGGTCAGCTGCACCCGCTTGATCGCGACCACGTTTGGAAAGACGGCGACCTCGGCCGGGTTCGGCAGCCGGATCTGGCGGCGCCACCAGCCATCGTCCCTCGAAACCTGGAGATCGATCGGGCCGAATCGAAACGCGCCGCGGCGTGGAGAGGAGGTGAAGTACCTGACCTCGAGGCGGCCGCTGAGATCGAATCTCCCGGTGAGCTCCCGCGGTTCCGGGCTCAACTCATCAGGTGCGTGGTCGGCGACCCGCGCGACGAGCCCCGCCGCAGACCCGTTCTCGATCAGCACTCGCACCTCTTCGACCTCCCCGAGCGAGAAAGGCTCCGGAACCAAGCGCCTCACGTGGTAGCCGGTCCGGCTCGGCAGCATCGCCAGATCGCGCGAGAGGACGAGAATCAGGCCCACGTGGTAGGCGACGGCGACAAAGCCCAGCACGGGCGAGACGACAGCCAGCGCGATCAGCGCAGCGCCGATCGCGACCGCCCAGAGAGTGCGCGGTTGAGGCGCGAGTCCCCGAATCATGCCTTCAGCGAGGCGGGATGACCCTGGCCGCGACCGACTCGAGCACGCTGTCCGGTGTCTGACCGCCGACCTCCGCCTCAGGACGGAGGATCAGCCGGTGCCGGAAAGCAGGGGCGAGCAGAGCTTTGACATGGTCCGGGGTGACGAAATCAGAGCCGTCGAATGCGGCCATCGCCCGCGCCGCGAGCATGATCAGGACTTCGGCCCGTGTGCTCGCACCCAGGGCGACCTCCGGCGCAGTCCGCGTGGCGGCCGCCAGCTCCACGACGTAACGCCTGATTTTTTCGTCGATGACGACCTTCGCCACGTGGTGGCGGCACGTTTCGATGTCGTTGCCGTTTAGCACGGGGTCGATGCCGGCCTTCGCCGGATCGCGCAGCTCGATGCCCGACTCCCAACGCCGAAGGACTTCCATCTCGTCAGCGGACGTCGGGTAGTCGAGGCGTACCTTGAACAGGAAACGATCCTGCTGCGCCTCGGGTAGCGGATACGTGCCCTCGTACTCCACCGGGTTCTGCGTCGCCAAGACGAAGAAAGGATCAGGCAGCGCGAGCTGCTGACCTTCGAGCGTGACGCCTTTCTCCTCCATCGCCTCCAGCAGCGCTGATTGCACCTTGGCGGGGGCTCGGTTGATCTCATCCGCTAGCAGAATGTTGGTGAAGATCGGTCCACGACGCAGCGCGAAGGTCCGGTTCGCGAGGTCGTAAACCGAGGTGCCGACGATGTCGGCCGGCATCAGGTCGGGTGTGAACTGCACCCGGCTGTACTGCAGGGCGAGCGCCCGGGCCATCGACTTGGCAAGAAGCGTCTTCCCGGTGCCCGGGACGCCTTCTAGAAGCACATGGCCCTGGGCAACCAGCGCGATGGCGCACAGGCGGATTGCGTCTTCCTGGCCGATCACCGTCTTGACCAGCTGTTCGCGTAGTCGAGCGTAGAAATCGGGCGCGTTCGCGGTGGTGGAGTCGGTCATCAGGCCTCCTTGGACGCGGATGCACGGACCGGGGGATGCTCCGGCGTGCGGGGATAGGCGACGTCGTGCAGCCGTTGCGCCGCTCTCATCAGCTCGGCGTCCCCGGCCCGAGGTGCGTACAGCGACTGCTCGGCATCGGCCAGCTCGCTCGCCAGCTCAGGGGCACGGACCCAAAGTGCGCTCCAAAATCGTTCGCGTGGCTGCAAAGGCAACCCGGTGCGAGCCGCCACGGCGCGCTCGCTGGCAGTCGCCAGTAGGCGGAGAGTAAGGTCGCGAGCGCCCGATCTGCGCAGCAGCTCACCGACGGCGGTCGCCCACTCGACGTCTCCGCGGGGGGCTTCCGCCGGCCGACCGATCAGAGGTCCAAAGCCCCGGCCCCGCAGCAGCAAACCGGCGAACACGGCAATGAGCAGCCACACGAGCGCAGCGCCCCAAGGCGTCAACAACCACGCCTGCGGGGACAGATCGGTGAGGGTCAGCCCGTGGTGGTATTCGTCGAAAGCCACGGGTGCGCCCGCTCCGAAAGTTCCGAGGATGTCGGCAAGCAGCCGCCCGTTGTCCTTTTTGTCGAGGTACCCGTTGCATAGAACAAGTGGGTCGGCGAGCACCACGACCCTTCCGGTTCCGAATGGAGCGAGGTAGCCGAGCACCGATCCGCCGCTGGTGCGCAGGATGGGCACCTGTTCAACGGCCGGCGCGAGCGGTGTGGCGAAGCTTCCGCCGGCAACCTCGCTCACGCCCGCGAGCACGGGGTTGGCGATGGCGTTGGTGCTCTGTACGATGCCCGCTGCGCGGCTCACTCCCAGCGCTCGATCGAGCTCCGGGTCGCCATGCTCCGCCGCGTATACAAGAACGCCGCCCTGGTGTACCCACGACGCGGTCTGGGCCGCTTCGTCCGGTGTGTAAGGGCTCGTCGGGGTGAACACGAACATCAGGCCGCCCGCGGCGGGGGGCGTGAAGGCCCCAGTGATCTCGTGGGTCGGGTGACCCATTGCCTGGGCGAACAGGACTGCAGCGGACGTGCCGTTTGCGGCGTCGCTGGTCGAGCTGTGCTCCGGCGAATCCTGATGGGGTTGAAAGAGGTAGGCGACGGCCGCGATCGCAAGCGACAACATCGCCGCCAGCACCCAGCCACGCACTCCTTTCATGCCGCCACCTCCGTTGGCTGCCGGAATGGCGCCGCCACCAGGACGGCACGGGCGTAGGTTGGCTCGTCCACCTCGCGACCGCCATATACCGCTGCTTCGAAGGGGACCAGCAAAGCGCGCAACCTCTGCGGATCAGGGGCGCGCTGGAAGATCTCGCGCACGGTCAGCGGACTCCCCTCCCAGGTTCGCTCACCGGCCAGAGTGGCGGCCACACCCGCGCACAGCGCACGGATTGCGCCGATTCGGTCGCCTGCAGCTGCCAGCCAGTCCGCCTCGGCAAAATAGTCAGCGGGAGCGCGCGGTCCGGCAGCATGCCCTGCTACGGCTCCCGAGTCGAAACGACCGCGCGTCGAGCTGAAAATGAGCGCTGCCGCCGCCAACACCACGATCGCACCCAGGGCGTAGAAGAAGTAAATGGGTAGCGGCGATGAGCCTGCTTGACGGCGAAAGGCGTTGATGAGGTCGTTGATCCGGTCGCCCACCCACTGGCGCAACCTGTCGAGCCACGACGCCGGCCGATGCAGGGCGTCATACCTGTGCATCGATAGGACGCCGGCGAGACGTTGCTGCGCTTGCGCGGGGTCTGACGTGTCGGCAGGGTTGGCGAGCGCATCGAGCAGGTTTTGCAGGCGCCCGGTCGCATCAGTGAAGTCGGGCGGGTTGCGACCCAGGTCGGCAACTATCTCCGGCTGGCTGTGGCCGGTGCCTGCCTGAAGGATCCTGATGGCCTGCTGAGCTGCGTTAGTGTCATTGGGAAGCGCACCTCTAACCAAGGTCAGCGTGTCCTGGACCGCCTGACGGTACGCGGCTGGCGTGGTGCTTTCGGCGGCGGCCCGAGCCGGCGTCGCGAAAACGAGCGCCATCGATGCGATCGCGACGGCCCGGACGAGAGCGCGGGACTTCAGGGAGCGCTCACGAAGCGGGCTGCGGAGCGGCGACGTGTTGAGCGAGCTGAAACAAGTCGAGACCCTCACGTCGCACGCGCAGGTCGAAGTAGATGAGGACGATGGCGATCTGCAGGATTGGGTTCACCAGGGAGCTGACGATGATGCTCGCTGCTTCGGATATCGCCAGGCTGATGTAGGTCGAGAAGACCAGCTGCAGCAGGGCCTGCCCGAGGTAGAGAAAGGCGCCCAGCGCGGTCGCGACGACCCAGACGAGGATGGCGATCAAGAAGAGGATCAGGAAGGTGCGCCACCACCGCCCCTCGACCAGCTGCCAGCTGCGGCCCATGGCTGCTATCACTCCGATGTTCTCGACGAACATCGCCGGCATCACCGCCACCCAACCAACCCAGATCCAGATCCACAGTGGAAGCAAACAAAACATGATCGCCATCAGGAAGATCAGGATGAGGTACAGGCCGATGTGGAGGTAGCGTCGGAAAGCGCCCCCGAGCGCACCCCACACCTTGACCGGGCGGCCCAGCGCGGACTCGCACGCCGCATAGGTGATTGCGCCGTACAGAAACGGGTAGAGGGCCAGGTTGACCATGGCGAACAGCGCGAACGCCGTCAGAGCCGGCGTCAGCGTGGTCACGTCCAGTGCTTGATTGGTCGCGCCCTGCTGCACGAGATTGGCGAACAATGTGACGAAGCTGTAACCGGCCAGGGCGGCCAGTGGGATGGAGAGGATCACCGAGATGCCGGCGAACAAGAAGAAGTGGCGCCGGTACATTCGAAAAGTCTCGTCGAGGAGGTCACCGACCTCCAGCGGCCGTAGGCGCAGCGGGACCGGGGCGCTCACCGTGCACCCAATTGTCGCGCTACCTTGGGTCCGTCGCTGATAATGCTCACCGCGGTCGAGGCTCCTGTGGTTGTTACGGACAGCGCCAAAAAGTTGGCGTACGCTCGTTGCTTGGGGGTGTGGAGGTAACCGAAAGCTCGCCGGCGGAGCGAGATCCTGTGTTGGTGTTGTTCGTCGACGACGACAGAGCCATCGCGCAGGTGTACCAGCTGAAGCTCGAACTCGAAGGCTACCGGGTGGACCTCGCATTCGATGGCGAGATGGCGGTCGAGATGGCAAATCGTGAGCTGCCCGACATCGTGTTTTTGGACATCCGACTGCCCAAGCTGGATGGGCTTGGTGTCCTTCTGGCCCTGCGCGGCAATCCGAAGACAGAGGAAATCCCCGTGGTGGTCCTTTCCAACTATGGCCGCCGGGAGATTGACGAGCGGGTGGCAAAGCTGGGAGTTGTGGACTTTTTGATGAAGACCGAGACCACCCCGGCAAAGCTGGTCGCGGGGCTCAAGCGATGGCTCGGGTCCGGCGAATAGCGCCTTCTTTCACCCCACCCTGGCCGCGCTAAAGCGCGGCCTGTCCTCCCCGGCGAGGCCGGGGTGGACAGGCGAACGCTCCTAGGGCTTGGAGGCTGCCGTTCCGGCGGGCTCCTTGTGTTTGTGCTTGACCGGGGTGAACTTCAGACCGTCCTCGCCTTCGACGTCGATCTGAACCGTGTCGCCTCGAGCGATCTTTCCACGCAGCAGGTGCTCGGAAAGCTGGTCCTCGATCCGGCTCGTGATGACGCGCCGCAGCGGTCGGGCCCCATAGACGCGGTCATAACCCTCCTTCGAGAGAAGGTCCTTGGCTGCATCCGTGACCTCGATGGTTATCTGCTGCTCGACAAGGTGCTTGCTCAGCCGGTTCAGCTGCAGGTCGACGATCTGCCGTATCTGCCCGGTGGCCAGGCTCTTGAAGACGACAACTGCGTCAACCCGGTTCAGGAACTCGGGGCGGAACATCCGCTTGAGCTCTTCGTCGATCTTTTCCTTCGTGTTCTTGTGACGGCGCTCGACCTCATCGGCTTCATCAACCACCGCGGGCTGGAAACCGAGCGAGGTCCCGGCCTGGTTCACGTCTCGGATGCCCAGGTTCGAGGTCATGATGATGACCGTGTTCGCGAAGTTGACGACCTTTCCTTTCGCATCGCTGAGGCGGCCGTCCTCGAGGATCTGCAACAGCATGTTGAACACTTCTGGATGCGCCTTTTCGATCTCGTCGAACAGGATCACCGAGTAGGGCCTGCGGCGCACCGCCTCGGTGAGCTGCCCGCCCTCGTCATAGCCGACGTAGCCCGGAGGCGAACCGACCAGCCGAGCCGTCGTGTGACGCTCCATGAACTCCGACATGTCCAGCTTGATCAGCGAGTCCTCCGAGTCGAACAGGTACTCGGCGAGCGCTCGTGCGAGCTCCGTCTTACCGATTCCAGTCGGGCCCAGGAAGATGAATGAGCCGATCGGACGCCGCGGGTCTTTGAGTCCGGCGCGCGCGCGGCGCACCGCCTGCGACACCGTGACGATCGCCTCGTCCTGACCAACCATCCGCTTGTGGATCTCTTCTTCCATCCGCAGCAGGCGAGCCGTCTCCTCTTCGACCAGACGCGAAACCGGTACTCCAGTCCACGCGGCCACGATCTGAGCGATGTGCTCCTCGTTGACCTCGGGCACCGTCTCTCCGAGCTTGTCACGCCACGCAGCTTCTTTGATGGCGAGCTTGTCCTGCAGCTTCTTGACTTTGTCGCGCACGCTGGCGGCCGCCTCGAAGTCCTGCTTGTTGACCGACTCATCCTGGTCGGTGCGGTGCTTCTTGATCTCCTTCTGGAGCTCCTTGAGGTCGTCGGGCGTGGTCGTGAGCTTCATGCGCACGCGCGCTGAAGCTTCGTCGATGAGGTCGATGGCCTTGTCGGGAAGCGCGCGATCGCTGACGTAGCGGTCGCTCAGCACCGCCGCGGCCTGCACGGCGGAGTCGGTGATGGTGACCCGGTGGTGCTTCTCGTAAAGCGACTTGACACCGTTGAGGATATCGATCGTCTCCGCCAAAGTCGGCTGATCGACGAATACGGGTTGGAACCGGCGCTCGAGCGCCGCGTCCTTCTCGATGTACTTGCGGTATTCGTTCAGAGTGGTCGCGCCGATGCACTGGATCTCGCCTCGAGCCAGCGCCGGCTTCAGGATGTTCGCGGCATCGATCGCGCCTTCCGCGGCGCCGGCCCCGACCAGCGTGTGGAGCTCGTCGATGAACAGCACCACCTCTCGGCTCGACCGAATCTCATCGAGGATCTTCTTCAGCCGTTCTTCGAATTCACCGCGGTACTTGGTCCCGGCGACCAGGGCTCCCATGTCAAGGGTGAGGACGCGCTTGTGCTGCAGCGACTCGGGAACGTTGCCCAGGTTGATCTGCTGCGCCAGGCCTTCGGCGATGGCGGTCTTGCCGACGCCCGGCTCGCCGATGAGGGCGGGGTTGTTCTTGGTGCGCCGGCTGAGAATCTGAATGACCCGCTCGATCTCCATCTCGCGTCCGATGACCGGATCGAGCTGATTGCGACGCGCAAGCTCCGTCAGGTCGCGTCCGAACTGGTCGAGCAGAGGCGTCTTCGATGGTTTCTTCGGCGCGGGCTCCGCCTCGGTCTCGGCGCTCGAATCGTGCAGAAGGCGCTCGATCTCCGAGCGAACCTTCTCGAGGGTCGCGCCCAGGTCCTCGAGCACGTGAGCGGCAATGCCTTCGCCCTCGATCAGGAGTCCGAGCAAGAGATGCTCGGTCCCCACATAGTTGTGGCCCATCCGGCGCGCTTCTTCAAAGGAGATCTCGATGACCTTCTTGACGCGCGAGGTCGGGATGATCTGCTGGATGATGATCCGCTCGTTTCGGCCCAGCACGGACTCGATGGTCTGGCGGACCTTGCCGATCTCGACGCCAAGGTTGTTCAGAACCTTGGCGGCCAGACCCTCGCCCTCACGGAGGAGACCCAGGAGCAAGTGCTCTGTACCGATATAGCTGTGGTGCGACCGTTCTGCTTCTTCTTGGGCGAGCGTCAGAACTTTCTTGGCTCGCTCAGTGAATCGTTCAAAGGGATACAAGGTTTTCCTCCTGGACTACGACGGCTAGGGTGTGGCCAGCACCTCCTCGATCTGTTGCTCAGGCACCGGGTGGTGCCGCGGCCCCTAATATAACGAACAACTCAATCAGCGGAATTCCCTTAGCGGAGGCGCCATGAGGCCGCCACTTGAGCGCCTCGGGGGTTTCCTCCCCGCTGCGACCGCTCTCGCACTGCCCGCCGTATTCATACCCATCGCGGTCGATTCCTATATCCTCCCCCGCGCGGCGATCGTGATCGGGGGGTCGGGCCTCGGTGTCGGGCTAGCACTGCTGTTGCCCCAAGGACCCGGGTTGGGCCGGTTGCGGATCCCCCTGATCGCCGCCGCCGCCGCCGCCCTGCTCGCATTCATCTTCTCGGTCTCGTGGCCTCTGAGCTTCATCGGTTCGTACACACGTTATGAATCTCTGCCAATCCGCCTCAGCTACCTGGTCCTCGCCGCGGCGACGGTCTGGCTGCTCCGCGACCGGCGATCGCGTGGGCGGGTGATTCCCGCCTTCGTCGCCGGCACCGTCATCGCCAGCCTGTGGGCGCTCGGACAGCAGCTGCTGCTCATCCAGCACCAGATCGCCTACCGGCCGGACGGCAACCTCGGCAACGCCAATCTGCTGGGCGCACTGCTGGCGATGGCAATCCCACTGGCCGTCGCGCGAGGGTTGCGCCGCGACCGTTTCGCTCTGGCCTGGTGGCTCGGAGTCGCCGTGATGGCGACCGCCCTCGCTGCCAGCACCTCCCGGAGCGGAGCGTTGGGTGCTCTCGCAGGCTGCCTGGCGCTGGCGGTGTTCAAGCTTCAGGGAAGGAGGGCGCTCGTCGGTGCGGCTGCGGCAGCGCTGGTCCTGGGGGTTGCCGTTCTGGCGATCCTTTTCTCGCCCCTGCGACTTCTCAACGACGACCCTGGACCCGCCCGGCTTCACCTGTGGCCCGACGCCATCCACATGGTCGCCGCTCGGCCACTGACCGGCTGGGGCGAGGATGCGACAGGTCTCGTCTTCGGCAGATTCCTGAGTGGAGATTGGTCACCGGAAGTCGATCGCGCCCACTCGGGACCTCTCGATATCGCGGCGACACAAGGCCTCCTCGGGTTGGCAGCGCTTGGATGGGTGCTCCTCACCTTGGTGCGCGGGATCTGGCGCCAGCGCTTCAGCGAATCGGTCGCAGCGCTCGGAGCCGCATGCGTCGGATACACCGTGTGGGTGCTGCCCAACTTCGACTGGGCCCCGGCCACCGGCGCGTTCTGGTTGCTGGCGGGTACCGCATGGTCCGGCGTCCGGGCTGCGGAAGCGTCTGATCGATCGCACCTCGCCGTCTCCGAACCGGCAGTACGAACGCGAGTCCTGCGCTCGGTTGGGGCCTCCGGCCTGGCGCTGGCGGTGGTCGGGTTGGGCGTCATGCCTGTCCTGGCCGACGTTTGGTACTACCGCAGCAGGCTGGACCTCGCCGTGGCAGCCGATCCCCTGCAGGCCCGTTACCACTGGGCGTTCGGCCAGGGCCTGGTAGCGGTCGGATCCCCATCACGCGGAGTGAGCGAGATGATGTTGGCAGCGAGCCTCGGCGAGACCGATCCTCAGCTGTACGTGGATCTCGGCGATGCGGAGGTCGGGCTTGGCCGGTCAGCCCGGGCGGAGGTCGCTTACCGGATGGCGCTTGTGATCGACCCTTTCAACGTTCCCGCCCGCAAGCGGCTCGCGGGAATGAGCGTGCCTCCGCCGGGCTGAACCAGGGGAAAACCACATCGCCGAGCTCGAACGGGTCGGGTTAGGACTCGTCCTCCACGTCTTCGTATTCGTCCGGTCGGCGGTCGCTCCGGCTGGCGCCAAGGCTGGCCGGCGGGGCCGAGAGCTGCTTGAGGCTGAGGGAGATCCTCCGCCGCGCAGTGTCGATCCCGATCACCTTGACCTGCAGCGTCTCCCCCACCTTGAGGACGTCCTCGGTGCGCTCCACGTGATCCCACGAGAGCTCCGAGATGTGGAGGAGGCCTTCGATGCCGGCCATGATCTGAAGAAACGCGCCGTACTTCTTGGTCTTGGTGACCTGGCCCTCGACGATCGAGCCGATCGGCATCGACTGGATCAGCTTCTCCCACGGGTCTTGCTGCAGCTGCCGAAGCGACAGCGAGATGCGGGTCTGCTCGGGGTCGAGCTTGATCACCTTGACTGTGACCTCGTCTCCGAGCTGAAGGACGTCGGTGACCTTGGATACTCGATCCCAGGAGAGCTCGCTGATGTGGATGAGCCCGTCCGCCCCGCCGATGTCGACGAAAGCACCGTAGCTCGTTATGCCCGACACGGTTCCCTTCACGGTGCTGCCGGTCAGCAGCCGGCTGAACAGATCCTCACGCTTGCGCGCGCGATCCTCGTCCTCGGCCGCCTTCTGGCTGACGATGAGCCGGTTGCGCTTCCGGTTGACCTCGAGGATCTTGACCGGGATCCGCTGGCCGACCAGGGACTCCAGGCTGCCTGCATATGCGCGCGCAACCTGGCTGGACGGCAGAAACCCGCGAAGTCCGAGGACGTTGACGATGAGGCCGCCTTTGTTCTGCTCCCGTACGTCCGCCTCAATCACTGTGCCATCGATCTGCTTCTCGGCGGCCACGATCCACGTCGTCTCCGCACGAGCCCGCCGGAGGCTGAGAACGACGTTGCCCTCCTCGTTCTCGGGCTGCAGGACGTAGACCTTGATCTGGTCCCCGGGCTCCAGGCCGACTGAGTCGGCGTCGCCGCGGAGCCCGAGCTCCTTGCTGGAGATGACCCCTTCCGCCTTGGCCCCGATATCGACAAGAACCTCATCCGCGTCGACGCGAACGACTATGCCATCAACGATGTCCCCGTGATTTGGGGTCTTGAAGGCCTCCGACTCGTAATGGAGGTAGTCCTCCATCGTCATCGCAGCGGATGAGTCTCTTTCGGTAGCCTCCCCTTGTTCTGTCAGGACGGCACCGGACTCATTAGACAACGCGCATTCCCCCTAAGGTTTATTGGTGTGGTGTTGGTCGTCAAATCGGCCTCCGCCAGTACGAACTGCAATTGTACCTTAGAAATCCGCTTTATCCAGGCTCAGGATTGGCGAGGTCCAGGTTGTCGATCAGGCGCGTTTTCCCGATCCAGACGGCCAGCACGGCAAGGGTGCCGGGAGACGTGAAGGTCCTTGGGTCGACCAGCTCGGCGTAGTCCACCCTGGCGAGTGGTTCGGCCTCGAGCGTCTCCCTCAGGGTCCTCCGGAGGCGATCCTGATCGCGTTCGCCCGCCTCGTAGGCCCTTGCGGCCCGGGTCAGGGCCGAGTGGAGGCAGGCCGCCGCCTTCCGTTCGGCGACGTCGAGGTGGGCGTTTCGGGAGCTCAGAGCCAGCCCGTCAGCTTCGCGCACGATCGGGCAGGCCCAGATCTCGATGCCGGTGTCGAGATCGGCCGCCAGCCGCCTGACGACCGCTACCTGCTGGGCGTCCTTCTGGCCGAAGTACGCGCGGTCGGGCTCGGTGGCGTTGAAGAGCTTCGCGACCACAGTCGCCACGCCGGCGAAATGACCCGGGCGCGCGGCGCCCTCGAGCGGCTCGGCCACGCCCGGGACGGTGACGCGCGTGGTCGCCCCAGGTGGGTACATGACCGCACCATTCGGCCTGTAGAGGGCGGTGACGCCGGCTTTTCGCAACAGGTCCAGGTCACGCTCTGGGTCTGTCGGGTACCGCTCGAAGTCCTCCCCCGGGCCGAACTGCAGGGGGTTCACAAAGATGCTGACGATGACTGCGGAGTTGTCCCGGCACGCTCGCTCCACCAGGCTCAAGTGACCGGCGTGCAGAGCGCCCATGGTCGGGACGAGGCCGATCGTACGGCCTTCGCGGCGCCACCGCCGAGAGGCCTCGAGCATCGAGCCGGGGGTGTCGAAGACAGCCGGACCGCTATCCGGCGCCGTACTTGACCTCTTCCTTCGACGCCGCGGCTGAGCCGTTGGCCGAGTAGGTGTGTTCGGGGCCCGGGAATGTCCCGGCGCCGACTTCCTGGGCGTACTGCTGGGCGGCCTTGGCGATCTCGGCGGCGAGGTTTGCGTACCGCTTCACGAACTTTGGCGCCTTGCCGGGGGTCAGCCCAAGCATGTCGTGGAGGACGAGGACCTGACCGTCGGTGGCGGGTCCCGCTCCGATCCCGATGGTCGGTATGCGAAGGGCGCGTGTGACGCGCGCGGCGACAGCGTTCGGCATCCCTTCCAGGACCACGCTGAACGCTCCGGCCTGCTCGAGGGCCTTTGCGTCGGAAAGGATGCGGGCCGCTTGCGTATCGGTCTTGCCCTGGACTTTGAAGCCCCCCATCTGGTGGACGAACTGAGGCGTCAACCCCAGATGGCCCATGACCGGAATACCCAGCTCGGTCAGGCGCCGCGTTATCTCGACAGTCGGGCCGCCGCCCTCGAGCTTCACCGCGTGCATGCCTGCCTCTTGCAGCAAACGCCCTGCGCTCGTGATCGCCTGCTCGATAGAAGCGTGATAGGACATGAACGGCATGTCGCCGACCAACAGCGCCTGCCGAGAGCCTCGTGCCACCGCCTTGGCATGGTGGATGACCTCGTCGAGCGTCACGGGCAGCGTCGTCGGGTAGCCGAGCATGACCATCCCCAGGCTGTCGCCGACCAGGAGGATTGGTATTGCGGTCTCGTCGAGGATCTGGGCGCTCAGGTAGTCGTATGCCGTGAGCATCGCAAACCGGCGGCCTTCATCCTTGAACCGCTGGACATCCAGGACCGTTGTCATGCACGAGATCTCCTTCGGGTCGCTGCCACTTTTCGGGTCAGCGCCCTTCTCGTTTGCTCGGCCGCCGCCGGCTCCAAACCGCCTTTTCGGGCGATCTCAAGCGCGACCTGGCCGAGCATACGATAAACGTCGGTCCGCGACGGGCTGCGCCGGCCCGGTTGCGCGGCCACGTCGGCCAGGGCAACCAGGTGGCGCCTTACGGTCTCCGAGTCACCACGCCGGATCGGGCCCGTAAGCGCTGCCATGACACCTCGCTTCCTCATGTTGGCCAGCGTCCTCTCTGCCAGAGGAATCAGCCCCTGGATGGCCTCTTTCTCAGTCCAACCTGCCAGGCGCAGGAGATCGATCGCCTCGCCGAGCAGTGCGACCAAATAGTTCGAGGCGAAGACCGCGGCGGCGTGATAGGCCGAACGCCGGCTGTCGGTCACGCGTTTGGGGTTGGCTCCGAGGTCGCGCGCCAGGCGGCCGAGGAGGCGCCTCAGCTGCGGGCTGCCGGCATCCACCGCGACGACGATTCCACGGAATGCCGACGGGGGCCCCGGCTCCGAGAATGACTGCAGGGGATGAAAGGAGCCGACGGGGTGGCGGCCCCGAAGGGGCGCCAGCGCCTCCAGCTCCAGCGCACCGCTCGTGTGAACGAACGCGACGCTGTCGGGGATGGCAGGCCCACCGGCTGCCAGCTTGGCGGCAACCGCCCTCACCGCACGGTCGGGGACGGTCAGGAACACGACGGCTTCGCCCTGCGGGCCGAGGGCTCGCACGAATTGGTCGAGACTCGTTTGCGCGCTTATCAGTCGCACGCGGTGGCCGGCGGCGCGCAGGCCCCGTGCCAGGCTGCGGCCCAGGTTTCCCCGGCCCGCGACGATCAGCGACGCAGTCGACGGCGTCTTAGGAGGCGGTCGAGGAGGCCGGGGCTTCGGGCGCCTCGCGCGCGAGGATCTCGTCCAGCTCTTTGGCGTCGAGCGTCTCGACGACCTTCAGCCTTTCGACCACAGCGTCCATCTTGTGTCGCTGAGCTGTGAGGATGACCTTGGCCGTCTGATAACCCTGATTGACGATGCTGCGAATCTCTTCGTCGATCACAGCGGCAACTTCTTCTGAGTAATTCCGCTGCTCGCCAAGGTCGCGGCCGAGGAACACCAGCTCCTCACGATGACCCATCGACACGGTGCCGAGCTTTTCGGACATTCCCCACTGCGTGACCATGCGGCGAGCCAGCTGCGTCGCCTTCTGGATGTCGTTCTCAGCTCCCGATGTGATGTCGCCGAAAACAATCTCCTCCGCGACGCGACCACCCATGATGCCTGCGATCTCGTCCATCAGCTCGTCTCGGGAGATGAGGTATTTGTCCTCTTCGGGCAGGCTCAGAGTCCAGCCCAGCGCCATTCCTCGCGAGATGATCGATACCTTGTGGACGGGGTTGGTGTGCGGCAGCGCTTTCATCACCAGCGCGTGGCCTGTCTCGTGGTACGCGATGACCTCCTTCTCGTGGTCGGAGATGCGGCGGCTCTTGCGCTCGGGTCCGGCGATCACCCTGGCGATCGCCTCTTCGAGCTCCTCCATCCCGATCACCTTTTTGTTGGCGCGCGCGGCGAGGATCGCGGCCTCGTTGATCAGGTTGGCGAGGTCGGCGCCGCTGAATCCAGGCGTCTGACGGGCCAGCACGTCCAGATCGACTGTGGAGTCGAGAGGCTTGTTCCTCGCGTGGACGTCGAGGATCGCCCGCCGGCCCTTGATGTCCGGCCGGTCGAGGGTGACGTGGCGGTCGAATCGACCTGGTCTCAAAAGCGCGGGGTCAAGAACGTCTGGCCGGTTGGTTGCCGCGATCACGATGACGTGCGTGTTGGTGTCGAAGCCATCCATCTCGACCAGCAGCTGGTTCAAAGTCTGCTCACGCTCGTCGTGGCCGCCGCCCAGGCCGGCACCTCGCTGGCGCCCGACCGCGTCGATCTCGTCGACGAACACGATGCAGGGTGAGTTCTTCTTGGCCTGATCGAACAGGTCGCGCACGCGGCTGGCGCCGACTCCGACGAACATCTCGACGAACTCCGAACCGGAGATGGAGAAGAAAGGCACGCCTGCCTCGCCGGCCACCGCTTTGCTGAGCAGCGTCTTGCCGGTTCCAGGGGGGCCGACGAGCAGCACGCCCTTGGGGATCCTCGCGCCGAGGGCGACGAACTTCTCCGGGTACTTCAGGAACTCCACGATCTCCGTCAGCTCCTGCTTTGCCTCCTCGACCCCAGCTACATCGGCGAAAGTGATCGCCGGCTTGTCGCCCGCGATCAAGCGAGCCCTGGAGCGCCCGAACGACATGGCCTGGTTGTTGCCACTCTGCGTCTGGCGGAGCACCCACCACATGAAGGCCGCGATGAGGATGACCAGGATGATGTTCGGGAGCAGAACGCTCAACAGGTAGTTACCGCCGTTGTTCTTGTCGAACTTGATGTTGACGCCCTTCGCCTGTAGGTCGTCAACGAACTTGCACCCGCCTGAGCAGTCGGGGAGGGTCACGTTGTGTTTCTTGCTCTGGGTGTCAGTGGCGATACCGTCGGCGCCGTTGATCTCCAGTGACGTGACGGCCCCGTCCTGGGCTTTGCTCAGAAGCTGGGAATAGGTCCAGTCGTTTGAGCTCTGGTTGCCCTGGATCGATTGCCACGTAAACCAGAACACAAGGCCGAGCAGCACGACCAGTGCGAAATACAAAAGGCTGGAGCGGGGGAAGCGGCTCAAGTGGGCTCTCCTGAGGGGCTGTCGGGCGATTCTAACACAGCGTTTTTCGAGCTCCGGGCAATTGGCCACGGAACGATCGAAACGTGCTGTCCAACCACGCCGCGGAGGCTTGAAAGATTCGCGTCAACAGCGACACCCGGGACCCAGGCCAACCTTTCTCCGGAGAAGACCAGCGGCCACCTGTCGCGCTCTTCGCGAGGCACTCGCGCGTCCACAAAAATGTCCTGGAGCTTGCGCGTCCCGCGCCCACCGACCGGACGCATGGTCAGGCCGGGCGTCCGAAAACCCAAACGCAGGTCGAGGCCGACGCTCAAGTGAGCCACATGTTGTTCGTCGCAGCCGGGGCAGGCGACGATCTCCAGACGCGACGCCGGTCCGTCCTGCCGCGTTTGAGCAATTTCAGACACCACGATTTCCATGGTCTCCCCCACGATACGCAACCTCAAGCCGCCAGGGAGGTCGAGGCCGCGGCCGCCCCGGCCGGGCTGGGCCAATCCAAGCATCAATTTCACATGCGCGCGCGAAAGAGCCGGCTGCGCTCCACCCGCCCGCGCGTACAGCAACCTCATGAGCTCCGCCGCCAATGGCTCGGGCGCCTCGACCAGGATCGACCGATTCAACCCGCCGGCGCCAAGCATTCCGGAAGCCTCGGCCGCGACCGATTCCTGCAGGGCGGCAGCTCGGACGGCAGCCGCGTTGAAACGACGCGTGATGCCAGGCCGGCCGCGCTCCAACTCAGGCAGGATCTCGCGCCGCACGCGGACGCGGGCGTACGCGGTGTTGGCGTTGGCAGGGTCTTCAAGTGCAATGACGTCACGAGCGCGAAGAAAATCGAGCACCTCGTGCCTCCACACCGACAGCAGTGGACGGACGAATCGCCCGCGCCTGGCAGGCATGCCGCGGAGGCCGGCGAGCCCGCAACCTCGCATGAGATGCAGGACCACGCCCTCGACGCGGTCGTCGGCCGTGTGAGCCAGCCCCACGACGTCGGCCGCCGTTTCGGCGCGCGCACGCTCGAGGAAGTCATATCGGAGCGTGCGAGCGGCTGCCTGCAGCGAACCGCGCGGGACCTTCGCGCTCCGGCGCTCGGTCACGAGCTCGACACCGAGTCCGGCGCACAGCTGTCTCACGTGCAGCGCGGCTGCACCTGACCCGGCCTGAAGGGCATGGTCGTAATGAGCGGCGACCACGTCGTGGCCCTGCTCGCGCGCCGCCATCAACAGTGCCGTGGAATCCGGCCCCCCCGACACGGCGACCAGCACGCGATCACCAGGCCGGATCAGGTCCGAGCGGCGCAGACCAAGGAGCAAGGGCTGGGAGGATTCAGTGGGCAGCATGGTGGTGCCGGCTGGACTCGAACCAGCGACAACGCGATTATGAGTCGCGCGCTCTACCACCTGAGCTACGGCACCGCGGCACGCCGGCTCGCGTGCAGGGCGCACTCCTGGCGCCGGCGCGCGCGCAGGGCGCATTTCCAGGAAGATCCTATCGCGCCGCCTGTGCCTGCGCCTTCAGCTTGCGCTTCTTGATGCGGCGCTTCGCGAGCGCCACCCGCTTCCTTTTGTTCACAGCTCTCCAAAACGGTTGCGCGAGACGCGCTCCCTAAGTAGGAAGAGCCGGGCTGCCCCGGCTCTCGAGTCAGTTCGGAAATGGTTGCGGAGGTCGGATTCGAAACCGACGACCTTCGGGTTATGAGTCGTCATGAAGGTCCTGCGGTATCCGGCGTTCCAGGGCAATTGTATTCAAAACCGCCGCTTCAGGCAGGGGCTAGCATTGCATTTCCACCACCAGGGCGCGTACCAGCCTCGCCTGCCAACGCGGCAATAGACTCAAGATCGTTCTCGTCAACTCTCGAATAGGAGCACGAAGTATGGCCTCAACCAAAACGGCGACCAAAAGCACAAAGAAACTTGCGAATCGCACCAGCGCGAACGACACGGCATCCAAGGGTTTCAGCCCCGAAGAAAAGGCGGCGGCGCGCGATCGTGTCCGGGAGCTCAAAGCCGAGGCGGCCAAGGCCGATGGGAAAGCCGAGCTGCTTGCGGCTATCGCCAGGATGCAGGAGCCGGATCGCGCCATTGCCAGGAAGGTCCACGAACTGATCACAGCCGCAGCACCGGCTCTCGCACCGAAAACGTGGTACGGAATGCCCGCATACGCCAAGGACGACAATGTGATCTGTTTCTTCCAAAACGCAGGGAAGTTCAAAGCCAGATACCAGACGCTCGGCTTCAGCGACAAGGCGAAAGTCGACGACGGCGCCATGTGGCCGATTCAGTACGCGCTCACCAAGTTGACGGCCACCGAAGAGGCGAAGATCACCGCGCTTGTGAAAATGGCGGTGCGCTGAGGGCGCATTCGGGCCTGCGACAAACAGAAAGGGCGCCGCTGTGGCGCCCTTTCTGTATTCGTTTTGGGAGTTGCGGAGGTCGGATTCGAACCGACGACCTTCGGGTTATGAGCCCGACGAGCTGCCGCTGCTCCACTCCGCGACTCGATTATACCGCCGGACTTCCGGGCCGATCCCGGGCCTCAGGGCGCAGGCGTACCGGGGGGCGGAGAAGGAGACGGAGGCGCTGTCACCAGGTAAAGGCGCTCTTCTCCGCGGGCGTATCCGCTGAGGCGTGCCTGTTCCTCATTCGCTGCGCCGGATTTAATCGACTGGAGGTCCCTGCGATAGCCGGTGTTCTCAGCTGACAGGCGCGCATTTTGACGATGCAGGTCGGCGACCTGTTGGGTGAGCTTGTGCCCGAGGTAGGCCTCCTGTGCAAAAGCGTATGTGCCCCAGATCGCCACCACGGCAACGACTGAAATCACGATGGTGCGGCGAAGTCCATGCACGCTGGTGCGCACACTGCCCGCGGCAACTCCGGCTTTGCTGTATCTCATGCTGCGACGTTGGTGGATGTCCGCGTCGACGAGGTGCCGACTATAACAAAAGGGCCCGGAGCTAGCTTGTCTCCCTCCAGCGCCGCGCCTGCTCTTCTCGATCGAGGTCACCGAACGTCATGCCGTCCTTGCGAAGCGACGCTTCGGTTTCTGCGAAGCGACGGCGAAAACGCTGTCCGGCGACACGGAGAGCGTCCTCCGGGTTCACCTTCAGCCGCCGGGCCAGCGAAACCATGGCGAACAGCAGGTCGCCCATCTCCTCGAACACCTCGCGGGCGTCGGCCGCCGCCGCAAGCTCGTGTGCCTCCTCGGCTACGGCCTCGGCGGTCTCGACCGGCGACGCGAAATCGAAGCCGACTCGCGCGGCGCGCTTTTGAAGACCGAGCGCCCACGCCAGCGCGGGTAGGGTCGTCGGCACCCTGTCGACCACCGATTCTTCGGCGCGCCCAGCCTTCCGCGCCTCGCCGATCTTGTGATGCTCCCAGTTGCGCAATACCTCATCGGCATCGGCCACCGAGGTCGATCCGAAGACATGCGGATGTCGAGCGACCATCTTGGCGGCAACCGCCTCCGACACCTGGGCCGCATCGAATCGAGACTCCTCCGCGGCTATCTCGGCGTGCATCGCAACCTGTAGAAGGAGGTCGCCCAGCTCCTCCATGATCTTGGCGTCGTCGCCAGAGTCGATGGCCTCGAGCAGCTCATACGTCTCCTCGAGCAGGTAGGGGCGCAGCGATTTGTGTGTCTGCTCCCGATCCCAAGGACATCCGCCCGGCGCGCGCAGCCGTGCGACCACCTCGAAAATCGCAGTGATGCCAGGAGAAAAAGGAGCCGTCGGGGAGTCTGCCATCGATCGTGATTCTGGCACGGACTATCAGCTGCCTGGCACAACGGCGACGCCGCGGCCCGACTCGTAAAGCCGGCTCATCTCGTCGAGGAGCGCGAGCAGGTCGCCCTGCCAGCCTTCGCCCTGCCTCCTCATCTTTATACGGTTCGGAGCGATCGCGATTCGCCCGGCCATTCGGCGGGCAAGCTCGTCGACATCCATGTAGCGCTGAGGGTCCACACGAATGACTATGTCGTGACCCTCCGCCACGACCCCCCTCAGTCCCAGTCGCTGCCCGCTCAACTTGACCCTCAGCGAGTAGGCGAGGTTGTCGAGCTGCGGCGGGCGATGACCGTACCGATCCTCAAGCGAACGGAGCACTCCCTCCAGCTCCTGCTCATCCTCGGTCCCTGCGAGCTGCCTGTAAGCGCCCAAGCGCAGCTTCTCGTCCCGGATGTACGAGCGGGGAATGAAATGATCGAGCGGAAGGTCGAGGTTCATCTCGGTGGTCGAAAGCACGTCGCCGACGGCGGTTTCCTCAGCGCCCGCGCGCATCTTGGCAACGGCGCCCTGGAGCATCTGAAGGTACATCTCGAAGCCGACCGCTGCGATCGCGCCATGCTGCTCGGTACCAAGCAGGTTGCCGGCTCCGCGAATCTCCAGGTCGCGCAGGGCGATCTTGAACCCCTGACCCAGCTCGTGCAGCCCGGAAATCACGTCCAATCGTTTGTCGGCACGCTCGGTCAACGAGCGGCGCGGGTCGTAGAGGAAGTACGCGTACGCGCGCCTGCCGGAGCGTCCGACGCGGCCTCGCAGCTGGTACAGCTGAGCCAGGCCAAACCGGTCGGCGCGCTCGACGATGATCGTGTTCACATTGGGGATGTCGAGGCCGGATTCGATGATCGTGGTACAGACGAGCACGTCGAACTTGGCGGATTCGAAAGCAACCATGACCTCGGCCAGCTGGTCTTCCGGCATCTGGCCGTGACCGACGAGCACCCGTGCGCCGGGGACCAGATCTCTAACCCGCGTGGCGGCCTTCTCGATGGTACGTACGCGGTTGTGGACGTAGTACACCTGGCCGCCGCGTTGGAGCTCCCGGCCTATCGCTTCTTTGATCAGCGCGTCATCATCCGCGGTGACATAGGTCTTGATCGGCTGGCGCTCCTCCGGAGGAGTCTGTATCACGCTCATGTCGCGAATGCCGCCGACGGCCATATGCAGCGTTCGTGGGATGGGCGTCGCCGACAACGACAGCACATCAAGCTGCGTACGGAGCTTCTTCAGCCTCTCTTTCTGCATCACGCCGAATCGATGTTCCTCATCGACGATCAGCAGCCCGAGTCGTTTGAAGCGGACGTCACGCTGCAGCAGCCGGTGCGTGCCTACGACGATGTCGACCTGGCCGGCTTTCAGCCCTTCGATGGTTCGCGCCTGCGTCTCGTCGTCGACAAACCGGGAGAGCATCTCGACGGCGACCGGGAACTTGCCCAAGCGCTCGCGAAAGACGTGGAAATGCTGCTGGGCCAGCACCGTGGTCGGGGCGAGGACGACGACCTGCTTGCCGCTCATCGCGGCCTTGAATGCCGCCCGCAGAGCCAGCTCCGTCTTCCCGAAGCCGACATCGCCGCAAAGCAACCTGTCCATCGGCTTGTCCGACTCCATGTCGGCTTTGATCTCTGCCAGCGCCGCGACCTGGTCGGGAGTCTCCTCATAAGGAAAGGAGGACTCGAGCTCCTGCTGCCAGGCGGTGTCCGGTGCAAATGCGATCCCCGGCCTTGCCTCTCTGAGCGAATAGATGCGAAGCAGATCCTCGGCCACGTCCTGGACGACCTTTCGAGCGCGGCCGCGCGCGCGTGTCCAGTCTCCCGTCCCCAGCCTGTGGAGGGTGGGCTGACCCTCACCGCCCAGATACTTTTGGACCCGATCCAGGTTTTCGACGGGTACGAACAACCTGTCCGCCTCTGCGTACTCGAGCTCCAGGTACTCCCGATGGGCGCCGTCGGACTCGATCAGCCGCATCCCCTTGAAGCGGGCGATCCCGTGGTCGACGTGCACCACCAGCTCCTCGGGAGCGAACTCGAGCGTGAACTCGCGCGTCAGGTCCTGGGCCCGTGTCGGGGCAATCCGCGCACCGCGCGCCGTCTGGCGGCGCAGCCGGCCGAAGAGCTCGGCATCAGTGGCCAGGAAGAACCCGATGCCGGGGTGCGAAGAACCGGCGGCGATGTCGACGTCGGCGCGAACCAGGCCAGGCTTGAGCTCGAGGTCGAGGTCGAGGTCGATTTCGGCGGGCTGGGTCCTTACCTTGCTTTCGTCGAGGAGGGCGGTCAGGCGCTCTTCCTGCTCGGTGGCCACCACGACCGTGGCCGTCTCCGCCAGCTTGACGGTGTCCGCCAGGGCACGGGGGCGGCCCACGAACGGCTCCGCCTCCACCCAACCAAGGTCCAGCGCCTCGCCGTCGACCTCACCTGTCTTCACGGCGAGCCGGTGATTGCCCGCCAACGCCTCAAGCCGGTCAAGGGGGACCATCGGCAAGGTGAACCCACGAGGCAGCTCACCGCCACCCGCCTCCGCGGCCGCGAGCATCTCCGTCTCCTCGATCAGGGATCGAGCATCGGCGCGCTGGCGGTCGGCCTCGAAGTCGAGGACCACAATTCCGTCCGGGAGGTGATCGAACAGAGAAGGCCGGGCTGGGTCGAGGTACGCGGAATAGAACTCCACGCCCGGGAAGGCGGAACCCGATTCGAGGCGGACGAGCTCGTCCTCCCATTCACCACGAACGTCGGCGCGAAGGCTGTCCATGGAAACCTGCGCGCGGAGGCGGGCGACGGCCGCCGCTCCCCGCCGGCGGCCGATCAGGAGCTCCCGGCCGACATAAATCGAGGCGGCCGGGATGGCCATCACCGACCGTTGGTTATCTGGATCGAACAGCCGCAAGGTTTCCACGAGGTCGCCCGACCACTCCGCGCGAACAGGGGCATCAGCGGCCGCCGGAAACACGTCGAGGATGCCGCCCCGCACCGAGAATTGCCCACGGCCTACGGCCAGGGCCTCCCTCGAGTAGCCCAGCTCCACCAGCCGCGCCGCCACCGCCACCGGGTCAGGACCGGCGCCGGGGGCGAGCCGGAGCGTGCCTTCCGCGAGGTCGGCCGGCGAGATGGTCATGCGTACGGCTGCCCGCCGAGAGGAGACTACGACGCCCGGCACGCGGGCGGTGTCAGCGAGCGCAACGACAGCCTCGAGTCGCTTGTTGACCGCGTCGTCGCTGGCCGGTGGATGGTCCAGGAACGACACCCCCACCTCGGCGAACACGTGTGTAGAGGGCCGGCCGGCCAGCCAGGGTCGCAGCTCGTCGGCGAAACGATCAGGGGCCTGAACCAACACGAGTAGCGACCGCCCTTTCGCCTCACAGGCGCGTGCCACGGCACCGGCAACGATTGCCCACGCCGGCCGGGGCAGCCGGGCGACGCTCAGCTCAGATGGCGCCGCAGACAGCCATCGCGCCAGCGCCGGCTCGGCGCCCAGCACTCGCTCCCAGAGCACGCTCATGAAAGTTCTTCGCACCCGAGCGCGCCAGGACGGTTGAACTTCTCCATCGCGCGCTCGACGCCGGCGTCCAGCGCAAGCTCCAGTGCGCTGGCGACACCATCGATGACGTCAGGCAGGCGCGAGGCTTCTGCCTTCGTGAACCGTCCCAGGACGTAGTGGCGCCCGGCCGGGGAGCCTTTTCGAGCCGGCTTTCCGATTCCAACGCGAAAGCGTAGAAAGTCTTCGGTCCCCAGCGAGCTGATCAACGAAAGCACCCCGTTGTGACCTGCGCCGGATCCTCCGCGCCGGATCCGCAGCCGGCACAGGGGCAGATCGAGCTCGTCATGCACCACCCACATGCGTTGCGGTGGCAGGTCAAGGTCGTGCAGGGCCTTCGCAACGGGTTGTCCTGACAGATTCATGTACGTCTGGGGCAGCATCAGCCACACCCCGCGCGCCTCCGATCGCCCGACCAGCGCCTGCCACCGCTTGCGGTCGACCTTGACGCCAAGTCGCCGCGCCAGCTCGTGCACGCATGCGAAGCCGAGGTTGTGGCGCGTGTTGGCATACTCCGACTCCGGGTTGCCCAGCCCCACTATCAACAGCTCTTCTCGAACCAACTCTTGACCCAAATTGAATTCCGGATTAGACGCAGATAGGCCCGCGGCGAGCGCCGCAGACCGGTTGATGAGTTTACGCGCAGCTCAAAGCCTGCCGGGCGAAAGCCTCAAGGCGGACAGCTCGAGTGCTGCGATGGTCAGTCGCGTCATCTCCTTGCGCTCCGCTGGTGACGTGTGATCCCACCCCAACAGGTGGAGCATTCCGTGGACGCTGAGAAGGCCGAGCTCGGTGGTCGGCGGCTGCCCGTATTCGCGCGCCTGGCGAAGGACCATCGGCCAGGAAATCGCGAGGTCGCCCAGATGGTCCCCCGATCCCGCAAATGAAAGGACGTCGGTGGCCGCGTCGTGGCTCGCATACACGACGTTCAAGCGCCGTAGCTCGCGGTCGCCGGTGATCCGGACTGCGATGCTGGACACTCCTTCGGGCAGGCGTGCGACCACCTCCGGCAGTGACGAGGCGCTACCAAGTACGGAGCGCACGAAGACAGGCGCAACGGGAGCGCGAACGGCCTTGATCACCTCGACCGCCAAGCGGGTCTGTTCAGCCACCGTCACCAAGTAAACCCGCTAGAGTCACTTCCGGTGCGGATTCTGGTGACGGGTGGCGCCGGTTTCATCGGTTCCCATGTGGTCGACGCGTATATCGCGGCGGGCCACGAGGTCGCCGTTCTCGACAACTTCAGCACCGGCAACGAAGCCAATCTCAACGCCGCGGCCGAGGTGCATCGAATCGACCTGCGCGCTCAACCGGACGTCGAAGCTCTGCTCGCATCCTTCCGGCCGGACATCGTCAACCACCATGCCGCGCAATCGGAGGTGCCCAAGTCGATCGCAGACCCGGCCTACGACGCGCAGGTCAACATCGTCGGAGGGCTGAACCTCCTCAAGGCATGCGTTGACCACCGTGTCAAGAAGGTCATCTTCATCTCCACGGGCGGCGCGCTGTATGGCGAACCTGACGTCGTGCCCGCGGATGAAGACCATCCGGTGCGGCCCCTGTCCCCCTATGGCACTAGCAAGTACTGCTTCGAGCAGTACCTTGGCACGTTCAAGCGCACGTTTGGCCTCGAGTTCACTGTGTTGCGCTACGCAAACATCTACGGCCCTCGCCAGGACTTCTTCGCAGAAGAGGGCAGAGTCGTTGCGATCTTCGCCAGCCGGATGCTGGCCAGCAAGCCGGTGACCATCGATGGGGACGGCGAGCAGTCGCGGGACATGCTCCACGTCGGTGACGCGGCTGCGGCGAACCTCGCAGCGCTGGAACGCGGCTCTGGTGGGACGTTTCATGTCAGCACCGGCACGCTGGTGACGATCAACGACCTGTTCCGCAAGCTTGCCCTTCTCACCGGGTACAAGCAGCCCCCCAGCCAGGGACCTCGCCGCAAGGGGGATGTCTACCGAATTGCCCTGGACAACGCTCGCGCCGCTCGCGACCTCGGGTGGGAGCCGCAGATCCCTCTCGAGGAGGGCTTGAGCCTCACAGTCGACTACTTCCGCGAACAGGTCTCCCAGGCGTCGGCTTGAGTCTGACCGACCAGACCGCCACGGGGTGACCGCCACTCTCGGCACTCTGCACGGATTCGCCGCGAAGGTGCTCCTCGTGTACGCCGTCGTGCTCGGGGTCTGGGGCGCGTATCACTACTTCCGGAACCAGCCGCTCAGCGGAGGGTTCCGCGCGAGCTTCCTGATCATGGCCGGTCTTACCGTGGTCCAGGGCCTGATCGGCCTCGTCACATTCGCTGTGGGCGCCCGGCCGGCGACGCTGCTCCACATCGTCTACGGCATCTTCGCGGTGATCTTCCTGCCGGGCACATACCTCTACGCCCAGGGTGGGTCACGACGGCGCGAGGCGGTGATCCTCGCAGGCGCAGCGTGGATCGTCAGCATCGCCTACCTGCGCGGCATCGCGACGGCCTGAGTCCGCTGAATTAAGGTAGGTGCCCTCGATGTCCTCTCCCACGCTGCATACGGAGCCTCCCACCGCGACCCGGTCCAAACGCCGGGCAGCACGCAGATCCGAAGGTGTGCCGGCGCGCCGGATTCTCATCACAGGCGGAGCCGGATTCCTCGGCGTCAATGCGGCCGTCCGAATGATCGAGGACGGCTGGGATGTGACAGTCCTCGACAACCTCGTTCGCCCCGGGACCGAACGAAACCTGAAATGGCTGATCACCGAGTACCCGGCTGAAACGACCTTCGTCAAAGAGGATGTGAGAAACGCGGCTGCCTTGAGCGAGCACGTCAAGAACCACGACGCCATCCTCCACCTGGCAGGCCAGGTGGCAGTCACAACTTCACTCACGGACCCTGCGACCGATTTCGACATCAACGCCAGGGGCACGCTGAATCTCCTCGAAGCGACGCGCAAGCACAACCCCGAGGCGCCTTTCGTCTTCGCCTCCACCAACAAGGTCTACGGAAAGCTCGACAACAACAACGCCGCATGCAAAGAAAGCCAGCCGATCGACTTCCACAGCCCTTACGGGTGCAGCAAAGGCGCCGCCGACCAGTACGTGAGGGATTACGCGCGCTGCTTCCACATGAACACCGTCGTGCTTCGCCAGAGCTGCATTTACGGTGAGCACCAATACGGAACGGAAGACCAGGGCTGGGTCGCCCATTTCGTCCACTCGATCCTCAACCAGCGCGCGTTCACGGTTTACGGCGACGGCACACAGGTCCGAGATCTCCTCGACGCGCGAGACCTTTGCGTCCTGTACGCAACGGTGATCGAAAAGATCGACAAGACCGGCGGCGAGATCTACAACGTCGGTGGCGGTCCGCCCAATCAGAGGAACCTGCTCGATGTCATCGAGCGCATCGGCGAGCTCGCCAACGCCACGCCCACGTACACGTTCTCCGACTGGCGCGAGGGCGATCAGCTCTTTTACGTGAGCGACATCAGCAAGGTGAAGGACCACCTGGGCTGGGAGCCTCGGATTTCGTTCGACCGCGGCCTCGAGGATCTGGTCGCCTGGGCGGCCTCGGTCAGCTAGCGCGCCGCTCGCAAGTGAAGTGACCGCAACCCCCCGGTAAAGCGCGAAGCAGGCGCGCCTCGGCCCAGGCCAGGGTCGCCACCACCCTCGAGGTGGTGCGCATCAACCGGCCCATCGCACCCGCGCGCGATGCAGACATATCCTCGACGGAGCCGCTGACCGGCCCACGCAGGTCGAGCCAGGTGAAGTAAAGGAGGTCGAGAACCTGTAGGAGGAGGTGGTAGCTCCACCGCGACCGCACCGGGTTGAGGCCGCTTCCCGCTGCGATGGCACGGAAGCGATCGGCTGAGAAGATCTGGATATGGCCGCCGTGCCGCACCTTGGCCGTCCACCTGGTGCCGCATCCCACCAATCGATATAGCGTCCACGGCTGGCCCTCGAGCGGAAGGACGATATGAAACCCGCCGCCCGGCCGCAGGACGCGAGCAACCTCGCGAAGGACCGTGTCCGGGTCGTCGACATGCTCGAGCACATCAAAGATCCAGACAAAATCGAGCTCGCCATCTGAGAAAGGCAGGCCCTCCGCGGTCGCCAGCCGAAAGTCGACACCTTCGGGAGCGGCGCTTGCCGCCTCGACGGCGGATTGGCTGAGGTCACAACCGAAAACCTCGAGGTCGGGTCGCTCGCGCTTGACGGCCTTGGCGACGGACCCCGCTCCGCACCCCACGTCCAGAACCTTCCCGTGGACGTCGCGCAGGTCCGAAAGCAGATAGCGGAGCTTGAGCCCGTTCATGTACCAGGGCCGGGGGCGCAAAGGCGCCGCGCCCCATCGCTTGGCCTCGTAGTCGAACGACGAAGCCGGCACCACCGCAAGGCGGTCTCTATCTGGTGTCGTCATGCCGCCGGCTGAAGCGGCATCTCGCGCCGCCCGCGCGCATTCATCGGGCTGGTCGCGGGCAAATGCACACGGATGATTGCAGCAGCTTCACGCGCTGGCGGCCTCCGACGAGACCTGCTCATGCGAGCGAGCCACTTCGAGCACTGTGCTCTGGAGACGGTCGATGTGTCGCTCCCAATCGAACCGCCGCGCCCAAGCGAAAGCGCGCTCTCCGGTGGCTTGATTGCCGGCCGGATCGTCGAGCAGCGAGATCATCCCGGCCGCGAAGTCACCCACCTCTACAGGTTCGGCGAGGTGGCCGGTGCCTGGCGCCACCGTGACCGTCGGACCCGCCTGGTTCCAGGCCACGACCGGCACGCCCTTGGCCATCGATTCGATGACCCCCATCCCGAAGTCCTCCTCCGGTGCGGGATAGACGTACACGGCTGCTCCTTCGTACAACCGGTTCAGCTCCTCCTCGGTGATCGCGCCCAGGAACAGCACGCCGTCATTGAGCGTCAGCTCGTTGGTCAAGGCGAGCAGCGCTGCGGTGTGAGAGGTGGCGGGTCCGGGGATCACGAGCTGGACCTTGGGATGACGCTTGCGCACCTCCGCCATCGCGCGGATCACGAGGTCGAACCTCTTCTGCGGGTAGTGGCGGTTCGTCAGCAGCGCATAAGGCCGCCGGATCGGGTAGCCGTTGACGGTGAGGCCGCCAGAGAATCGAGCCTCCAGCGGTAGCGGGAAACCTGACGGGGCGACATGGCAGCCGGCCGGGCAATCGACCGCGTCCCGCCGGTAGATGCCGCGAATGATGTTGCCGATGTAGTCGCCATTGACGAGGAGCTGGTCGGCCTCCTGGACGGACCTTCGATCCGCCCACGCGACAAAGCGCGTCGCGCGCAGAACGATCGCCGCCAGCAGCCGGTAGTCCGCATTCGCGACCCAGCCTGTCTCGCGATCGATGCTGCGTGGGTAGACGAGCCGGTTCGGCTGGTTCAGGTAAACCACGTAAGGGACATCGATCAAGCGGGCCGCCCACCAGGCGATCCAGGCGCTCGGCTGATTGCAACCGACGATCGCATCTACGCCGCGAAACCGCCAGGCGTAGAGCGGCATGAGCAGTGATGCCGCCGCCATCTGGATCGCCTCGCGGTACGGGAACCAGGGCGGGAGCTGAGGCAGGAAGGTGCGTACGCGGACCTGTCCGATCAGGTCCGGGTAGCAGCGCGAAGCGTCCACGGTCGGCGCGAAGCACTCGACTTTGAAGCCGCGACGCCTAAGCCCCAGGACCTCTTCGATGACGATGCGCTCGCCGCCCCCTGAATAGGTAAAGCCGCAGTGGAACACGGCGATCCGCCGCGGGCCACCCGCGTGCGACCGCCTGCGCCCGCCGACAAGCAAAAAGCCGAGCACTCCGAGCACAAGCGCAAAGCCGGCGGTGATCGCGTGGTAAAGCACGATTGCTCCGGCTGCAACCGCGGGAGCAAGTCCCAGGCCACCTCCCAGCACGAGCGATCCGGCCACCTCCAGGTTGCCAAGGTACCCAGGCCCCGCGGGGACCGCGAAGCTCAACAGAAGAGCCGGATAGGCGGCCATCGCCTGCAGCATCGGCACCTGCACACCGACTGCCGTGAAGAGCAGGGTGAAGTTGAATGCATCGATGACCAATGCGAGGGCGGTCAGCGCCGCGAGGCGCCCGGCCAGCGCCGGGCTCCAGAGCCCGCGTGCACCAGCCCGAAAAGCGAAGGCTTGACCGGCTAGCGCTGCAGCCAGCCGCGCAGGCAGAAAACGACGGGCGACCGCGGATCGGGCGACCCTGGGACCCAGCAGAGCCGTTCCCAATACCGCCGCCAGCAGCGCGACTGCCAGCGCGGCGGCCCCGAGCAGACCTCTAGGCGCCCTCACGACTCCTGTGGCGGCCACGATCTCGAGGACGGCCAGGACAAGAGCGACGCAGCTGAGATCGCATGCCTTGTCGATGACGATGGTCGCGAGAGCGGACCCGGCCGGCACGCGGTGCCGCCGCCACAACCACCACGCGCGGGCCGCGTCACCCGTGCGGATCGGCACCACATAGTTGAGGATTCCTCCGGCCGCGTTCATCGCGAACGCCCTCACCATCCCAACCGGAGCGAGGGGGCGCAGGAGCAGCAGCCAGCGGCGTGCCCTGATCAAGCTTGTGACCAGGAAGAGGCAGATCATCAACAGCACGGCGGGCCAGCTATGGACGCGAGCGTGGCTGGCCACCTCCGGCAGCGAAACAGTTCGAAGCCACAGCCAGAGCAGGAAGATCCCGAATGCGGTTTGCACCGCAAGCCGCAGCCAGCGTTTCACGCGACCATCTCCAACTTTTCAGACGGTTGCGCAGGCACGATCCAGCGGTGGACGCGTCCCCAGCACGCCATCAGGTTGGCGGCCGCTTGGTGCTGACAAGCCTGACTGTGCAAGTCGTGTGCAGGCTAACGAATCAATATCATGAGTGGATCGAGTTCCGCAACTCAGGGCCTTTGCATTTCCAGAGTGACGCCGTCAGTTTGTCGTCGGAAATGCACAAGAATCGGCAGTAGCGCTCACGGATTCCGCGCCTAGAATTTCTCGGGAACGGCTTGTCACCCGGACGCCACGTAGTCAGGCGACCGCGGCCGGCGAGCCTCCCAGAATAGATACTCACCCCCCGCAGCCAAGCTCGGTGCCGGTGTCGAGAAATCGCCCGGCCCGAGCCTTTTAGGGGATGTCCCGCCCGCTTGCGGCCCGGACGGCGGCCCAAACCGCGAGACCCTCGCGCCACGGGCGTAGGGCCGCGGTACGCGAGGAGCCGAGACAGCCGTTGAGGGGCCGGCGAGCCGGCGCGGCCAGCTCGTCGCTGGTGACAGGCTCGACTGCAGCGTCGGCCCCGCACTCCGCGAGCGCGGCCGTCGCGAACTCGTGCCATGAACAGCAGCCGCCGGCGACCACGTGGATGACCCCGCTCAAGCCGCTCGCTGCGAGCACGATCGCCGCCTCCGCAAGGTCGCGTGCATAAGTCGGGTTGACGCGCTGGTCGGAAACCACCCGGATGCGTTTGCCTCTACGAGCCCGCTCAACGATCCGCTCGGGAAAGCTTCCTCCCTTGACAACCGAGCCGCGATCACCGAAAACCGCCGCCGTCCTGATCACCAGCGCGTCCGGCAGGACCCTGAGCACTGCTTCCTCACCATCGAGCTTGGACCTTCCGTAGACGCTGAGCGGCCTTGCCTCGTCCGATTCGAGGTACGGCCGGTCAAGCGAGCCCTCGAAAACGAAGTTGGTCGAAAAATGAACGAGTCGAGCGCCATGACGCCGGCACGCCGCCGCCGCGATACCGGGGCCCACCGCGTTCACCCGATGAGCCAGGCGCGGCTCCTGTTCAGCCCCATCGACGGCGTTGTAGGCGGCGCAGTTGTAAACGACATCGGGGCGGGTCTGGGCGAGCGTCCTGTCAATGGCCTGCTCGTCGGTGACCGAGAGCACCAGGTGCTCCATCCCCACTGCATCGGGCAGGAGCTGCACGAGCTCCGACCCCAGCTGCCCGCCCGCTCCCAATACAAGCGCGATCATCTTCCCCGGATGGTACCAACCGTCTCAATAATCAGCGGACAGTAACTATTCGCTTTACAGTTGCACCAACCGTGCCGCTTCGAACGACTACGTCCAGAGAGTTTAAAAGTTGGTGAACGTGCGCAC
Organism: Candidatus Dormiibacterota bacterium; assembly: GCA_030948325.1. Next base: position 48,226 of record JALZAL010000001.1, read on the forward strand.
TCCCGCGCCCGGGACCGACCCCGAGCCGGAGGTTCCGCAAGTACGCGTCCTGATCGTGCAGGACCACCCGCTCCTGGCCTCTGCCATCGCCCGGGTGCTGGAGACGCAACCCGACCTCGCGGTCTCGGGCGTTTCCGGCTCAGGCTCCGGGGCCCTCGAGGCGGCGGCCCACGACCGCCCGGACGTGGTGCTGATGGACTTCAGGCTGCCCGACGTGACAGGGCCGGAAGCCGCGCGCATGATCCAGAACCAGCACGCGGGTGCGGCGATAGTCTTCCACAGCGCCGACGAGTCCGACACCGCCCTGCTGGACGCAGTTGACGCGGGTGCCATCGCATACCTGACCAAGGACGCGACAGCGGACCAGATAGTGGAGGCTGTTCGCCGGGCATCAAGAGGGGAGGTGCTCATCCCGGTCGAGCTGTTCGCACGCGCCATCCGGCGGCAACAAGGGGTCGTCACGTTGAAGCGGGAGCGTGAGCAGCTCCTCGCACAATTCACGCCCAGAGAGCTCGACATCCTGCGCCTGCTGGCAGAGGGCATGGACACGAGCGCGATGTCCCAGCGGCTTGGCATCGCGCCTCACACTGTCGAATGGCACGTTCGCCACGTGATCGAGAAGCTGCAGGTCCACTCCAAGCTGCAAGCTGTAATCTCGGCCGCGCGCAAGGGTTTGATCGAGCTGTAGCGCCCTAAAGCCATCCTCTTATAGGGGTGGCCAACCGTGTCCCCCCATGGCGACAAACCAGTCTGTCCGGCGTAGTACAAGAGCATGCAGCTCGACAGAGGCACGCCCAAGGTACCGATGCGCGGCGTCACGGCGCCAAAGCTTCGGTTGATCAAGGTCCCTGCCAAGACCCCCCGAGCGCCTCGCGGGTGGCGGCGATGGAGGTATCTCGACAGCTATACCCTCCGCATCATCGCCGGGGCGATGCTGGTGTCGATTCCCACCGCCATTCTGCTCGGGTTCGTGACGTCGAACTGGAGCACCCAGACGGCCACCGACCAGGCCAAGCTTCGCGCCGAGACGGCCGCGGAAGGCCTCGCCCTCCGCGTCAGCGACTGGATGGGAGAGCGCAAGGCACAGCTGCGCAGCCTGGCGGACAGCAACGTCGGCAGCCTTACGAAGCCGGGACTCACCCAAAGCCTGATGGCAGAGTTTTTGGCTCAGTCGTCATTTGACTCGTTTCAGATCTTCAATCCGAGCGCGGCAGCGATCGCCACGACAGACCCTGGGCTGCGACAGCCTCCCACTTTGGCGTCCACGTTCGCCGACAGCCTCAGCGTCGAGACATTGGGGCCGATCGGGATCGGGGCTGCGGGGGCCGATCAAATCAACTGGACGATGACGGCGCCCATCATCGGTTCAGACAGCAGACCACAGGGGGTAGTGGTGGGCGAGTTGAATGCGTCGGTGCTGGGCAGGCTGCTCAACCCTTACGGCCTGGACACCTCGACGGCCCAGACACAGGAGGTCCACATCGTCAACGCACAGCACAAGCTCGTGTACAGCTCGGACTGGGGCGTCATCCGGGACGAAAGCGCGATATTGGCCAAGGGCGCGCTCACCATCACCGCCGAGGGCGCGATCTACGACCAGGCGATGAAAGTGGGCGCGGGCGCCGCCGAAATCGTCGACTACCGCCACAACCAGGTGCTTTCCGGTTACGAGCCGGTCCCGGACCTGGCCTTCGTGGTGATCGCCTCGACCGCGACGGCAACTGCACTGCAACCCGTCCACGATCAGGAGTTTCGAACCTCATTGCTGCAGGGCCTCAGCACGCTGTTGCTGATCGGATTCGCAATCCTGCTGGCGACCTTTACGACCCGGCCCGTAATCGCGCTTTCCCGTGCGGCCGCAAGGGTCGAGGCAGGGGATCTCTCTGCCCGCGTGAACCTCAAGGGTGGAGGAGAGATGCGCCGCCTTGGCCTCACCTTCAACGGCATGGTCGAGCATCTCGCAGGTGTCCTTGCGCGGCTCCGTGGCGAGGTGACCGAGTCTGCCGCCAACCTCTCAGCTGCAGCTGAACAGCTCGCCGCTGCCACCCTCGAGCAGACCACCGCCGCGACCGCCACGTCCGCCAGCATGGAGGAGGTCGCGCGCAGCTCCGGGGCGATTGCCGAGACCGTCGATCGGGTCGCCACACAGGCCGGGGAGACGCAGACCAACCTGGAGCTCGCTCAAACCGACCTCAGGGCATCAGGCGACCGCACCCTCGCGCTGGCGGGCAGGATCAACGAGATCGAGGGGATCCTCGAGCTGATTAACGACATCGCCGACCAGACCAACCTGCTCGCCCTCAACGCCGCCATCGAGGCCGCCCGCGCGGGCGACGCCGGCCGTGGCTTTGCGGTCGTCGCCGACGAGGTCCGCCGGCTGGCAGAGCGTTCCA
>JALZAL010000008.1 GCA_030948325.1 Candidatus Dormiibacterota bacterium
GTGCTGAACGGAATGGCTGGGCCGAGCGTTTGTAAATTGCAGAACGTAGCCGCTCTCGGCTGGCCACTCCGGGTCAACCTTGAGAACCGTGCCACCCTGCAGGGCCAGCCGGCGCCGCAGTGCCGCCCAGAGTTGCGGCCATTCCGCAAAATGCTTGTTGAGGACCGGGCCACGCGGCGCGTAATGCATCGCGAGACCTCCCGGGAGCGACTTACGAAGCACCGAGACGGCACCGCGCACACTGCCCTCCCGAATCCAGAGATATCGAGTTGGCTCCCAACCGTATCGCTCTTTGAGCTCGCCCCAGGACCACGACTGAAGGATCGAGCCATCGCTGGCGGCAGAAACGAAGGCGTCCCAGGTGGTGGGGTCGGTGCAGGCAACCAGCCTGCCTGCACCGATCGAGTGTGTGGTGATCATTAGAAGACGACCGCCATGTTGTTGAAGTCGGCCCAGGAGGTTTCGAACGTCGACTTGCTGACCCAGTACTGGGTGCCGTGCAGCGGATCGTTGACGCGCACCTGGGTCGGTGAAACACCGCTCAGCGTGACCGCGTGCTCGGCGTACGAGTAGCGCACCGAGCGGCCGTCCCAAGCCGTCCAGGTGGAGACACCCGGGCGGGTCCAGTTGGTCTCGACCCAGGCCTCGACCGCATGGCCTGACGAGAGCGCCCGGTAGATCGCCGCCGCGGACATTCCCTCGCCGCCGTATGCATTGGTCAGGCCGATGGCGCGCGCCATCTTGAGGATGACCGGGTAGTAGACGCCGTAGCCGGTCGGTGTCCAGTCGCTACCGTTGACGTTGCCGACGAAGTTGGTGTACGGATCGCCCCACCGCAGCACGGTGTGGTTGGGTCCCATGACGGGCGGGCGAGCGTCCACGACCTCGCGAGCGAAGAGCGTGTCCTGGCTGTAGTAGTAACCGTAGGTCGCGAGTCCCATCTGCAATGCGGCAGTCTCGCAATCGAGCACCATCGTCTGCCGGTAGACCGGTACCGGGATCGTGAAGCTCGTCTGCGGTGGCGGCGTTGGCTGGACGGTGGGCGCGACAGTCGGTGCGACGGTAGGCGCGACGGTTGGATCAGCGGTTGGCGCCGCTGTTGGCGCGGCTGTCGGCTGCGAGCTCGGCGAGGTTATTGGCGTGGTGATCGGGGTGGGCGTCGTGCCGGTGTCGGCCAGCACCGGGCTGGAGCTCGGCTGGTTCGGCTGCGCGTAGGCGAGCCAGCCACCGGCCAGCAGGCCGACCATGATGGTCCCGGCCGCCAGGGCGAGACGCCTCGGCCGGTTGAAAATCGATCGCTTGCGATTCGAATTGAGCTCGGTCATTTCGGTTGCCTCCGATGAACGGTTCATAAGTTCCGCCCATCAGACGCACGAAACCGGGCTTGCGGCGCAGAAGGCGCTTAACCTGGAGCTTTCCGACCTACGGTGGAGGGCCCAGCCTGGCGGCCATTCGAACCAGCTGCAGCCTCGAGCGGATGCGTAATTTCGAGTAAACACTGGCCAGATGGCTCTCGACCGTCCGACCACCAATGTTCAAACGTCGGCCAATTTCAGCCGCCGTGTACCCCTCTGCCGCCAGACGCGCAACTTCCAACTCGCGCCGGGTCAAGGACGTCAGACCGTATGCCGATCCTTCCATAGCGCCAAGGGTCGCGGGCGTGACCGAGCTCGTGAGGGTTGGTCGCAGGTGACGACGACGGGATAAAACAGAGGCCAGACCGGTGGCGTACAGCCTGCCGGCGAGGGCTGTCCCCAAGATAGCCAGTCCGAGGAGGATCACAGATAGTCGGTTTGCGGTTTCGACTGCAATAGCGGCGCCAAACAACAGAGTCGCCACGATAGCCACAAGGGCCGCCAGGCGACTTGAGAGCACCCACAAGGCGGCGAGTAACGGCAGGAGGGCGAATGCGCCGACGACGACATGCGGCGTAAGGATTTCGGCGACAAAGATCGCGCCGAGCAGCATGATGCAGAGCCCAGCGAAGAGGAGCTCCTGGCGGGTCCCGGCCAAAGCGTACGGCCTAATCAAGAAGCGATCCGGACCGAGCTTGGTTCGGTTCAACTGGCTGCGAAGGCCCTCCTCTTCACGCTGCCGCACGATCCCCCTGCGCTCAGTCTATCCCCCCATAGCCTCGACCGGTACAGAGTGAAATTGACTCCGTAGAAATATCCGTACCTATACGGAAGACGAGCCAGCAGCGGGAGCGCATTGTCCAGTCGAGCCTCCGAACACGAGGCCGAATCTGTGCACCAAGGAGAGGGAAATGAAGACGGTTGCGAGAAGGGGTATACGCCCGGCAGTCATTTCGCTGGTCTTCGCGGGGCTCCTCGTCGCGTTAAATGCAGTCCCCGGGGGAGCGACAACACCAGTTGGATTCGCAAGCCAGATCCTGGGCCGAGGGACCTACGTGTCCCACGGAAGCCTTCCGCTTAAGCACGGTTTCGATATTGTCGTCACGAAGACCACCGTCGCCCCCGGTGGCTCCTCAGGCTGGCACTCGCACCCCGGTGGCGCGATCGTCATCATCCAGCAGGGCGAGATGACCATCTATTCATCGGTTGGACAAGGCGATGAGGATCGGGGCCAGGCCCAATCCAACGAGGAGCGAGGCGGTCGGCACCCCAACTGCGTCATCACGAGGTACACGCACGGACAGTCGTTCGTTGAGCGCATCGGCGACGTGGTGCAAGCCGTGAACACAGGCACGACCGACACGATCATCCTCGCGACGTTTCCCGGCGTGCCCGTAGGTGGCTCGGCGAGGATCGACCATCCCAATCCGGGTACCTGCGGAATCTGACGGCTATTGGGCGGGCGGCGACCTCCTAAATGGAGACGCCGCCCCTTAACTCGATGATCGAAAAGGGAGGCGCCGGGGGAAAGCGCCTCCCGAGAGTCAGCGTGCGGCGTTATTCGACGATCGCGGTCGTCCCGACGGTCGCCCAGCCATAGAGGCTGGCCATTGCCGCCTTCGGGACGTTGATGCAGCCGTGGCTACCGCGGGTCAGGTTCGCGCCGGGGCCCCACACAGTCCGCCATGGCGCATCGTGAAGGAAGTAGCCGTCGTCGGCGAAGAGCATCGCGTAGGAGACCCACTCGGTCGGGTACCAGTATTTGTCGCCGCGCGGCCAGGGTGAGACGAACTTGTACGGCGACGACTTGCTCATGACGTGGAAGGTGCCGGTCGGCGTGGGCAGGGCCGGCTGACCGGTCGCCACAACTGACGTAAGAACCACCGCGCCGTCCTGGTAGGCAGTCAGCCGCTGGTGCGCAATCGAGACGACGATGACCTTTCCGGTCTCGCGCGGATTCGGGGCTGCGACTGGCGCTGGCGTCGGAGTCGGAACCGGCGTCGCTGCCGGGGTGGGCGCTGGAGTCGGGTCAGGGGTTGCGGTCGGATCCGGCGTGGCGGGAGGGGGGATTTCCAAGCGACCGGGCGGCACTGATGACCCCCATCCATAGTCCGACCCGGTTTGGGCGAGCGAAGCCGCCG
>JALZAL010000033.1 GCA_030948325.1 Candidatus Dormiibacterota bacterium
TTCCAGCCAAGAATGGCTGCGACATCCAGTCCCGATGCACGAAATACCAGCAGCAAAACGAGCCACGTGAGCTGGGTCGCGATCCACCCACCTCCGATCACGAGTGCCGGCGACAGCTTCAGCCGTCCCGCCATGCGGGCTCGCCACCAACGCTCGATATTCAAGGCGCCGCCGTAGCCGACCCCCCACATAAGGAAGTGCCAGGCCGCACCATGCCAGAGGCCTCCGAGCGCCATTGTGATCATCAGATTCAACCGCACACGACCTGGGCTCCGACGCGAGCCCCCAAGCGGGATGTACAAATAATCGCGAAGCCAGAACGAGAGCGACATGTGCCAGCGCCGCCAGAACTCCTGGATGCTTGTCGCCAGGTACGGTGCATTGAAGTTGATTGGAATTCGGTATCCGAGCAGCTGCGCGGAACCGCGCCCGATGTCTGTGTAGCCGGAAAAGTCGAGATAGAGCTGAAGGTAGAAGGCGAGCAGAGCCGTCCAGCCATCAAGCCCCGTCGCCGCAGCCGGGTTTCCGAAGACGATCGCGACGATTGGCGCCATGGTGTCGGCGAGGACGACTTTCTTGAAGAGGCCACGGGCGATCAGTTGAACCCCTTCGAAGCAAAGAACAGGATCAAACCTGGGGTGTTTTTCCACCTGTGCGTTGAAATCCTGGTATCGCTTGATCGGACCGGCGATCTGTGTGGGGAAGAATGCCGGGAACAAGGCGAAGTTGATTGGGTTGTGGATCGCCACTCCGCCTCGGAACAGATCGACCTGGTAGTGGAGAAATTCGAACGTGAAAAAGGACAGTCCTAGCGGCAGAATGATGTGGACAGCTGGAGCGCCCCATGAGAGGCCGAGCAAGGTGGCGAGCGCGTCAGCGCTCTGGTCGAGTAGGCCAAGGTACTTGAAGATCGCCAACGCACCAATGTTCACTACGAGCGCGGCGACCAGAAGGGATCGGCTCCGCGGAAGAAGGCGCGCTTGCCTGGTCCCGATTACGAAGTTGATCACGGTGAGCCCGACAACCAACAAGAGGAACGGAGCGCTCCAGAAGCTGTAGAAGTAGTAGCTGGCCAGCAGGAGCCAGAATGGGCGGAAACGGCGCGGCAGGACCCAGTTGACGAGCACCACTATCGGCAGGAAAAAGAGATATGGCTCGCTGTTGAAAAGCATTAGCCTGGGGACGGCGTGGCCCTATCCATCGCATTACGGACACTAGGCTCTCGCGGTTGCGTTCCGGCAACAGCATGCCGCCGCCCCGATTACATCACCGTTACCGTTTACGCGGTCGCGAGGACGAGAGCCGGGCTCATTCCGGCAGGCGTCGGGGCTTCGGCCCGTAACGCGCCCACCCCCTGGTCTATGTGGAACGAGTAACCAAATCCTCGGAACGCCTCGATGCAGCCCCCGCCGTTGAGGTGGGGGGCAATCTTCTTCCGAATCCGCTGAATGCAGACATCGACGGTCTTGGAGACGCCGATGAACTGTTCGCCCCACGCGAGCCGCAGCAGTTGGTCTCGGCTGAGAACCCGTCCGGCATTGCTCATCAGGGCATGGAGGAGCCAGAGCTCGCGAGGAGTCAGCGGAACGCGCTTGCCGTGGACGATGACGTGCATCTGGATCAGGTTCAACTCGATCTCGTCGATCGCGAGTATCTCCTCCTGCCGTCGCTCCAGGCGACGGCTCGAGCGGCGGAGCAAGGCCTGGATGCGAGCGAGAAGCTGGTGTGGCGAAAACGGCTTTGTGATGTAGTCATCGGCGCTTGTCTGGAGGCTGCAGATGATGTGCTCTTCCTCGGAACGTTCCGAGAGCACCACAAGTGGGACGTCCGGACTGATCTGACCGATCTCGCGGCACAAGCTGTCTCGATCCTGGCGCTGACCCAAGGGCTCCACAATAATGAGGTCGATGACCTTTGAGCGAAGAATTGTGAAGGCATCCTCGGAATCCGACACCCCGACGAACTGATGGCGATCGTGCTTCAGGACGGAGGCCAGCATTGCGAGGTGTAGCTCATCCTTGTCGAGTGCGAGGATCGTCGCCAAGGCTTCCCCCTTCCCTGATCTCCCCCCAGAGTGGCCTCAGTTTACGGGTAACGCGGCTCGGGTCAAGACGACAAGTGTCCGTCGCCACGGACAGATGTCGGGTCTGAGTGAATCAGCTAGTTTGGGGTTCGACTCCTGAAAGGTGCTGGTCCAGGAGGCCGGCGCGAACCGCATACAGGACCAGGGCGGTTCGGGTTGGGACTCTCAGTTTTTGATACATGCTACTGATGTGATTGCGTACGGCGCTATGGCTGATACCCGAATGTTGAGCGATATCCTTAGTGGAGAGGCCGCGGGCCAGCCAGTGTAGGATCTCCCGCTCTCGGCTAGTCAACGGGTCAACGTCAGCGACCGCCTCACGAAGGCGCCGTTTTGCGTCTATTCGCGGCCGGAGGCCCTCCTGCAAGCTGAGTGGCGCAATGTAAGTTTCTCCCCGGGCAACCGCCTGAAGTGCTCGGTTAACCTCGTGGACGCTGGTCGTCGTCTTTGTCAGGTACGCATCGACGCCCGCCTCGATGCACTCCACCAGCTGCTCCGCCGAGCGGGATATGGCAATCACCAGGATCTTCGTTCCCCGCGCGTCACGGCGAATGGTCCGGATTACCTCAACTCCATGGACGCGGGGCAGCTGTATGTCCATTATCACGACGTCAGGCTGATGCTCGCGGACCAACTCCAGCAGCCGGAGGCCGTCCGCGGTGCGCGCAATGACGTTGACAATCGGAAGCAGGTTCAGCGCCTCACTGAGGACCTCCGCGAAGAGAACCTCCTCATCGGCAACTATCGCGCGGAGTGCTCGCATCTATTCCCCTGGAAATGAATAGGTAACCCGAAACCGAAGAAACCCCGAGAACCTCCTCCTCGCTGGCGCCCCTTGCCTTCGCTACCGCCCACTGAATCCTGGGTGGCGGGTCACCCACTGTCAACAGGTTACCACTTGAAGTTAGAAGATGCCCCAATCCGGCACCGGCAGCCTAACCACCGGTGCGTGAGCTATTTGCACAGCTGGTGGTCGCACTGCGGCAGTGCGTTTAGAAGCGATTGCTTGCAAAGTGGAGCCGTCGGGTCACCCCAGCATGAACTTTCAACCTCTCTAGACACCTGGGGAAACCGTTTCAGAGATAGCAGCGGCCCATCCTTTGAGTGTTCAAAGCTTCAAGGAGGAACCGTCGTGACTAATGACGACCTACTGTGCCGCCATCGTGTCCAGTTGTTTGCGCTCGCTCAAACCACCGGGGCCAGCCGATCTACCGGCTATTATCTCCGTCGGGTCAATCGAATCGGCCTGCGACAGCCGGTACCACTCCGTTATCAAGAGTGAAAACTGCCACGCTCTTCAACTACTCAAATACCTCTTTGCCCGCAAGGTTGACCCCATTTCACCCCGGGCCTTCCGAATGCCTGAACAGTAGGAGGTGGTCTGGCTCATCCACGTCGCACGGGTCCGTTCTAGCGCAGACGGCCCCTCAAACTGGTCGCACCGACGGCCTTGAGTACGCGAGCGGGCACCGCCGGGCGTGCGACCGCTGTCCCGGGGTGCCGAAGGAAATATGAGAAGACAGACGTCAGATACAGGTAATCGGTCCCGTACTCACTACTCGGTTCGAGCTCGGTTGCCTCGTGCCACTCATTCCAGCTGTCGATGAAGACCCAATCTGGCTGCGCCGAAAGAGCGATATACCACGTACCGACGTAGGTTTCATGGTTGGTCCGTGGAATGATCATGCTCGGAGCTCGAATAACCGAGTCATCAAATCCAGGGGAGACCGCGGGAACGAAAACTTTGTTGTGCGCTTTGGCCACGGCTGACGCTGACTGGTACTTGTTGTAGAGCGCTATCGGATCATATGGGTAGGACGGGCCAAAGGGCGCGAAGGTATAGAGGCCATCGAAGACGGCCGCCGCCTGGTCGCTGAAACTGTCCACAATGTACATCGCGTTGAAAGACGCAATGGCAGGATTGGCTAGGATCGCCGCCCATTGAGAGTAGTCGCTGGTGAGGGCTGCCGGGTTGTAGATGAAAACGACCGGTCGTCCGTTGACTGTCAGGTAGCTCCGGTGCGATGAGTAGGACGTCATTAAGGCGGCGAGCTGACTGATAACGCCGCTGGTACCGAGGCCAGCCAGCCCCGTAGTCTCGAACTGCGCTGCGAGCTTCACTGGCGAGTTCGTCGAGGCAGCGGTGTCGAGCAGGATTTTGAGGTTACCGTCTTCGTTGCTCCCAACACCCCACCAGCTGACGGCGAAGGCATTGATTCCAAATAGATTCGCCGCCGAAAGTTCTGCGTTAATTGCGGCGGGTTCCCGTGAGTCGTACATGTACGGTGGATGGTCCTTCACGAGAACGTTACCGTTCCCGTCCTTCCAATGGACCCAATGCCCTGTCGGTCCCGAAGGCGTGCCGTACCATGGGAAGTAAGCGGCAACGACGAGCTTCGGAGCGGCGACAGTAACAAATGGGGCCAACCGGCTGCTGGCGTCGGCAGGAATCGTTGGAGCAACCGCAGCACAGACAAGTGCCCCAGCGAGAATCGTTAGCGATACTGTTGACCTCGAACTGGGAAGTGGCAACCTCCTCGCACAATATCTCTATGGGCTTTCAAGGTCAAGTAAGCCTCGGCCAGCCGCTCTGCCGTAAAGCCAGGCCCGATACTAACCGGTTGACACGGCTCCAGGGTTCGCCGATACTGCGAGCGTAGTTAACGGTTTCATGCGCTGACACTCCGGGGTTCTCGTGCCAAGCCGGCTTCGACGGTACCCAGTGGTCAGGCTCTAGGAGTCGACTTACGTGTCCATTATGAACCCGGTCCTTGAGGCCGCCTTCCGGACCGGAACTGTGATCGGCCCGCATGAAGAGTCGGTGCCCCTCCATTCAGCGGTCAGCCGGGAAGAAGGTCTCTTCATCCAGCGAACAGTCACTGATAACGGGGCACAGGTGGTACTCGAGGTGGGTCTGGCGTTCGGGATTTCGGCGCTATTCATATGCGAAGCGCTCGCCGCCATCCCGGGGAGCAGGCTGATCGCCATAGACCCGAATCAGTTTGGCGATCGCTGGATGGGGATCGGCATGTCCAACTTGAAGAAGGCCCGGTACGAAACGAAAGTGGAGCTGATCTCCGAGACCTCTCAGAGAGCGCTTCCGAAGCTGGTCGAGAGCGGCCTGCGCATCGATTTTGCTTTCATCGATGGCTGGCACACCTTTGACCACGCACTCGTGGATTTCTTTTATGTCGACCAGCTGCTTCGGGTGGGGGGCGTCGTCGCGCTTGACGACGTGTACATGCCGAGCCTTCGTAAGCTCGCCCGTTTCATCGCGACCAATCGTTCTTACAAGGTCGATGGTTTTCTCGCGCCGGTTCCGCCACATGGCCTTAAGCCCCGTTTGAAGCGACTGGCTAGCCGATTGCCATCTGTCGCGAGCCGCATTTTGCGACCCGAGCTCGTAAGACCAGATGCCTCACTGGGGTGGATGCAAGAAACTCGCTGTGTTGCCTTCAAGAAAGAATCTGATGACGTCCGCGATTGGGATTTCCATCGACCGTTCTAAGCACAAGCCCCGTTGTCAATCAGTAAGAATCACACCAGGCTGATTCGTTCCATCACTAAGAAATGACACCGTAGCAGGAGCACCCACCTCGTCCGCCCCGTGTCTTTCTGACGCCGCCGCCACCTGCCCGGCTGAAAGCTTTTGCGGCCCGACAGGCGCGAACCGCATGAGTTCCTCCGCATCGCCCGCGTGGGTCGGCCTGAGTTCAGATCGCTGATGAGGGCTGGACCATCGAACCAAAGGCCTCTTTCCAGAAATTGATTAGCTCGCCGACCGGGGCGCTCACCGTACGTTCGGTCGTAACGCTGGCGACAACCCGCGTCGCTATCAGCCTCGTTGCTTCAAGTGGACTGGCGGGTCTACGTCGTTTCCTCGAGCCTGATCGGAGCCGTCCCCGGGGTAAAGGGCCGGTCGCCACGGATCTCGTTCCGCGCCCGCCTCGACGGCGTCAACCAGGAATGGAGCAACTTCGCCTTCGCGCCGGATCAGCTCGGTACGGTTTTGCTCCAGATGCTTCGCGATCCCGAGCACGGCTTGCAGGCCGCCTGACCGAAAGGTAGCCCCTTCGGGCACCAGGTTTTGCCCGAAAGTCTGGCGGCGACGGCGTTGCCCTCCGTCGGCCGAGCGCGGATAGGGCCGGTATAGGCCTTATGAGAGCCAGGATCGTCCGCGCACGCCGATGAAACCCGCGCTCCAGTCCAAGGGCGCGCCAACTTGCAGAAGTTCGCCGGCAACGCCGCGGTGGCGGAGATGATGGCGGCGACATGGGAACGCGCGCTCCCCGAAGGTGATCAGGCACCGAAGCCTGCAGGGACATCCACCGCGGCGCCGGAAGTCGCCGAAGCGGCGGCGCCTCGCAACGGAAGCGCGGTCGGGCCCGCGCTCGCCGCCGGTGAATCCGTGCTCACGCTTCCGCTCGCCGCTGCGGCTGGTCCCGTCCCGGTCATCGGCGCGGCGGTCGGTGGCCTTGGTGGCCTGCTCGGATCCCTGATCGCGCCCGCGCCGACCTCCGCGGCTGCGAACGGGAAAGGCGCGGCGCCCCAGGCGGCCCCGGCCACTGGAGCCAGGGAGGTCGAGAAACCTGCCGTCGATCACCCGGCTGCCGCCGAGACGCCGGCGACCGTGGAGGCGAGCGGACCGGCGGGCGCCAGCACAACCGCCTCCCCGGATACCGACCCGAACTTCCAGGCGGTGAAGGGCCGCGTGCATGGGTCTGCCGCCCAGTCGAAGCAGCATGCCCCCGCCAGTGCCAAAGTTGCCGAGGCGCACGCAGCCGCGGTCGGGCCCGCCAACCAGGTCGCAAGCCAGGCCGGCGCGGCCCAGGTGGACAAGATGGCGGCATCGCCGGCGGGCGGATTCGACAAGCAGGCCTTCATGGCCGCCGTGCGCAAGGCGATCGGGGCCTCGGCGCCGAAGAACCTGGAAGAGGCCAGCGACTTCAAGGGCTCGGGGAAGGCCGGCGCGGTGGCGGGCCAGATCACCGGGCTCGTCGGCCAGAACAAGCAACAGGCCGAAGGCGCCATCAAGGGCGCCACCGAAGCGCCGCCGGACACCTCTGCCGCCCACCCCAAGCCGGTGACGCCGATGCCGGCCGAGCAACCGGGATCGCCGCCGGCGGCCGTGGGCGCCGCCAGCGCCATGCCGACGCCGAAGTCAGCCGAGGAGGTCTCGCTGGCAAAGGGGCCGGCCGAGGTCAACGACTCGATGGCGCAGGCCGAGGTGACCGAGCCACAGCTGCGGGAATCGAACGAGCCGGAATTCACCGGAGCGCTCGACGCCAAACAGACCGCCGAACAGCACTCCCAGGAGGCGCCGCAAACCTTCCGCCAGGAAGAGCAGCAGACCCTGGACAAGGCGAAGGGCTCCGCCACCGGCTCCGCGGCGCAGGGCTTGCAGGCCATGCATGGCGATAAGGCGAAGGCGTTGACGGCGGTCGCCGGCGGCAAAGGCAGCGCCAAGAGCGCCGACGAAGCCCGCCGCGCCGAGGTCTCGGGAAAGATCGAGACCCTCTACGGCAACACCAAAACGGAAGTCAGCGCGATCCTCAACGGGATCGACGGCCAGGTCGATGCCGCGTTCAAGACCGGTGAGGAAGGCGCGCGGGCCAGTTTCGAGAGTTACGTCGACACCCGGATGACGGCCTACAAGGACGACCGCTACAGCGGCCTGCGCGGCAAGTACCGCTGGGTCAGGGACAAGTTCGCCGGCCTGCCGGGCGAAGTCAACCAGTTCTACGCGTCAGGCCGCGAGCTGTACCTCTCGCGCATGGAAGCGGTGATCGGGAACGTCGCCGACATCGTCGGCCGGGAGCTGACCAGGGCGAAGGAGCGGATCGCCACCGGTCAGACGCAGATCAAGGAGTACGTCGCCACACTGCCCGCGGACCTGCAAA
>JALZAL010000034.1 GCA_030948325.1 Candidatus Dormiibacterota bacterium
ATACTGCCCTTTCCTTCGATTGCGAAGGAGACGGCCATGTTCGCCCCGGTCACTGCCGCGACAGTCTGCAGCTTGATGGAACGCCGCTCCGAGTCGGCCAACAGCAGTTGCCGCGTTGACTGGCAACCTGAGATGCCGCCCCAGATTTGGAAAAAGTCGTTACCCACCTTGAGCCCCGGGGCGCACGGAGAGTGGTCGGAAACCACCATGGCCGTCGGGTCCTCTGCAACGTATCGCCACAGCGCACCCTGGTCAGAGCTGGTACGGAACGGAGGCGTGCACTTGCCCACGCCGGCAAGGCGTTCGACGTCCTCCTCCGTATAGAGGAGATAGTGGGGGCAGGTCTCGCCGCTCACGTTCACCGCCGCCGCCTGAGCCTCCTGAATCAAGCGCATCCCCTCGGCCGTGCTGACATGAACGATGTGGAGATGGCAGCCCGTCTCGCCCGCCAACGAGATCGCGCGCCCGATGGCTTCGATCTCCGCAGCCGGCGGTCGTGAGCGAACGAAGTCGAGGGCGCTGGTCCTGCCCTCGGCGATCGCGGAGCGACTCAGCGCATCGACGATTACAGGATCCTCAGCGTGCACGAGCAGGATCGAGCCGAGTGCGGCGATTCGCTTCATCCCGTCACGCAGCGTGCGCTCGTCACACGCCGGGAACTGATCGAGGCCGCTCGGGCACATGAAAGCCTTGAAGCCCATCGCGCCGCGTTCGACAAGCTCCTCGATGTGGTCCAGGTTCCCAGGCACAATGCCTGCCCAGATTCCGAAATCAAGCAGCGACGACGCGTTCATCGCTCTGAGCTTGGCGTCGAACGATTCCCCGTCGATGGTGACCGGGAGGCTGTTGAGGGGCATGTCGACGAACGATGTGTATCCGCCGGCGGCAAGTGCAGCTGTGCCGTTCGCGATGGTCTCCCAATCCGTGTGCCCGGGCTCATTGAAATGCACATGCGTGTCGATCCCGCCAGGGAAGACATGAAGGCCGGTAGCGTCCACGACGTCGCCCTCGGATTGGGTCGACCAGGGGACGATGTTTGCAATCTTGCCGCCGGCGATCAGGAGATCGCATTCGAGGACACCCACGGGTGAGACGACCAAACCGCCACGGACGACGAGGTCGGTCATCGCTCGGCTGCAAGCAGCTCGAGGAACTTGCCGACGACCTCGATCGCGACCGCCACGTCCTCGGCCATGACCGACTCAGCAGGGTTGTGGCTGACGCCGCCCTTGCACCTGATGAAGAGCATTCCGACGTCGGTGATGGCGGACATCGGCACCACGTCGTGCCCCGCGCCGCTTGCAATGCTCAGTGCGCTCAAGCCATTCTCCTCCACCGCCCTGGCTAAGAAAGTGGCGAGGCGCGGCGAGCACTGCACCGAAGGGTTCTCGCTCATGAGCTCGTATGCGACCGCAATTTGCCGGCGCTTCGCGATTTCCTCAGCACGCTCGAGAATCTCGTGCGTGCGCTCGAAGCGGACGCCGTCTTCCGGGTGACGGATGTCCAGGCTGAGGGCGACCTCGCCGGGGATCACGTTGGCGGCGCCCGGGTGCACTGTCAGGTGTCCGACTGTAGCGACCGCCCCCTCATGCGAACCGGCGGCGGCTTCGACCGCAAGCACGAATTCCGACGCCGCGCCAAGTGCATCTCGGCGTGAGCGCATCGGCACCGTGCCGGCGTGGCCGGCTTCGCCAGTAAACGTGATGCGGTAGCGCGCCTGGCCGGCAATTGCCGACACGACGCCGACAGGCAAGCCTCGCGCCTCGAGCACAGGCCCCTGCTCGATGTGGACCTCGCAGTAGCCAAGCAACCCGTCACCCCGCCACCCGTCCTCAGGCAGTCGGGCCGGATCGCCGCCGAAAGCGCGGATGGCTTCGCTCATCGTGATGCCGGCTGCATCGATACGGTCGAGATCGCCGAGGTCTAAGGTGCCGGCCACCGCCCGGCTCCCCAGGTAAGTTGAGCTGAAACGAGCTCCCTCCTCATCGGCGAAAGCGATGACCTCTATAGCAAAAGGCAAGCGCGTGCCGGCATCGTGGAGGCGTTGCACCGCCGCGATGGCAACCACCACTCCGAGAGGCCCGTCGTACTTGCCGGCATCGCGGACTGTATCCAGGTGCGAGCCCAACATGAGCGTCGGAGCGCTGGGCGCGGCGCCCTCGGATCGTCCGCGCAAGTTGCCGACGTTGTCGGTGCGCACCTCCATGCCCGCCTCTTGCATCCACTCGCGCACCCGCTCATGTGCCGCCCGCATCGCAGGGCCCGCGAAGGCTCTGGTCAGCCGGTCCGGCTCGTCGCTGAGCGCGCCCAGGATGTCGCAGCGTTTCATGGCCGTATCCGCGAGGGCGGCGCTCACAGACATCAGCTACGGCCGCGGCGCCTCGCATCGAAGCAATATCTGCTGCGCACCCTCCCAGAGAGCAACCCGGCCCAGCTCCGGAAGTTGCTCCGCACCTTCATAGATGGTGGCGAAGTGGTTTCCAGCGAGCTGCCCGACCTTGCTTGCGAAGACGGCGGAGCCGTAAGGAAGGAGGATCTCGGTTTCGCTGATCCCCCCGGGGTAGAAGAGCAGCTGGCCCGGGGCGGGGAAGCTGGTGTGGTTCTCGTAGCCAAGGTCGAGCTTCAGATCGCCAAAGGGTATCCAGCAAGCTTCGCCGCTCCACCGCGCCTGGATGATCTTCGTGTCGATCGGCAGCATTGAGATGAAAAGGGCGCAGGTTTTAGGCGCTCGTTCGGTCTCGAGCCGGGCCATGAACCGGAGCCCTGCTACAACGATCTCAAACATGTCTGCGCGGGAAGTCGGCATTACGGGATCATATTGGTAGCGGCAATTGTGGGTCGCGGTATGTGGAGGCGCGGCACCTAAGGCGAATCGGTGTCGCATTGAGAGGATTGGAGATCATCACGAGATGAGACGCATGACTTTGCTCGTAGCGACCGCGCTCGGCCTGGCCGCATGTGGCAGCAGCACGCCGACGACGACAAGCGGGCCCTTCAAGGCAGCGTGGATCTACGTCGGAAGCGCGGCCGACGCCGGCTGGACCAAAGCGCACGATGATGGCCGTCTTTACGTAGAGCAGCAGCTCGGGACTCAGGTGAAGACGACGTTCAAGGAGAACGTCCCCGAAGGTCCGCAGGCCACCCAGGTCATCGACAGCCTGGTCGCGGACGGGAACAAGATCATCTTTGGCACCTCGTTCGGTTTCCAGGACCAGATGGACGCCGCGGCGAAGAAATATCCAAACGTGAAGTTCGAGCAAGCGACCGGCTCCAAGCTTGAGACCAACCTGGCCGAGTTCTTCGGCGCAGCTGAAGACGCCGACTACCTGACCGGCATGGCGGCTGGGGCGGCATCCAAGTCGGGCCAGATCGGCTTCGTCGCACCTTTCCCGATCCCCGAAGTGATCCGGGAGATCAACGCTTTCACCCTCGGCGCCCAGGCCACCCACCCAGGGGCGGTGGTGCACGTAATTTGGACGACGACCTGGTTCGATCCGGCCAAGGAGAAGGCCGCGGCCGAGAGCCTCATCTCTGCGGGGGTCGACGTGCTCGGCCAGGGTCAGGACAGCCCTGCGACCGGGGAGGCTGCCAAGGCTCACACCCCGCCTTTGAAGTGGGCAGGCTATGACTCGAACCAGCAGTCGTTCGCGCCAGACCAGTGGCTGACCGGGACCGTGTATCACTGGGGCCCTTACGAACTCACCAGGGTCAAGGCCGCGATGAACGGCACGTGGACGAGCACCAGCTACTACGGGAGTCTCAAGGACAACCTCGTCGACATCGCGCCGTTCGGAACGTCGGTCGACGCCGCCACTCAAGCCGCGATAAATGCCAAGAAGCAGGCCCTGATCGCCGGCTCGTTCTATGAGTTCACTGGCCCGCTGAAGGACCAGACGGGCGCGGTGAAAGTTGCGGACGGCACCAAGCTCACCCTCGACCAGATCCTGAGCATGGACTGGTTCGTCCAAGGTGTGATCGGAAGCCCGAAGGGCAGCTGAGGAATCGGGAGCGTGGATCAGGTCACCGCCGGGCCCGTCCCGGCGGTGACCATGCACTCCATCACCAAGCGTTTCCCGGATGTACTGGCCAACGACGCTGTCGATTTCGAAGCCGACCAGGGTGAGGTCCATGCGCTCCTAGGCGAGAACGGGGCCGGGAAGTCGACCCTCGCAAGCATCCTGACCGGCCTCTACCGTCCCGACTCGGGCGAGATCGAGATCCACGGCCGCAAGGTCGAGTTCCATTCGCCGAAAGATGCGATGAAGGCTGGGGTTTTCATGGTCCACCAGCATTTTCGGCTGGCCGCCTCATTGACAGTGTCCGACAACATCGTGCTCGGCCAGGGCGATGCCGGTTGGCTCCGCACCTCGCCGAGAACCATCGACCAGAAGGTTCTGGAGCTGGCCACGCGATATCGAATGCCTGTCGATCCGAAGGCCCGAATCTGGCAGCTGTCTGTGGGCGAGCAGCAGCGTGTGGAGATCTTGAAAGCGCTCTATCGCGGCGCCCGCATCCTGATCCTCGACGAGCCGACCTCGCTGCTCACGCCCCAGGAAGCTGACGACCTCTTCGGAACGCTGCGCCGGATGACCGCGGAGGGAAGGACCATTGTGTTCGTCTCTCACAAGCTCGACGAGCTGATGGCCGTCTCGGACCGCGTGACGGTCTTACGGGGAGGTCGCTCGATCGGGACCGTGGTCACGCGTGAGACCACCCCTGCGCAGCTGGCGAGGATGATGGTCGGTCGCGAGGTGGTGTTCGCGCAGACAAAGAAGGCGCAAAGACTTGCCGGGGCCAAGGTCGCCTTGGAACTGATCAGGGTGAGCGCCAACGGTGACCTTGGGCTCCGAGCACTGGACAGCGTTTCGCTGAGCGTCCGCGCGGGCGAGATCGTCGGGGTGGCCGGTGTCTCGGGTAATGGACAGCGACAGCTCGCCGAGGTGATCTCGGGCGCACGGCCGAGGACGGCCGGAGACATCCTCCTCTCTGGACGGAGGCTGCGCAATGCAGACGCGGAGGAGGCGATAGCGAAGGGGATCGCTCACGTTCCCGAAGACCGCCTGGGCACCGGAGTGGCGCCAAGCCTCTCGATTGCCGACAACCTGATTCTCAAATCACACAGGCGCCGACCCTTGTCGACGCTTGGCATCCTGCGCCACGGCCGGATCAGGGCCAATGCCCGAGACCTGATGACCCGCTTCTCGGTGATCGCTCCAGGCCCCGACACGCCGACCCGTCAACTGTCAGGAGGCAATGTTCAAAAGGTGGTGCTCGCTCGTGAGCTGTCGAGCCGTCCTGTTGTGATCGTCGCCGCCAACCCCACCCGCGGCCTCGACGTCGGGGCAACCGAAGCCGTGCGCGCCCTGCTGGTCGAGGCCACCTCCGAGGGCGTGGGCATCCTGCTGATCAGCGAGGACCTGGACGAGATCCTGATCCTGGCCGACCGCATCGCGGTCATTTACGAGGGAAGAATCGTCGGCGTGGTGCAGAGGGCGGAGGCCGACGTCCCACACATCGGCCTGATGATGGCCGGCTCGTCGGCTTGAACGAGCGGCACCAGGGGTCTTGATCAGAATTCAGCGCCGGCAGACAGCTCCCCGCTGGCTGCTGATCGCAGTCCCTGTCGTATCGCTGGTGGCGGCGTTCGCCGCCGCCGCCGTCGTTCTACTGGTCGCCGGCAAGGACCCTGTTGTCACGTACCAGCGGCTGTTCGATCGGGCTTTCTTCGGGCCCGGCGCGCTGACCAGCACCCTGGTCACCGCCACGCCGCTGCTGTTGACAGGTTTGGCCGCCGCGGCCGCGTTCAGGATGCGTCTTTGGAACATCGGTGGGGAGGGTCAGCTGTATCTCGGTGCTGTAGGCGCGTCGGGAGCGGGTATCGCACTCCACAGCCAGCCGGGCCCGGTCCTCATCGCCGGGATGATCCTGGCAGGAGCTCTCGCGGGCGCGATCTGGGCGGTTGTTCCCGGCATTCTCAAGGCGTACTTCAACACCAACGAGATCATCACGACCCTGATGCTCAACTACGTCGCGGGACTTCTGCTCCTTTACCTGATCTTCGACAGCCACTCGTACTGGCGTGACCTTTCCACCTTCAGCGCCCGCCAGTTTCCGCAAGGCAAAGTCCTTGTCGACGCCGCGGCTTGGCCGACCTTCGACCTCGGGATCGCGATCGCGCCGTTTGGCTTTGTGCTGGGGATTGTTGCCGCCCTTGCCTTATGGCTGCTGTACCGATCGACCGTCTTCGGTTTCCAGGTCCGTGTGCTCGGCGATTCGGCGTCGGCCGCGCGCTATGCCGGCATCAAGACTCGACGCGTCCTGGTCGCGATGATGGCTCTTTCGGGAGCTCTTGCCGGCCTCGGCGGCGCCAGCGAGGTCGGCGATTTCCGGCACGTGCTCGATCCTCGTGGACTACAGCAGGCCGGGCTCGGCTACGCCGGCATCGTGGTGGCTGCTCTCGCTCGCTACAACCCGTTCGCGGTCGCCATCGTCGCGGTGTTGATCGGCGGCCTTGCGAACGCGGGCTACAGCCTGCAGGGACCCGATTTCCCAGCCGGCCTGGTTGGGGTGCTGCAGGGAATGATCCTGTTCTTTGCGCTCGGCGGCGAGCTCCTCCTGCGGTACCGGGTCACGTTTGGTTCCCCGCGTGCGGCAGGGCCTCGAGAAGCGGCGGTCGGCGCCTCACGACCATGAACGTCAACGACAGCATTGCTGTGGTGCTGGCCGCCTCGGCAGTCTTTTACGGGACCCCTTTGGTGTTTGCGGCGGTCGGGGAGCTTCTTGCGGAGCGCTCGGGGGTGCTCAACCTGGGAGTCGAGGGGATGATGCTGATCGGCGCCGTCACCGCCTTCTGGAGTGTCCAGCATCTGTCCGGACCGGACTGGATGGTCCTCCTGCTGGCGACGGCCATCGGCGGGCTCGCGGCGCTCGCAACCTCATTAATCCACGCGATCCTGGTCGTCGGCTTGCGTGCGAACCAGATCGTCTCGGGCCTTGCTCTCACGATCTTCGCCGGGACCACGGGCCTGTCGTCGTACGTGGGCAACGTCGCCAGGTTGGGAGGGCAACCGGCAAGGCACGACTTTGGCGCGATCAACGTGCTCGGCCTGGCCGATACGCCTGTGGTTGGGCCGATCTTGTTTCATCAGAACGCGTTGGTCTACACCTCATGGGTCGTGGTGGTCCTGGCCCTTGGCTACCTCTACCGGACCCGGATGGGGTTGCATCTGCGGGCGGTCGGAGAATCCCCCGAGACCGCAGACGTCATGGGTGTGAATGTGGCACGGTACCGCTACGCGCACACTCTGGTGGGCGGCCTGCTTGCGGGCGTCGGGGGGGCCTACTTCAGCCTTGCGATCACTCCCAACTGGATCGACGGGATGACATCAGGAGCCGGCTGGATCGCGATTGCGCTGGTCATCTTCGCCTTCTGGCGGCCGGAGCTGACGCTGGTCGGCGCCTATCTCTTTGGCCTCTTCTCGAGTCTTGGATTCGTCCTCCAGGCGCGACAGGTGCACCTCCCGCCAGAGGCGTTCGCCTCTCTGCCCTATGTCATGACCGTCGTGGTGCTGGTGATCGTCTCGACCGGCTGGGCGAAACAGCGCCTGGGTGCGCCGGCCGCGCTGGGAACGCCTTACGTGCGCGAAGAGCGCTAGCCGGCTAATCGTGCGAGGGCCTTGGTCCGTTCGATGATTTGACGGGAGGCATCAGCCAACAGCGTCGAGTCGGAGCCCAGAGCCAGCATCTGGAAGCCGGCCGTGTGCCACTGGATCGCGACCTCGGGCGAGCCGCACATGATTCCGGCTGTTACACCGTGTGCCTGGCAGGACCGTAGGATCGTTTCGATCAGCCGTCGGTGCTCTGGATCGCGTCCGTCATAGCTCGAATCAACTCCAGCAGATATGGCGAGGTCGCTGGGGCCGACGAAGACCGCATCGATGCCGGGCACGGCAAGGATCTCGTCAACGCGCTCCACGGCCTGCACTGTTTCGATCATCACCACGCAGATCGGGAGCCGCCAATCGCCGTCGACAACCCGGGCGCGGATGGGCCCCATGCTGCGGAAGCCGTCAGGAGAGTAGCGGCACGCTCCAACTGCGGACTTCGCCTCTTCGACCGAGTTCACCATCGGCACGATCACTCCACCGGCGCCTGCGTCAAGGGCCTTCATGATGGTCCCGGGTTCGTTCCAAGGAACCCGCACGAAGGATGGAGCTCCGCCTGCGCTGATTGCCTGAAGCATCGGGAGCATGAGCTCGTAACCGATCAAGCCATGCTGCGTATCGATGCAGACCCAGTCGTGACCAGAGCGTGCGGCGAGCTCGGCCGTCCAGGTGCTGGGGATGGTGCACCAGGCGCCGAAGGTAGGATCGCCCGCTCGCCAGCGCTCGCGCAGCGAGCTCACCGTCACATGGTCGTGGTTGACCGATGCCATCCAGGTAATCCTAATCGGGCGTCTTTAGGGCCCCGTCAGGCGGTGGGATCGCGGCGGGCAGGGGGATCGGCCGGCACCGCGGGGTCCTGGCCGAAAATGGCGAATACGCCCAGCAGGGCGAGCGCGATAAGCGGCGGCCCAAAATCGGCAATGGGTCCTTCAGAGAAGGCAAACCGGATCACCGCCGAGCACGCCAGGTAGACGCCGGACAGGGCCAGCGCAAGCCGGAAGCGGCGTGCGGCGAACCGGAGCTGGCGGCGAAGACCTCCGCCCCGCATCGAGAGGATGCTGAGGCTGAGCACGATGAGCAGGACGAAGCCGACCAGGAAGCCCCTCATCGGCGGCAGTTTGCCAGAACTGCGGGTCGCCCGCAGCGGGGGCCCGAAGAGGCTGCGCGATCGGCTGACCCAGTAAACTCGAAAACTGCTGGTGGAGGCTCGGCATCGAGACTCCCGGCGGGACCTGGGCCGCTAGCTCAACTGGCAGAGCGCCGTGCTGATAACGCGGAGGTACGTGGTTCGAGTCCACGGCGGCCCACCACTCTTGACAGAACGCGAATCTTTTGGTGGGCACTATGAAAGAGGCGTGCAAGGCTGGGTCCACCCGCCTTTGACCTTGAGACATACCAATTGACGAGGCGGTCGGCCCTGCACGGCGCTCCGCCACTGATGATCTGCCGCAACGCATTCAACCAGCGAGATCATGAGTTGTAGCCATGTCCAGTCACAGCCATCGTCTGGCGTTGAATTGAGATTCTTGAGGGGGGCCGCATGATTCTGGAGCACCTTTGCGAAATGGAGCTGGCATACAGAGGTCCATTCGAGTTGGTCAAGCCGTACGGGGGCGAGGAAGGCTCCGCTTACGGAGAAGGAGAGGGCATCGTCACCGGCGATAAGACCGCAGGCCAGGTCAGCTGGGTGAACCATCCGAGGCGACGAAGCGACGGCAGAATGCTTCCCGACGCAGGTGGAATGGTTAAGACCGACGATGGCGCGAAAGTGATGTTCCGAATGCAGGGACGGACCGTCTTCCGAGCGAATGAGAAGGGTGAGCAAAAAGGTGGGCAGCTCCTTTGGATCCTGTTCGAGTCGCAGGACGAACGATACCTCTGGCTCAACGACGCCCTATGCGTGATCGAGGGAGTAATCGACGCACAAACCTTGCGAATGAGATTCAAGGTGTACGCATGCGTGAATGAACTGATTGCATAAGCTGGGCGCGTCCGGATGCGGACGAGATTGGCATAGGCGCGATTCGTAGCCAACAACCGCAGGTCGCCCAGCCGGAGTCAGTTCGGAGCCGCGAACCATAGCGCCTACTCTGCGAAAGTACGGCCCACCACGATATTGGAGGTGGTTCGAGTCCACCGCGGCCCGCTACTAATTCGGCGGGCTTAACATAACGCGAACGCTTGAATTCAGACGCTGACTTCGACGATGTCGACCACGCCCTCGAGTCCGCTGAAGTCGTCGATGTTGCGGGTGTACAGCGGTAGGCCGACGGAAAGAGCGGTGGCTGCGATCAGGAGATCGATCGCTCGCTTGCCTCGCGCCTTCCGTCCCGCGCCTGTGATCGCGGCGAAGACCCTTCCATAAGCTCGCGCCGCATCAGCGTCGAACGGGAGGGCTTCCAAGGTCGCCTGGACTCGTTGTAGACGATCCTGCCGTGCAGCCCGCTCATTTGGGTCGCGGGTAGCGTGGACGCCCGCGACCAGCTCGGCGAGCGTAATGGCGGCGACACTCGCCTCCTCTGGCAGGGCTGCCTCACGCGGCGGGTCGATCAAGACCGACGTATCGACCATACCCCGCACCTGTCGCGGCTCAGACACGCGGGCGCGGATCCTGATCGATCAGTTCGTCAACATCTTTCCGAAACTTGATCGGATCCATTCGCGGGGCGCCAGCTAAGGCAGCGAGAAGCATCTCCGCCGGCACGGCCTCGCGGCGCCGGATAGGCATGAGCTCCCCGACGGGCACTCCATTGCGCGTGACGATGTAGGACTCACCGCGGTCGAGCCCGCGCATGATTTCGCCGCTCTCATTCCGAAGCGTCCGCTGGGTGATGACCTTCGCCATAGGACCAGTGTAGCACGTGTGCGACACCTGAGTTCAAATCGAAGGCTGGGCGGCACTGGCAGATGCCCAGCTAGTTTTTGAAAATGACCCCTGTGTGCGGATAAGGACCCAGGCGCCGGCTCAACTTCTCGAGCTCAGCTCGGAACTCTGGTCCAGGGCGCCGAGCGCACATCCGCCACTTCGTCAAGCCGATCTTCTCGCATGCCTCGCGGAAGGCGGCGTAGCGATGATCAATCTTGTGACCGAGAGCGGCGTGAACCATCTCGTGCGCGAGCGCGCCCAGGACTTCGACGTCGTCCTGGCCGAGCATGGGCGAGATCGCGATCTCGGGCGCGCCGTTGGCGAAATACCAGGTCTCGGCGTCGTTGCGACTGCGCGCCCGCTTGGCGATCGCGCCCTTGGAAGGCCAGGAGCACGCAGCGCGCGTCCCGCGCGGGATCGGCAGCCCCGCCTTTCGGAACTTGGGCCGGAGCGCGGAGAGAGCGGCGGTAAGCCAGCCTTCGCGGTTCATGCCTGGGGTTCCCGCCACCGCCA
The DNA here is from genome assembly GCA_030948325.1 of Candidatus Dormiibacterota bacterium. Next base: position 11,044 of record JALZAL010000034.1, read on the forward strand.
AAGCTAGGGCTAGGGAACCACCAGCTGCGGCCCTTGCAAGGAAGCGACCGACACGGTCGCCGACACGACACAAAACGATCCGCGAACTCGGCCAGCGGGGCGTCGTTGGACCATTGCCACCACCGCCATCGTGGGCGACGCTTCACGCCGGCGCCAGAGGACAACGGACCCATGACCGAGCCGTCTGGCCCCGATCTGGAGACAGGCGGGCCGGCGTCCACGCGGCCGCGTCCACATCCTTGCCCCTTGGCACGCAATGGACGCTGGCCAGTTGAGCGCGGTCGGTTAATGTGCGCACGCACCACATAACTCGACGCGGCACGCACCGCGTGCATGAGATCAGGACGGCCTGTCAGCACACCGCACAGGGCGGCGCATCCGTACCGCCAAACTCGCCCAAGCCACGGGCCCACGCGGGGGGTAATATTCCGGTTTCACGTCTGTCAGGAGGGGAACACGAATGGGGAAGAAGGAACCTTCAGACCGCCGGCCAGCTCACGGTCGCGGCTGACAGCCCCGCCTACGACCCCTGGTTCACCAACAACACCCCTTCCAACGGCAAGGGCTACGAGAGTGCGGTCGCGTACGCCGTTGCCACGCAGCTCGGATTCAGCAAGGACCAGGTCAAATGGGTCGTGGAGCCGTTCGACAGCTCCTACGCGCCTGGACCAAAGAAGTTCGACTTCGACATCAACGAGATCTCCGTCACCTCGGATCGCGAGCAGGTAGTCTCGTTCAGCAAGAGCTACTTCGACGTGAACCAGGCGGTGGTGGCCCTGAAAAGCAATCCCATCGTTAATGCCCACAGTCCCTCCGACCTTCCGAACTACAAGTTTGGCGACCAGGTCGGCACCACCAGCCTCGCCTACATCCAGAGGCAGATCAAGCCGACCAAGACGCCTGCTGTCTACAACACCCTCGACGACGCAGTGGCCGCACTCAAAACGAAACAGATTGACGCCATCGTGATCGACACCCCAACCGCTCAGTTCATGGCCACCCAGCAGGTCCCGAACAGCACTGTGGTGGGACAGTTCCCAACCACAGGCGAGCATTACGGTCTACTGTTCGCGAAGGGCAATTCGCTGGTCACCTGCGTGAACCAGGCGATCGACAAGCTCAACTCGGCCGGCACGATCAGGAACCTGCAGACGCAGTACCTGTCCGACTACATCTCGATCCCCGTCATCCAGCCTTAATCACACCAGCCCGTCGCTGATGGTGCCCGCAAGCACGGACCGGCGCCAGCGCCGATCGCGCCTCCTTGGTGGGCGCGGCGGGGTGGTGGCCTCAACCACCAGCACCGTGCTGGTGATCGGCGTCCTCGCGTGCCTCATCCTTCTCTCCCCGGGCAGCACCGAGGTGCGGCACACGTTTTTTAGCCTCGGCGACATGCGCCGGGCACTGATCGGCGATCCGGAGCGCGGCATCTTTTCGGTCGCCGGTGGCCTCGTCCTCAACATCGAGATGTTCCTGATCGCGGAGGCCTTGATCCTGGTGCTGGCGCTGTTCATCGCAGTGATTCGACAGCTGCATGCGCCCGGGTTGCTCCCGGTTCGACTGCTGGCTATCGCCTACACGGACTTCTTCCGTGGGGTGCCATTGATCCTGGTGATCTACGCCATGGGCTTCGGCCTCCCTGCGCTCAACCTCGAGGTCATTTCCACGCAGGATCCGGTGGTCTACGGTGTCGCCGCTCTCGTCCTTTCTTATGCGGCCTATGTGTCGGAGGTCTATCGGGCAGGCATCGACTCGGTGCATCCGAGCCAGGCCGCGGCCGCTCGTTCGCTGGGCCTCACCGAGTGGCAGTCGCTCCGGTTCGTGGTCATACCTCAAGCCGTGCGCCGCGTCGTTCCTCCGCTGCTCAACGATTTCATCAGCCTGCAGAAGGACACGGCGCTGGTTGCGGTGCTCGGCGTCATCGAAGCCAACCGCGCCGCCGGTATCTACAGCTCGACGGTTTTCAACTATTCGGGCTACACGGTCGCGGCTGCGCTTTTCCTCGTCCTGACGGTCCCGGTGGCCAGGTTCACCGACTACCTCGTCGCGAGAGATCGCAGGAAGCGGCACGGCGAGGTCGCAGCATGAGTACGCGAATGGCCTCCGCGCCCGCTTCTCGAGGCGAGACGGTGGTGCGCTTGCGCGGAGTGCACAAGCGGTACGGGCGGGCGGAGGTGATCCGCGGCGTCGACCTCACCATCCGGTCGCACGAGGTTGTCTGCCTGATCGGGCCTTCTGGATCGGGCAAGTCGACTCTGCTCAGGTGTATCAATGTCCTGGCGCCGATCGACGCCGGCGTCATCGAGCTCTTTGGAACCGAGATCACCGGACCCGACGCCGATGTCAACGCTGTCCGGCGCCAGATCGGCATCGTCTTCCAGGCCTTCAACCTGTTCCCGCACATGACGGTGCTCAAGAACATCACCCTGGCGCCGATCCGGGTGTTGCGGAAGTCGCCGGCGGCCGCAGAGGCGGAGGCGACCGAACTGCTGCGCCGCTTCGGCCTGGCGGAGAAGCGCGACGAGTACCCGGACCGCCTGTCGGGAGGCCAGCAGCAAAGGGTGGCGATCGTGCGTGCCCTAGCCATGGGCCCGAGCCTGCTGCTTCTGGACGAGGTCACCTCCGCCCTCGATCCTGAGCTGGTCGGCGAGGTGCTCGCCGTGATCAGGAGCCTGGCTGAGCAGGGGATGACGATGCTGATCGCGACCCATGAGATGGGGTTTGCGCGCGAGATCGCGAACAGGGTGTGCTTCCTGGACGAGGGCGTGATCCTGGAGGAGGGACCGCCCGAGCTGATCTTCTCCAACCCGCGGCAGCAGCGGACGCAGAGATTCCTGCAGAGGATCGTCGACGCACGCCGCCTTTGAAGCTAATAGATCCGGTCGAACCGTTGGCTTGGTTCCGGCTAGGCCGCTCCCCTATTTCAGTTGGGGTGCGATACCCGATCAGTACGGCAGGGGATGGGGCGCAGAAGCTGGCGAGTCTCCGCTTCCACCTGACCCCGAGCTGAAGGACCTGCCTCCGCTTCGCCCCGACTGGGGACCTCGCCGGCAGAGGTAGCATCATCCGGTTCGCTCAAGCCGGGCCTTCCTCCGGTAGTCGGGTAGCCCCCCGGGGTGAGCCTATTCTTCCGCAAGGAGGTAGGACCGAATGGACGTCGTCGGCTGGCTGTTGGACTCTGACGCGGCGATCCGCTGGCAGGTCATGCGTGACCTTACCGACGCGTCCGAGGACGACGTCGCGGCGGAGAACGCCCGAGTCGCTGACGAGGGCTGGGGCGCACGGCTGCTGGCCCTCCAGCGGCAGGATGGCCACTGGGACAAAAGCACCCCAGCCAGACTTACCTCGGCTCAGGCAGTCAGCCGGTGGAAGTCAATGCCACCCGAGAGGCAAGGCACGCTCTTTCCGGAATGGACCTCCACAGCGTGGAGCCTGATGCTGTTGCGAGCATTCGGACTCGATCCCGCCGGAGTGGAAGCGCGGCAGGCCGTCCGCCGGGTCCGCGAGCACGTGGCGTGGGAGCATGATGGCGAGCCCTTCTTCGCGGGCGAGGTGGAACCTTGCATCAACGGCAAGGTCGTTGCGCTGGGAGCCTACTTCGGCGAGCACGTCCAGGGCGTCGTCGATCGGCTCCTCGGTGAGCAGATGAGTGACGGCGGGTGGAACTGCGAACAGGAGAATGGGTCGACCCGCGGGTCGTTCCACTCGACGATCGACGTGCTCGATGGCCTGCTCGAGTACGAACGAATCACGGGCGCCTCACCCGCGGTTAGCGCCGCCCGCCTCCGCGGTCAGGAGTACCTCCTCGAACGGCGGATGCTGCGCAGGTTGTCGACGGGCGATGAGATCGACTCAGCCTTCACGCAGTTCTCCTATCCGACCTACTGGCACTACGATGTGCTCCGAGGTCTCGACTACATGCGCGCCGCCGGGGCCGCTCAGGACGAGCGGATGGCCGAGGCGATAGGCCTGGTCGAATCCAAGCGCGGCGTGGACGGCCGCTGGCCCCTCGAGAATCCCCATCCTGGCAAGGTGCACTTCACGATGGACGAGGGCGAGGGTAAGCCGAGCCGGTGGAACACCCTTCGGGCCATGCGCGTGCTCAGGTGGTACCGGCAGACCCCACGGCCTCCTGGGGAGCTGGTCCGGAACTAACTGGCTCAAGCTAGGAGCAGGGCGAGGCGGGCGCCACGCGACTTCGTTTTGTCATCCATACCATTCAGACACCGCCCAGTTCGAGTCGGTTCCGTTCTCTTCCTCGGCCCGCCTGCGAAGGCCGGCCTTTCACGTCCCGGGCCAGATCGCCGGCGGCCAGCACAGATCTGAGTAGGGCTTGCGCAGAGTCACGCATCAAGACCACCGCTTCTTCGCGAGATAGCCCCGCCACATCGGTGAGCCAGACGAGCGCCTCGATCCCGGTTGCACTCCTGATCGCGAAGATGAGGCGCATCAAGTCTTTTTCAGGCAGCCAGGTCTGCAGCGGCGTCAGAGCCTCGGCTATCCATCCGATCGCGCGGCCCTGGCGCAGCGGATGGTCACCCCGCTGCGCTCCCGGCTCAAGCGACAGCCGCAGCACGGTGCGCTGTTGGGCCTCGGTTTCGAGGATCGTCCGGTGGAACTCTTGGAGGACCATTTCAAGGCGACTCTCAGGGTCCTCGGATGCGTTTGGCGGGAGCATCGAGCGCGTCTCTATTTCCGGGTGAGCTGCGATCAGTAACGCCCGTTGACTGGAGAAATAGCGATACGCGGTCGTCCTTGAAATCAGTGCGGCGGCGGCAGCTGCTTCGACTGTGGGCGTCTCACCTTTGGCTACGAGCGCGCGCGCCGCTGAAACTAAGGCGCCACGCGTACGTTGCTTCTGGCCCGCCCTGCCATGCGATTCATAAGCCACGGACACGCTGCTTATGGTACTCTCATACCGTCATGGGACAGGCGTCCCATATGTTGGCTTATCAGTAAGGAGGCGCAGGTGGCATCAACTAGCACGGCCGTACCGGTTGTTCGCCAGGACGGCGAAGGGGACCGACTCTGGTTTTATGGTGGCGGCGTTCATACCTGGAAGGCCACGGAGAAGGAGACCGGGGGCGCCTTCATCCTCTTTGAGGCTGTGATGTCTCGAGGCAAGGTGACCCCTCTGCACACGCACCCATGCGACGAAACCATGATTGTGCTCGAGGGCGAGCTCCTGGTCCATGTCCAGGGCGAGGAGTACGTCGTAGGAGACCACGGGGTGCTCGTGGCGCCCCGCGGAGTACCACATGCGTTCATGGTCAGATCGGAGACAGCCAGAATGTTGGTGCTGGAGACACCGGGGGGAAGCGAGGCCTTCTATCGTGGCGCCAGCGTGGCCGCGACCGAGGACCTCTTGGCGGCCGCTCCCGTGGATATGGCCCGTGTGCAGCAATCGGCGAAGCAGCACGGCGGGATCGAAATTGTTGGCCCGCCCCCGTTCGCAGCGAAGTAGGCGACAGTATGCAGGTAGGCCCGCAGGCGTAGAGCGCCGCCGGGAGCGTCCGCTTCAGAAAGTCGGATGTCTGGGCCCAGGCGTCTGGGCCCTTTTTAATGTCGTCTCAGCTCAACCCGTACTCAACGACGAAACCCCAGACTGGCGAGTAAGCGTTCTCTGCGTGCCTTCGTCTCACTGATTTCGAGCAGGTGTCCGCCGGCGGCTCCCCGGCTTTTGGATGCCGCCCAGGTCCTCGCTGGTACAAACACCCCATTGTTCGGCTCGCGGGGGCAAGTAACCTTCTCCCCGTGTGTGTTTAGGAAATTGAAAGGTTTCCGCAACGTTCAAGAAGTCGCCCCGATCCTCTGAACACCGAAATTTTTCTTCTTGCTGTGGTGTCAGCGTCGGTAGTGGTGAGGTTGTAGTGCAGCGCCCCCGAGGCTGGTGCGCAGTCGTGGACTTAAGAGCGCGCATCGCCGACCTAATCAAATGATTCAACAAATCGTTGCGCTGAGCCTCAAGTTCCGAATCCTGATCGTCGGTGCCGCCATCCTGCTGCTGGCACAAGGCGGAACCCAGCTTCCAAACGCTCCGGTGGACGTGCTGCCCGAGTTCGCGCCTCCCGAGGTCCAGATACAGACCGAGGCACTCGGCCTGTCGGCGGCAGAAGTTGAGCAGCTCATCACCGTACCCATCGAACACGACCTGCTGAACGGGGTCGCCTGGTTGAGCCAGATCCGATCCGAATCCGCTCCGGGGCTGTCGACGATCGACTTGATCTTCGAGCCGGGCACCGACCTGTTGAAGGCCCGACAACTGGTACAGGAGCGCATGACCCAGGCCCATGCGCTGCCCAATGTAGGCAGCCCGCCCGTGATGATCCAACCGGAGTCGTCCACGAGCCGAGTGACGATGATCGGGCTCTCCTCCACCGAATTGTCCCTGGTCGACCTTTCCGTGCTCGCTCGGTGGAAGGTCAAGCCGCGGTTGATGGGCGTCCCCGGCGTGGCGAACGTCGCGATCTGGGGTCAGCGCGATCGACAGCTGCAAGTTCGCGTCAATCCGGATCAGCTGCGCAAGAACGGTGTGACGCTCACCCAGGTCATAACTACAGCTGGTAATGCCCTGTGGGCGTCGCCTCTCACCTTTCTCGAGGCTTCGACGCCGGGGACTGGAGGGTTCATCGAGACGCCGAGCCAGCGTTTCGCGATCCAACACATCTTGCCGATAACCACAGCGCAGGGTCTGGCCTCCGTGACCATCCAGGACACCGGAGGGAGGACACTGCGCCTCGACCAGGTGGCCACTGTGGTCGAGGACCATCAGCCCCTCATCGGCGATGCGGTTCTCGCAAACGGCCCCGGCCTGATGCTCGTCATTCAAAAGTTTCCCGGCGCCAAGACCCAAGAAGTTGCGAAGGGCATCGACCAGGCACTCAGCGAGCTGCGCCCTGGCCTCCCTGGCGTCCAGATCGACACGAATGTTTACCAGGCAAACACGTATATCCAGTCAGCGATGCACAACCTGGCGATGTGGGTCTCAGCTGCGCTTGTGCTTCTCGTGGTAGTCCTGGCCATTGGCCTGCTGTCGTGGCGGCTGGCATTGATCACGTTCGTCGTGATCGTGCTGTCGCTAATTGCAGCTGTCGTGGTGCTCTACCTGGCAGGCGTCACGTTCAACGTAATGGTCCTGGCGGGACTCGCTGTAGCGCTGGGGCTTGTCATCGACGACGCGGTAGGCGACGTGTGGAGTATCCGGCGTCGCTTCCGCGAACAACGCCTGTCAGACAAAACGCCGCCAATGGATGCCATCGCGCGAGCGTCGAGCTTCGTCCGTGGAGCTATGGGCTACGCGACGTTGATCGTCCTGGTCGTGCCTCTGCCTTTTGTCTTCCAAAACGGCGTCGCCGCTGCATTCGCCAGACCGGCGGTGCTGGCCTACGGCGTGGCGGTGCTGGCGTCAACCTTGGTGGCGCTAACCCTCACGCCGGTGCTTGCTCTGTTCCTGCTCCGCAACGAATCTTTGGAACCTAGGAGCAGTCCGCTCGTCCGGTGGGGGCACCAAATCTTCGACAGGACAGCCAGGTGGTTCATGCGCCGGCCTCGTCGGGTCTGGTTGACGGTGGCTGTGCTCCTGTTGGCGGTCTGCGCCGCTGCACCTCAACTGAATGGCGGCCCCGTGCTGCCGTCACTGCAGGATCGAAGCCTGGTTGCCCACTTGCAGACCATCTCTGGCACGTCTTTGCCCGAAATGGTGCGAATAACGACCGCGGTCAGTCGTGAGGTAGATGCTCTGCCCGGAGTGCAGCACGTGGCGGCTCACGTGGGACGCGCCGTGGCCTCGGACCAGGTCGTGAGCGTGAACTCTGGCGAACTCTGGATCAGGATCGCAGATTCGGCCGATTACAGCGCAACCGTGTCGACGATCCGCCAGGCGCTCCATGGTTATCCCGGGCTGCGCAGCGACCTTATGACTTATCCGCAAGACCGGGTTCAGGCAGCGGCAAGGGGAATGGGAGGCGCCTTCTTGGTGCGCGTCTACGGCCAGGATCTCGATGTCATGCGCAGCACGGCGGAAGACATGCGGGTCGCGATCTCCTCGGTGCAGGGCGTGGTCCACCCGCAGGTGCAGACCCTGGACGAAGAACCAACGCTCGACGTCCAGGTCAACCTCACGGCGGCCCAGCTATTCGGCCTCAATCCTGGGGATGTGCGGCGGGCGGCGACGACGTATTTCTCGGGACTCCTGGTCGGCAGCCTGTATCAAGACCAGGAGGTTTTCGATGTCGTCGTACAGGGTTCGCCTCGGCTCAATGCGTCGCCGGCGGATGTGGCCGATCTGTTGATCGACACGCCAAGCGGTGGTTCAGTCCGACTCGGTGACGTTGCGACTGTTCGCGTCGCGCCGCATCCGACGGTCATCAAGCACGAAGCGACCCTGCGCAGCATCGATGTGACGGCTGACGTAAGCGGCCGGCCCCTCGACTCGGTGCTGACTGATGTCAAGAGCCGCGTTGGTACGGTGAAGATGCCGCTCGAGTACCACGCCGTGGTGCTCAGCGACCTTGCCGAACAGAAAAGCCAGGACCTTAACCTGGTGGGCCTCCTCGTTGCGGCTGCGGTGGCGAACCTTCTCATCCTGCAGGCGGCCTTCGGTGGCTGGCGGTTGGCCACCTTGGTCTTCCTGACGGTTCCGCTGGCTACAGCAGGAGGCGTGCTTGCCGCCCTCCTGGTCGGTGGCCTCATGACTCTCGGAGCCATGATCGGGCTTCTCGCCGTGCTAGGTATCGCGACGCGAAACAGCCTCCTCCTCATCAAGCACATCCAACGCACGGAATCAGTCGAAGGCACGACCCAGGGCCAGGACTCCGTTTTGCGTGCGACCCGCGGGGAGTTCGGTCACGTCGTGCTCACCGCCGGCATCACAGCAGCCGTCTTCCTGCCACTTCTCGTGATCGGTCGCACGGCGGGAACAGAGGTCCTGTTTCCGATGGCCGCGGTCGTTCTCGGCGGACTGATCACGTCAACGCTCTTCACCCTGTTGGTCTTGCCGGCTCTGTATCTCCGTCTCGCGCCGGCGGTAGCGCTTCCAGTAGGGGAGGCTCAATTTGACTCGCGTTAAAGCGCGGGTCGTCGGACTCACCATCGCTTGTGTGGCGCTAACGGGATGTGGTCCGGCGCAACGAGCAGACAGCGGGCAGACCCCGGAACCGCCGGCCTACGTGTCGCCCCTCCCTGGTGCCGGACTGAAGCAAGTGGTCCTTACAGCGCAGGCGGCGGATCGGATCGGAATCAAGACCGAGCCCGTGAGAGAGGCGCCTTCGGTCGGGGTCGGGAGTACGGCTGTCCCTGTGGCCGCTCTCGTCTACGACAACACTGGACAGACGTGGGTCTTCGCGATGGTGGGGTCGTTGACCTACGTGCGCGAAAGGGTCACCTTGGCGCGCCTCGATGGAGACAACGCAATCCTGAGCTCCGGTCCGGCCGTCGGCACTCCAGTGGTCACGGTCGGCATGTCGGAGTTGCTCGGCGCGGAGAATGGCGTCGCTGGCGAGTGACGATGCACGACAGCCGCACGCTCATGCGCTGGATAGTCCGGTCGAGCCTTCGCTTTCGTTTCCTGGTGGCTCTTGGCGCGGCGGCGACGATGGTGGCCGGCGCTCTGCAGGTTCAGAACATGCGGCTGGATGC
>JALZAL010000064.1 GCA_030948325.1 Candidatus Dormiibacterota bacterium
GTGATTTCTTCGTTCCCGAGATGCTGATGGCCGCCCGCGCCATGCAAGGCGCGCTCACGCTGCTCAGGCCGCTGATCGCCGAGACCGGCGCCCAGCCCGTCGGGCGTTACGTGATCGGCACCGTCAAGGGCGACATCCACGACATCGGCAAGAACCTGGTGGTGATCATGCTCGAGGGCGCCGGTTTCGAGGTTTTCGACCTCGGAGTCAACACTCCTCCCGAAAAGTTCGTCGAGGCCGTGATCGCGCACAACCCTGACGTCGTCGGCTTCTCTGCATTCCTCACTACGACGATGCCGATGTTCAAGGTCAACATCGACGCGCTTCATAAGGCAGGACTGCGCGACAAGGTGCACATCGCCGTCGGCGGCGCCCCCGTAACCGAGGAGTATGCCAAGCACGTCGGTGCCGACAGCTACGCGCCTGATGCATCCATGGCCACACGCCTGGCCAAGCAGCTGGTCGGGGCGCGAAACGAAGCCTCGCAGGGCGCCCAGGCGCTGGAGCAGGCGGTCAAGCTGATCGACGAAACCCTGAAGAAGGGCTAGGCCCTTGGACACGGTCCTTAGCTCGCGGGGCCGCGAGGTAGTCGTATCCATCGACAGGCCGTTCGTGATCATCGGCGAGCGCATCAACCCGACTGGACGCAAGGTGCTCGCCGCCGAGATGAAGGACGGGAAGATGGACCGCGTCCGCGCCGACGCCATCGCCCAGGTGGCTGCCGGCGCCCACATGCTTGACATTAACGCCGGCGTTCCTGCGCTCGACGAGGCTGCGCTGCTGGTCGCCGCCATCAAGGCCGTCACGGAAGTCACCGACGTCCCGATCTGCATCGACTCTTCGGTGATCGAGGCACTGGAAGCCGGCCTCGCTGCCTACGAGGGCAAGGCGCTGGTGAACTCGGTGACCGCCGAGGAGGAGCGGATGGAAAGGATCCTCCCGCTGGTCAAGAAGCACGGCGCCGCCGTCATCGGCATGGCGAACGACGAAACCGGCATCTCGATGTTGCCCGAGGAGCGCCTCGCGCTGGCCCGCCGAATCATCGAGCGCGCCGCCGACCACGGCATCCCACAAGAGGACGTGATCATCGACCCGATCGCGATGACGGTCGCGGCCGACCCGACGTGCGGCCTGATCACCCTGGAGACGATGCGACTCATCCGAGACAGGCTTGGCAACAACATGACGTGCGGGGCGTCCAACGTGTCCTTCGGGCTGCCCGACCGCGCCACCGTCAACGCCGCCTTCCTGCCACTCGCCATGCACGCCGGCCTGACCTGCGCGATAACGAACCCTCTGGTCCCCGAGGTGCGCCGCGCGGTGCTGGCCGGGGATCTCCTCCTCGGGCACGACGAATATGCGATGCGCTGGATCGCGAGCTATCGCGCGGACGTAGCGCAGCAGGCGTCGCGGCAGGGCGCCGCCCCCGCATGATCCAGCGCAAGCTGGAGGTCAGTTACCAGCCGTTCGATCGCACGACCCGGGTCCCGCCCGGAACCACGCTCTTCAGCGCGGCGCACTGGATCGGGCTGCCCATCGACTCGACCTGCGGGGGCCGCGGCACGTGCGGAAAGTGCAAGGTGCGCGTGGTTGAGGGCACGGCCGAGGTCACGACAGCGGACCACCGCCTTCTGCGCAAAGAGGAGATAGAGGGCGGCTGGCGGCTGTCGTGCCAGACGCGAATCTACGACGACATGACGTGCGAGGTGCCACAGCTGCTTCGGGTGCCTAAGGCCGCGACCATGGGCCTCGGCCGCCTGGTGATCCTGGACCCGAACGTTCGCAAGGTCTACCTCGAGCTGGCCGAACCGACGCTCGAGGATCAGCGCAGCGATGTGATGCGGCTCAGAGAGGCGCTGACCGCCGAGGGCCACGACATGGTGGCGGGCGTGGCGGTGATGCGCACGATCCCGGGAGCGCTGAGGGATTCCGGCTTCAAGGTCACGGCCGTTCTCGCAGGCGAGCATCTGATCGCGTTAGAGCCGGGCGATACCACAACAGATTGTTTCGGCGTCGCTTTCGATGTCGGCACGACCACGCTCGTGGGAACCCTGATGAACCTCCGAACCGGCATGGCGGCCGGCGTGCTGTCCACGCTCAACGGCCAGGCGCCGTTCGGCGCGGATGTCATCTCCCGCATCAGTCACGGCATGAACGGCCCGGACTCGGTGCTCGAGCTACAGACCGCCGTCGTCGCCACCATGAACAGCATCCTGGCCGGGCTGTACGAGCAGACGGGGGTGTCGCCTGGCAGCACATATGAGGCGGTCGCGGTGGGAAATGCCACGATGCTTCACCTGCTGTTCGGCATCGACCCGAGCCCGCTGGCTGTCATGCCCTTTACGCCGGCGTTCATGGAGCCGCTCCTCGTCGCGGCAGGCGAGGTGGGCCTGAACATCCACCCAAACGGATACATCCAGACCCTGCCCGCGCTCGGCGCCTATGTCGGGGCGGACATCGTCGCCGGGGTGCTCGCGACCAGCGTCGTGCGCGAGGACAAACTGCGCGCCTTCGTGGATGTCGGAACAAACGGCGAGATTGTTCTCGGCAGCGCGCAGCGAGCGCTGGCGACCGCCGCGCCGGCGGGCCCGGCATTCGAGGGAAGTCAGATCCGTTGCGGGATGCGCGCTACGGAGGGCGCGATCGAAGGGGTCCACTTAGGCGACACCGTTGAGCTCCAGGTCATCGGGGGCGATGTTCCCGCGCTGGGCATATGCGGCTCGGGCCTCGTCGATGCGGTCGCGCAGCTCCTACACGTCGGCCTGCTCGACCATTCGGGTCGGATGAAGGGAGCCGGGGACGTTCCCGGCCATCCGCTGGCAGAGCGCTTGATCGACGTCGACGGTGTGCGGGCATTCGTGCTCGCCGACGGTGTGTTTCTTTCACAGCGAGACGTGCGCGAGCTGCAGTTCGCCAAGGGCTCGATCGCCACCGGGATCAAAGTGCTGATGGACATCCTCGGCGTGGAGACGAAGGACCTTGATGAGGTCCTGCTCGGCGGTTCGTTTGGGTCGTACCTGAATCCTGAAAGCGCGAAGATCATCGGCCTGGTGCCGCCTGTGGACGTGGACAAGATCATCGCGGTGGGCAACTCTGCAGGCGAAGGAGCCAAGATCGCGTTGCTCTCTTACCGCGAGCGGCAGGTCGCATTCGAGCTTCCCTCTCGCATCGAGTACATCGAGCTCTCCGGTCGCGCCGACTTCAACGACGCGTTCGTCTCAGTACTGCAGTTTCCCCATCTCGAGGCGGTGGTATGACCTCGACCGCGTTCGTGATCTGCGGCGCGCTCGGGGCGGAGGTGAAGGACATCGTCGAGCGGCGCCGTTGGGACGTCGACATATTCGGCCTGTCGGCGATGCTGCACCTGTACCCCACGCGGATCGTCGAGGAGCTCGGCAAGAAGCTGCGCGCTCTGCGACCGCGATATGAACGGTTGATCGTCGTCTATGGGGACTGCGGCACCAGCGGACGACTCGAGCCGCTGCTGGCTGAGGTCGGTGCATCGCAGGTCAGAGGCCCGCACTGCTACGAGATGCTGGCCGGCGCAGACCTGTTCCACCAGGTGTCCGACGAAAAGCCGGGCACCTTCTTCCTGACAGACTGGCTGGTTCGCAACTTCGATCGCGCCGTGGTGCGCGGATTGGGTCTCGACCGAGACCCCGAGCTGAAGCCGATGCTCTTTGGAAACTACGAGGCGGTGCTGTACGTGCGCCAGGTCCCCAGCCCACGATTGGCGGCAAAGGCCGGGGATATCGCCAACTACCTCGGGCTGCCTCTCGAGATCGTCGACGTAGGCCTCGGTGAGCTGGAAGCTCGACTGGCCGAGCTGGTCGAGGCCTGAACCAATCGTGGCCAGCTACCAGGTGACGTTCTGGAAGCACATCCCATCGCAAGTCAAGGCGTGGGAAGGGAAAGCCGAGGTCAAGGGCATGATGCCAGACCGCTTCCAGGTTGCCATCGACGCCTACTCGATGCGCGAGGGTTCGACGGACATGGATGCCTACCTCGAGGGTTGGCGACGCGGCCCGGTCGAGAAGCGTGAAGGCACTCCCGAAGAAGTTCTCGCCTCAGTCATCAAGGAGCTCGACGCGGCGAACCCCAGGGCGCGCCTCATGAACCCTGACGTGTAGCCAGCGAATCGGCTGCAGCGCTCGTTTCCTTCGCAATGCGCCGAGCATCCGCCAGCCGCTGATCGTCCCGCGCGCCAGACAGGTTGACGGCGATCAACCTTGCGCCAGCGGTGGCAGCCGCGTCGGCAAGCGTTGCCGCCACCATCGCATCAGCCCGCAGATTCGGATTGCCGTTGGCCGCCAGCTCGCGAGCGAGCGCGACGGTCTCAGCGCCCAAGCGCACTATCGCGAGCGGCACATCGACGGTTGCCTCACGCGCCGGCTTGACACTGCTTTCTCGCGCGGCGCCAGTCAACTCCTTGGCGGCTCGCATGGCTTCCACGAACGACAGGTAGGCATTCGCGTCCGCCTCCACCAGCTCTTCCGCACGCAGCCGCAGCGCGTGCGCTTGCTCGAGGGCGACCTGGGCGCTTGCCCATTGCGATGTGGACAGGCGCGCAACTTTCTCGAGGAGTGCCGTCGCGATTGCGATGGCCGCGGCTGTCGCCGAACCGCCGGCCGGCACCGAACGGTCTGAGGCAAGGCCGTCGAGGAGCGCCGTCAAGCGGCCCTCCGAGCCGTGCGCGTCAGTCGTCGCCGATCTCCTGCTTGCGTCTGGCCATGAACTCGCGCAGCTGCTCGTCAACGCCGGGGTCGATGCCAGGGTCTGGGTACTCCTCGAGGACCTTCTTCCAGCGCGCCGCGGCGACGACGTCCGCCGTCTTCGCACCCATCCGATTCCACCGATCAAAGTTCTCCGTCGAGGAAATCCACGGCCTGTAGAAACCGGTTCGGTAGTTGCGAAGCGTGTGCTCGGACCCCAGGAAGTGGCCCCCAGGCCCGACCTCTCGCAGCGCGTCCATGGCCATCCCCTCTTCGTCGACCGGCAGCCCACGTTCAAGGATCCACTCGAACATTCGCAGCGCCTCGACGTCGATGATGAACTTCTCGTAGGACGCCAGCAGCGCGCTTTCCAGCCAGCCCGCGGCGTGCAGGACGAAGTGGACGCCACCCATGATGGTCGGCCACATGCACATCATCGATTCGTAGGCCGCCTGAGCGTCAGGCGACTTGGAGGAGGTTAACGCTCCCCCTCCACGGAAAGGGATGCGGTAGTGACGCGCCATCTGCGCGCTCGCGAGGATTCCCATCGCGGACTCGGGCGTTCCGAAGGCCGGGCTGCCGGACTGCATGTCGGTGTTGGTGAGGAACGACCCGTAAACGCATGGTGTCCCGGGGCGCATCAGCTGCACCAGGGCGATGCCGGCCAGCGCTTCGGCGGTCTGCTGGGCCAGGGTGCCGGCCAGGCCCATCGGTGACATCGCACCCGCCATCAAGAACGGAGTGACGATCACGGGCTGCCCCGCCTCCGTGTACTCGAGCAGGGCGCCCAGCATGCGGTCGTCGTAGCGAAGGGGGCTGTTCACGTTGATGAGGCTGATGACGGCCGGCGTCTCCTCGATCTTGTCGCGGCCCCCAAGCAGGATCGAGGCCATCTCGATGGTGTCGCGCGCGTTCTCAGCCGAGATGACGCTGCCCATGAAGGGTTTGTCGGTCCACCGCATGTGGGAATAGAGCATGTCGAGGTGCCGCGTACCGAGCGGCAGGTCCTCGGGCTCCACCGTGGTGCCACCTGCGCAGTGGATCTGGTCGATGGCCTGGGCCATCTTGTCGAAGTTGTTGAAGTCCTCGATGGTGGCTCCACGCCGTCCCCGCTCGAGGTCGGTGATGAAGGGCGGCCCGTACACGGGTGCGGTCACGACGTTGTTGCCGCCGAGCGCGACAGTCCGCGCCGGGTTGCGAGCCTGAAGGTTGAACGTGGGCGGCGTCTTGCCCGCCATCTCCAGGACGAACTCACGGTCGAAACGGACTCGCATCCCGTCAATCGCCATCCCGGCAGCGCCGAAAATCTCCCTGGCCCGGTCATGGAGGAAGTCGACCCCGATCTCCTCGAGGATGGTCATTGCCTGTCCGTGGATCGCCTCGACGTCCTCGCCGGACAGGATGTCGTAAGGCTTAAGGCGGTTCTTCCACATGACCCTGCAATCTTGCAATAGCGCGCACCGGCGCGCTTTATGAGGGAAACCCGGATGGTTTCCCGCATCGCCGGCCAACCCCGCTCCTGCGGTCAATTCTGTGGGTATCGGGGAGCGCCCCCGTGTGCTAACGTAATCCTGCCCATTGGGGTGCTTGGTCCCGCCTGCGGACCCTCTTTTGAACTCAGTTGATTCCCATTTCACGTCCAATCAGCCTGTGGCGAACCCCTAGGTCCGCTTGAAGTGAGCACGCCCAACCCTGGCGACGTTCTCCCACTCTGGAACCCGGATATACCAGGTGAGGAGATCCAGGCCGGCCGGCTTGGCATTCGCGTGCGTCCCGGCACACCCGCAGCCCTGAAGGTGTCCGCTCTGGAGGCCGCGGGCGGGGCCGAACTGCTTCGCCAGGTGCTCGAGGAGCAGCGAATCATCGACGGCATCTACACCATCGTGAAGCCCGAAAAGCCGCTCGAGTTCGTCGGGCAGGTCAAGCAGACGCTGCTTACAGGCAGGCTGGGACGAACTCCGCAGGGACTCGCCCTCGAGATCACGGACTGGCAGGATCTGGACGGGGAGTTCGAGATGGAGAAGAACCGTCTCCGCCTCCGCTACCAGGAGCTGCAGCTGGTCAAGGAGTGGGATGGCGAGCTGGAAGGCTTCACCGCGATCGTCCTGCGGGAGAAGGCCAAGACGCTGCCCATCCTCGACTCCACCATGCGGTTCATCGAGCACCTCCGCGACTATCGCGAGAAGCTGGCCGAGGCGGCTGTGCGCCGCTACGAAGCCACCGAGCAATGGATGGAATGCCCGAAGTGCGAGGCCGAGGTGCCGACCGCCAGCAGCATCCACTGCCCCGAGTGTGGGGAGGACATGCGCGGTGGCGAGTATGTGAAAGCCGTGCTGCACCTCGTGGACGACGCGGAGGGGCGAATCTATCGCGGCATCGATTCGCTGACAGTGAGATCGGCCGGCTTCCCCGAGTACCGCGGCATGTCGCTTGACCGGATCCAGGGTTCCAACCTGTGGGTCAGCTTCCGGCGCTACGATCCCCTGCCCGACGAGGGCATCGTGCTGCCCACGGCAAGCGTCGAGATGTTCGAGGCGCAGCGCTCGGTCATCCGCCAGCTGCAGATCGGCAGCCCGCGTTCGGGAGCTCTCGCGGCGGAGCTCGCGGACCCCGGCTGGCTCGGCAGCCCGCCCCGCGTCCAGCTGGACGGCAAGAAAGCGCACCACCTCCCGGATCCGAACGAGGAGCAGTCCGAGGCGGTCGCCCGGGTCATGGGTATGCGCCCCGGACAGCTCTATCTCATCCAGGGGCCGCCCGGCACCGGCAAGACCACGGCCATCGTGGAGTCGATCCGGCGGATCCTGGGACGCAACCCGGGGGCGTCGATCCTCCTTTCGTCTCACTCCAACGACGCTGTCGACACCGGCCAGGAACGTCTGCTCGGCTTCTCACACGTGCGCCAGGCACGGATCGCCGAGCCGGGCAAGGTGCCGCGCCGCCTCCGACCAACGCTGGTGGAGGGCGACGACCTGGAGCCTTACAACCTGGTCGCCGGCACGTGCAACCGGCTCGCCATCGACTCGCGGCTCCGCTTCAAGATCTTTGATTGGCTGATCCTGGACGAAGCCAACAAGGTGCGCTCGAACGAGGCTCTGGCCCTCATGCCGCTAGCCAAGCGTTGGGTGATGATCGGCGACCTCAAGCAGCTGCCACCAGTCATGGAGGAGGCCGCTTCGACCTTCAAGGTCGAGCAGCCGCTGGACGAGGTCGTACGCGACGACAGCTTCTACGGATGGGTCTGGGACAAGGTGCCTGCGAGCTCGAAGATCATGCTGCCGCGCCAGTATCGGATGCGAGAGCCGATCGGCCGCGTCGTCTCAGACCTCTTCTACGACGGCAAGCTGATCCACGAGGCGCCTCATCCCCGCATGCCCTTGCCCTGGCCGTTCGACCGCGAGCTGGTATGGGTCGACACCGGGGCGCAGGACGAGTATCGCGATGCCCAGCGGTCTGTCGCGAACGAGTTCGAGGTCGCGCTCTGTAAGGACATTACGTCGATCATCCGGCGCCGGGTGCGCAAGGCAAAGCTCGCCGTCATCGCGATGTACGCCTCGCAGGTCAGCCGCCTGGTGTCAGCGCTGAAGGGCATAGTGCCTCCCGACGACGTCGAATCGGTCGATGCCTTCGAGGGTCGCGAGTCTGACGCCGTGATCCTCTCGCTGGTGCGCTCGAACGACCGCGCCGCCATCGGATTCCTCAACGACCCAAACCGCGTGAATGTGGCCATCTCGCGAGCCAAGAAGCTGCTGGTGATAGTGGGCGACTCCAAGACCGTGATCGGCGGCGCTCCGGAGTTGTTCGGACCGCTGTTCGAGCACGCGAAGCAGGAAGGCCTCGTGGCGGGCGTGGGCGCCGTCGTGACCGCCTGCCAGCGCGTGGGCATCCGCTCACAGGTGCAGCGCCTGTCGCGTCCTCACCGCGGCGAGCGACGCGCCCGCCGCCGCCGTCGCGGCCAGCGCCCACCTCTGGACGGCACGAGCAATGGCGACGCGCTTGCGGGTGAGCACTCCGACCTCGTCACGGAAAAGGCCGATGGCGAGGGCGCCGGTCTCACCTCCAACGGCAGCGCCGACACTGCGGTTATCACGCCGGCGGTCGACCTTGACCACACTCCTCGGGTGGTCGCTCCACTGGACCCCCCTGCGGAGGAGAGTCCGCTCTCCTAAGCTTCGCTCTGACGTGGCGGATGAGTGCGTTTTCTGCGAGATCCTGCGAGGAGATGCTCCGGCGACCTTCGTGCACCAGGACGACACAGTCGTCGCCTTCATGGACATCCAGCCGATCACGCGCGGCCACATGCTGGTGGTGCCGCGCGAGCACGCTGTGTTGATGTCCGACCTCAACGAAATCGCTTCGATGCGCACCTTCAGGGTTGCCCGCGACCTCGCCAGAGTGGTTCGGCAGACGCTCGGCGCGGGGGGCGTGAACATGTTCGTCGCTGACGGCGAGGTCGCCTTTCAGGACGTGCCCCACTTTCACGTCCACGTCATCCCCCGCTACTCGAACGACGGATTCGGCCTCACGTTTCCGCCGAACTACAACCAGCAGACCAGCCGTGCTGAGCTGGAGGCGGTCGCCTCCGCCATCCGCGGCGCCGCCGAGAACCAAAAAGGCAGCAGTAACCGCTAGCCGGCCACCACAGTCACGTCGATGGTGAGCAGCCTGGCGTATTGCGGGCAGGGCTGGCCGGAGGCGCATGCGGCCACCGCGACCGCCGTGATCTGCGCCCGGCCTGGGGCGATCCCCTGGAAGGCAGCGAGCGTGACTCCGCGAACGGCTGTCGCAGCCGGGTTGACAATCGGGGCGAGCACGGACGGATCCGTCGTCCGGACGCTATTCCACGGCGCCATGCCCGCGCTGGCATGGAGGACGGCTTCGAGCTTCTGACCCACCCGGATGGTGGCCGCCTGGGTCTTCTCGCTCACGGTGAGGTCAAATCCAAGGCCCGGTCCCGTCGATGGGGTGGGGGTCGGTGGCTGGGTGCCCGTGCCGCCGGCGGCTCCGCATCCACACAGGACACAGGCCGCCAGGATCGCGATCAGAGCCCGTTTCATCTCCACACGTAACGCACCCGGGCGCATCCGCGTAACACTTCAGTGGCGGTACCATCGGCAACTCAAATGACCAGGTCTCTGTTCAGAAGACTGAGCCCGCTCGCTCTGCTGATCCTGATTGCAACGTCCTGTGGGGGCGGCGGAACAGGCGTCGCCACGCACTCCCCCTCGCCGGTTGAAGGAGCCCTGACGCGGGGCTTGATCGGCTACGTGGCCGCGAATGGCGTCGGCGTCCTCGACCCGTCCACGGGCAAATCGACGGTCGTCGCCCCACTGCCGGCCGGCGCGGCGTTCCGGGTGTCAGGCCCTGTTTGGGCCCCTGCGCCTAATCTGTCGTACCCGGTCCTCTATTTCACGGTCCATGACGACAGACCGGCCGAAAGGCGAACCACTGCCGGCGTCGTCCCATATGACTGGCTGTTCCGCGTCGACCCGTTCACCGGGGTGATCAGCCCCGTGGCAGGTTCGTACGACTTCCAGAGTGAAGGGCCGATCGGCCTCTTCGCAAACGCCCACTACCTGGCGCTCACCGTCGGCTGCTGCACCACGTACGAGGTCGACGCGCTCGACCTCACGAGATCGTTAGCCGCCATCAGGGTGGTGACCAAGCCACCGGCCCAGACGGCGCTGTTCGCTGAAGGCGCCGCGCCTGGCTCCAGTGGCCTGTTCGCCATGCGCGCTTTCGGGACCGGGCTGTGGTACTGGCTGAACCTGGACGCCAACGTCCTCCACGCGTTCCCGCTGACGCTTGGGCCGGATGACGGCCCCATCGCCATCAGCCCTGACGGCACGATGGCGGCAGTTTCGCGGCCTGACCACGGGCCGGTGATCCAGCCGATCAACGTGAGCGTGCCCCCCGCGTCGGTCACCCCGATCGCCGGGGGCTCGCCGTCGGCCAAGCCAACTGCCACACCGCCTCCAGCGACCCAGCCGCGCGCGGTCAACTCAGGGCTCCCCCACGCCGACGGGCTGGCCTGGAATCCTGACGCGACCCTCCTGGCGCTGGCAGTGAGTGGTGAGCTCGAGATTTACAAAGCAACAGGGGCGGACAGGACCCCGCCGACGAAGAGATACCTCATCGGGGGAAGCGTGACCGGAGTGGACTGGTCTGGACCGATTCGCGGCCAGAGCACCGCGGCTCTGAAGGCGTCCGCCGGCCCGCAAGCAGCGGTCGATGCCCTTCTCCAGGAGACCAAGCTGCCCGCGGCCGCGGATACCTTGTCGGCAAGACCGCTGACCAAGGTGTATCTGTGGCAGTACGACTCGAGCAAGCCATCACCGATTGCCGCGATCTCCGATGCCACCCCGAGCGTCCTCCTGCAGTTCCCGCCACTCGCCGCCGGGATTGTCTACCACCATTGGGCTCCCTCCGCCACCTGGGCTCTGCTGGGCGGGTGTTACCGCTACCGCGTGGTCATCAAAGGCAGCATCCCACCCACAGCATTTACGTTCGGTCTCGGTTCGAACACGCCCTGCAGCAAGTAGGCCGGCGCAGGCCGACCCGAGCCGCTTGTCTTGGCGGGGCGGGCGTCTCGGCCGACCTACGATTGATTCATGGCTAACATCGATCTCGTCGCCATCCAGGCGGCCGCCAACCCCACGAAGGTCGCCTTGATCTCGGGCGAAAGGGTCGTCGACTTCGAGACCCTGAACCAACGGGCAAACAAGGCGGCCAACCTCTTCCGCGGGCTGGGCTGTGAGCGGCACGACAGGGTCGCCGTGATGTCGTTCAACTCCATCGAAGGCTTCGAGATCTCGAACGGACTCCGGAAGCTCAGCCTCGTCGGCGTGCCGATCAACTATCGGCTGCGAGGCTCCGAGATCGCGTTCGTCCTGAAGGACTCGGGAGCGAAGGTTGTGGTCGCGGACCAAGACCACGTCGACGTCGTGGACGCCGCGCGTCGAGAAATTGAGGGCGACCTTCGCTTCGTCGCCCGTGGCGAGCGCACGCCGCCAGGATGGCTCTCATATCAGGAGCTCATGGCTGCGGCCCCAGATGAAACGCCGAGCGACGACGAGGCCGGCGCGCTCGGCGCTTCGATGATTTACACGTCGGGGACCACCGGGCGCCCAAAGGGTGCGTGGCGCCCGAACGGCGTGGACATCGGAAACATCCTTCAAATCATCTCGATCTTCGAGCTGAGCGAGTCCGACACCCATTTGATGTGCGGACCCGGCTATCACAGCGCCGTGGCCTTGTTTTCTGCGCTGCATCAGGTCCTGGGAAGCGATGTCGTCATCCAGCCAAAGTTCGAGGCCGAGGACGCGCTTGACCTCATCGAACGCCACCGAGTGACCACCACCTTCATGGCGCCGACCCTGCTGCAGCGCCTGGTCGAGGCGCAGGCTCTAAGACCTCGTGATGTCTCGTCGCTACGAGCTCTTCTCATCGGTGCAGCCCCTTGCCCCCACGATCTGAAAGCACGCGCGGAGGCCGCCTTCGGCCAGGTGCTCTGGGAGTTTTACGGCGCAACCGAGACCGGCATCAACACGGTGCTCAGGCCGGAGGATCAGCTTCGCAAGCCGGGGTCATGCGGAACCGCCGTTCCAGGCCAGGAGATCAGGCTGGTCGGCGAGGACGGAGAGGAAGTGGCCGACGGCGAGCCGGGCGAGCTGATGGTGCGCAACACGTGGCTTGCCGAGTACTACCAACGCCCGGAGGCCACCACCAAGAGCATGCACGACGGTTTCTTCTCGGTCGGCGACATCGCTTACCGCGACGGCGAGGGATATTTCTACATTTGCGATCGCCAGGTCGACATGGTCATCTCAGGCGGCGTCAACATCTACCCCGCGGAGGTGGAAGCAGTTCTCCATGGTCATCCTGCAGTCCTTGACGTAGCCGTGATCGGAGTGCCGGACGACCAGTGGGGGGAGTCGGTGAAAGCGATCGTGCAGCTCCGGCCCGGGGCGGCGGCGAGCGTCGAGGAGCTGACCACCTTCACCTCCGAGAGGCTTGCGGATTACAAGAGGCCGCGATCTTTCGACTTCGTCGATTCGCTGCCGCGTGACGCTGCAGGAAAGCTCCTGAAACGAAAGATCAGGGAACCCTACTGGGCAGGGAGCGGGCGCCGAATCTGAGCTCAGGCGAGGAGCTCTCGCAGGTGCTGCAGCGACCGGCTGATGGCTCCGAGCGGGCGATCTTCGGACGAGGGCAGCCGGGTGTCCTGGTCCAGCGTGTACCACCCGCGGTAGCCCGTCCGGCGAAGCGTCTCGACGACGCGATCCACGCTCGCGTCCCCGGTGCCAAGGGGCTTGAACAGGTTCTGTGAGATCGCCTCCCTGTAGTCGAGGCTGTACTCGCGCACCTGGAGGGCGAGCTTTGCGTCGATGTCGTTCAGGTGCACGTGCTGGATCCGTCCGGCGGCTAGCTCGAGGACCTCGACGGGATCCGCGCCCACCAACACCAGGTGCCCGATGTCGACACACAGGCCCGACTCCGTCCCGACCAGTAGCCGTTCGATGTCGCCCGGACCCTGGATCATGCTGCCGAACCGCGGTTGGACGGCAAGGCGCAGCTTGTGCCTGGAGCACACGTGCTGCATCGACCCGACCAGGTGCAGGAGGTGCGCCCACCCCATGCTCGAAAGAACGATGCCATGGCCGGCGCCGGCGCTTCCGGGAGGCATCGCAGACAGCACCAGGGTCTCAGCACCCACAGCGGCGAGCCAGCTGGCCTGGCCGTCGATGTGAGAGAGCTCCGTCCCACCGATGTCCTGGTGATGCAGGATCGCATTCGCCCCCCCGGCAACCACGCGAAGACGATGGCGTTTGAGCATCGGCTTCGCCTGATCGCTGCGATCGGGAAGAAAGCCCGGCGGGCCGGCCTCGATGGCCCCCTCACCGACTGCCGCCGCCTCTGAAAGCACCCTTTCGGGATCGAGCTGGTGGCCCCAACCGGTCACGTCGCTCACCCCCCACGAGGAGGGCGAAAGAGCGATGCGTGGGCCGGCGCGTTTGCGTGACAGCCCTGGAAAACCGCGTTCGATCACGGCGCAGAGATTACCCTTCCCGGCCTCAACTGCCGCTGTGAATCCGGTGCTAGGCTCACCGATGTTGGATGAGCCCTACGGCGTCAAGGCGCTCCCCGACCTGTACAAGGAGTGGGCGGTGACCGGCATGGTCGCCAACATCGGCACCCGGCTTGTCGAGGTCAAGGCGGGCAGCCTGGTCCTGGAGGGGAACATGACTCCGGAGGCCCACGGATTTCCGACCGGCCGCGGGCTGATCGTTCACGGTGGCGCTATCGCGACTCTCGCCGACGAGGCGATGGCGTCAGTTGCGTTCACACTTGCTGACGAGGGTGAAACCACGACCACCGCGGATTTGAAGGTCGACTATTACAGACCGTGCAGGCCCGGCCGCCTGATCGCGCGTGCTTCAGTCAGTCACCGCACCCGCCGCCTGGCTTTCTGCGAAGCTCGCGTGGAGCAAGATGATGGCGAGGTGGTGGCTGAAGCCCACGCCTTGATCGCATACGTGAAGGCGTGAATCCCTGAGGCTACCGGCTACGCCGTCCCGATTGCCGGCAACCGGACCATCGTCCAGTGAACGCCGCCGTCGTCGGTGCTCTCCATCAGCGGCCTCGTGCCGGCCATGGCTCCAAACCAGGCGTGATTGGCATCGATGAATTGAAGGGAGCCGGGCAGGGGTTCGACCACTCCAATCGTCTGCGTCTGCGTCCAGGTCCTGCCGGCGTCCGAGCTGGTCGATCGAGCGCCTGACCCGATCCACCACCAGTTGACCTCATCGATGTAGCCGACGGCACCGGATGCGGACGGCGGGCCGATCTCAGTCCACGAAAGCCCTCCGTCCACCGAGCTCAGCTGGTATCCGTTGATCGTCCCGTTCCGGCCCGGATCGACATGGTCGCTCGAGGGGTATCGATACGGGCTCGCATCGGAGTAGACAGAGGTCTGTGCGCTCCCGCCGTCGAAGGTACGCACGTTGAGTGGGGGATAGCCGAGCACCGCCCAGGCCTGCGGCGAGCGGCCGTCGTAGGGCGCGACCGCGATCACGGTGGCCATCACGCCGGCGCCGTGGGTAGGGTGAGCCGCGACGAAGAAAGTTTGCGTCGCGATCGGCGTTGGAGCACCCGGGGGCCAATCGCGCGCGGGTGCCGGCAGCCCAACGCGGTTCCAGGTCGCACCGCCGTCCACGCTCTTGTACGCATACTGTCCGGCCGACTGGCTGTACATCCACCCGTCGCGTGAGTTGGCGAAGACAATGCGATAAGCCCAGTCTGGGGACAGGACCGGGTTGCCCAGACCGGCCCACGTCAGACCACCGTCCTCGGTACGAAACAGCGCCTGGTCCTGCGAAGCCGGGGCCGCGAGGCCGAGCAACCAGCCGTGGCCCGCGTCGACGAAATCGGCGGACAGGATGAACCCTCCGCCTTGCGTCAGGGCGTTCGGTCTCCAAGTTCTCCCTCCGTCGCTCGTTTGATACATGGCTGCCTGCGGCCCAAGCCGCACCACGATTCCGTGAGCCACATCGAAAAACCTCAGGTACTCGCCGACGATCCCCACAGGGCCGGAAAGCTGCCGGCTCCAGGTCTTCCCGGCATCGCTCGTGTGGAGGACTGCGAAGTCGTGCGTCGCAAGCTCCGCCACCACCCAACCCGTCGTCGGGGTCACGAAGTCGACGGCGGCCATCCGGTACGAGGTGGGAAGCTGCTCGCTCGGCGCTGGTGTCGGAGTTGGAGCCCAGCTGAAATGGACGCTTGGATGCAGGTAGGCGATGCCGGCGATGACGATCGCGAGGCTCGACACAGACATGAGAGCCAGTGCGCGTGAGACCCGCGAGATGCTGGAAAGCGATATAGCCTCGTCTTCAGATTCCATCGCGCCAGATTTGAGCTTAAGTCCTGATGGGCCCGCCGGCGATAGATTGTCGGACACATGATTCGAGCTGCAGTCGCCGATGACGCGCCTGCCATCGCGCGTGTCCACGTGGCCAGCTGGCGCTCGACCTACCGGACCCTGTTGCCGGGCGATTTCCTCGACTCGCTCAGCGAAGCGAGCTACGCGGATCGATGGACGCGCGTCATCGGGGACGGAGCAGGCCGGGTATACGTGGTCGAGGACGGTGACGAGCTGGTCGGTTTTGCGTCAGGCGGCCGCGAGCGTGCCGGTGAAGCCGGTTATGCGGGAGAGCTCTATGCCATCTACGTGCTGGACGCTTTTCAGCGCCGTGGTCACGGTCGCGAGCTCTTACGAGCAGTGGTCGGCGGCCTGCGTCAGCTTGGCCTCCTGGACATGATCATCTGGGTCTTGCGGGACAACCTCCCGGCGCGCCGGTTCTACGAGCGGCTCGGAGGCGTGTACGTGCGCTCTCAGCCGATCACGATCGGTTCGGCGACGCTGGAGGAGGTTGCGTATGGGTGGCCGCGCCTCGACGGGGTCCCGTACTGAGATTCAGCTGCTGTGGCAGCAATGCGGTTCCGACGCCCACCAGGCACACCAGAGTGATGGCCAGGAAGGCCCAGGTCGGGCTGACCGTGAAGAGCGCGCCGCCGACCAGCGCGCCGAGGATCTGGATCGCGAACTGACCCGTCTGGAAGACTCCCTGAGTGCGGGCCTGCTGGCCGGGCTCGGCGATGCGACTCACCTCGGCGTTGAGGCTGGGCAAGCCTGAGACCGTGAAGATCCCCTCAATCAATCCAAGGCCGATGAGCCATGGAACTGAGGTCACGAACGGGTAAATGGCCGCGAAGACCGCGGTGCTGAGCAGGGCGACGAGGATCAGCCTGCGCGCTCCGAAGCGGTCTCCAAAGGCGCCGGCCTTGGCGCTCAACAAGGTCGCCGGTACCGCGAACGCCATGAAGGACACTCCGACCGCGAACGTGCTGGCCCCCCGGGAGGTCAGGTACAGAGACCAGACGGTGTCGAGAGTGCCGATCATGTACGAGGTTCCAGCGCCGAGGAGCAGGAAGGGCACGAGTCGTCGGGCGATGGTCAGCGCACGCGCGGGCTCGCCTGTCGGTGCTTCGACACGGACGTTTGGCAACGTTGCGAGCGCCACAGTCGCCAGTCCGGACACGATTGCGGATATCGCGAACACTGCGTTGAGGTTGTAGAGCGCAGCGAAGCCTCCGATCGCCGGACCCAGCAGGATGCCCGCCATGTTGGTGGACTGCATCGTCCCGAAGGCTCGACCGCGCTGGTCGGAGGGCGTGACCTCGGCGATCAAGCCGTTGGCCGCCGGCCAGAAAGCGCCGGCCGCCGCGCCATGCACGGCGCGCACCGCGATGAAAGCGCCGATGGGCAGCGGAAGCAGGTAGGCGAGGAACAGCAAGGCGCATGCTGCCATCGACCCGACCATCAAAGGCCGCGTCCCGAACCGATCGGCCGCCCACCCTGCCGGATACCGGATCAAGGCGCTCGCCAGCAGCCCCGCAGCGAGCACTGCGCCCACGAGTACAGAGGAGCCCCCCTTGCGGCCGATGAAGATCGGCAGCAACGGCAGAAAAAACCAGAGACCGATCGAGGCCAGAAGGTTGCCGAAGTACAGAGTCCACAGGGTTCGTCGATGCATGAGAGCTATTCGGGAATACTGGCAGAGCAGTGTCCGGTGACCGTTTGAAGGATTTGGACTGGGACGTCATGCCGGCGACGCCGCACACGGCACACGTGCACATGGCGCTGGACGAATTGCTTCTCGGCCGCGTAACAGCCGGTGCTCGACGGCCGACGGTCCGGTTCTGGGAATGGATCGAGTCCGCGCTGGTGATCGGCTCCCATCAATCCGTTCTGAACGAGGTCGACACGGCTGCTGCGCGAAGCCTGGGGTTCACCGTCACCCGACGTATGAGCGGCGGCGGCACCATGCTCTGCCAGCCGGCGGCAACCATCACGTACTCGATGTACCTACCTGCGACCGCTGTCGAGGGGATGAGCTTCCGCCAGTCCTATGCGGCCCTCGACGCCTGGGCGGTGCGGGCATTCAACGCCCTTGGAGTGCCGGCAAGCTACCGCGAGATCAACGACATCATCTCCCCACGGGGAAAGATCGCCGGGGCGGCCCAGGCACGGCGCAAGGGGTTCGTGCTGCACCACACGACGATCGCGCACACGATGGAGGCCGAGTTGCTCCCGAAGCTGATTCGGGTAGGGCGCGACAGAGTCTCCGAGCGCGGCGTGCGGAGCGCTGATAAGCCGGTTTCACCCCTGTCGTGGTTCACGTCGCTGACATGTGGCGAGGTAACGCGCCACCTGGAGAAGTTCTTCACCGACGATGTCGGGGCCGGCACGACCGAGCTCTCCGGGGACGAGCTGAAGGCGGCAAGCGAGCTGGCAGAGTCGAAGTACGCGACGCCCGACTGGGTAAACCGGCTCCCTTAGGCTTCGCTGGCGGCCTTCCGCCAGGACTCGACCAGCTCGGGGCACTGCTGCACGTGCTCCCGGTAATGGTCGGTCAACCAGCCCATGATGTCCTCAGGGCTCGTCGGATACGGGTCCTGTCCAGCGCCGTAGACGACGGCCGCCTTGCGCGACCAGCTCCCCTCTGGCAGTCCGCCGGCAGCTTCCAGGACCGCACGGTGCAGCTCTGACATCTCGGCAAGCGCCTCGCGCCGCCCGTCGGCTGTGAACCCGGCCTTGGCCCTTTTGTTGAACTCCTGGGCCGCCCCGGGTGGGTCCAACGGACCCAGCGGTGAGAAGTTCCCCTCGATGAGACCGTCGAGGACACGGCGGTAATGGCCCAAGACCCAGTTGACGTGCACCTGCAAGCCACCTAACGCGTAATCGTCACCACCCTTGAGGTACCCCAAGGCCTCGTCGGGGACCTGCGCGAACGCCGACTCCCACTCGCCACGCGCGTTGTCGAAATCCTCCAGGGCAGCCTCTTTAGGCACCGCGCTAACGTACAACGGAATGACGCGCCAGCAACGGTGGATCCTCGTCGCCACCGTTATGGCTTCAGCCACGGTCTTCCTTGACTCGACCATCGTCAACGTCGCCCTTCCGCGGATCGGGCGTGAGCTGCCCCACTCGCTGTTTGGCGTCCTCGAAGGACAGACATACGTTTACACCGGCTACTTGCTGTCGTTGAGCACGCTGCTGATCCTCGCCGGAGCTTTGACCGACGCGTATGGCAGGCGCCGGATGTTCATGTTCGGTCTAGCGGGGTTCGGGCTCATTTCAGCTCTCTGCGGCCTCGCGCCGAATCTCGAGGTGCTCGTGGTGTTGCGCGCGCTGCAAGGCGTGGCCGGCGCGTTTCTCGTTCCCGGATCGCTCGCGCTGATCACCGCCGGCTTCGACGGCCCGCTCCGAGGACGCGCTTTTGGCATCTGGTCAGGTGCGGCATCGGGGACCACCCTTCTCGGTCCGGCCATCGGCGGCATCCTGGTTGACTCCATCTCCTGGCGCGCGGCGTTTCTGATCAACATCCCGATCATCGCGGTGGCGTTGTATGCCACGTGGCGCCACGTGCCGGAGAGTCGATCGGACGCGCCACCGGCCGGCTTCGACTGGCTGGGGGCGGTCGTCGTCGGACTTGCGGTTGGCGGGCTGGCTTTTGGAACCGTGTACGGGCAGCAGCGCGAGTGGCGCGACCCGGTTGCTTACATCGTGCTGGCGGTCGGTGCGATCGCAACTGCCGGGCTGCCATTCTTGATGGCCCGAAGACGCAACCCACTGATCCCCTTGAGCCTGTTCAAGTCCTGGTCGTTCTCGACCATCAACATCTCGACGCTGCTGATCTACGGGGCTCTCTACGCGTTGGGCTACAACTTCGCGCTCTACGTCCAGGGCACGCTTGGCTATAGCGCGGCGGCCGCAGGGCTGGCATCGATACCCAGCGGCCTGTTGCTTTCCGTCATGTCGCCACGCTTTGGGACGCTGGCGGGCAAGTACGGGCCAAGGCTGTTTCTCATCATCGGGCCACTGGTGATGGCCGCCGCCACCCTTCTCTACGCGCGGGTTCCGCCGACGAGTTTCGCCTGGAACCTGCGGACTGACTCCCCATCCAGCTGGATCCCGCCCACCGCATATTTCGTCGACCTCTTTCCGCCGGCGATCCTGTTCGGACTCGGGCTGGGGATCATGGTCGCCCCCCTCACAGCAGCCCTGATGGCCTCGGTCCCGGTCGCGAACGCGGGACTCGCGTCGTCGATCAACAACGCCATCTCGCGCATCGGCCCACAGCTGGCGGGGGCCGTCATCTTCGTTGCTGTGACGGCGGTCTTCTACTCTTCGCTGGCTTCGCGAGTTCCTGGAACCGACCCTGGGTCGACGTCACTGAGATCCGCTGTGAGCCCGCTCAACCGGCCCACCGCTGCAGCGCCCGCGCAGGTGGCTGCGCAGGCCAAGTACGCATCCGGTGACGCGTTCCGAACCGCGATGCTGATCGCGGCCGGCCTGCTCGCGGCCGGGGCGGTTGTGAACGCGGTCGGCCTAGGTGGCCAACCGCGTTCTCCTAATCAGCTCGAGTAGTTGTGCTGCTGGAGCCAGCCCGTCGCGACCGCTTCCGCGTCCAGGTGCTGGTTGGCGACCTTGTCGATCAGCGCGATCAGGTCCGGTGTCGTCAGCTTCGCGTCGATGCTGTTCAACACCGCCTTAACCTCAGCCGTGGCCACAGCCTGGCGCGCGATCGGGACCACGTTGTCGGCGGCGGTCAAGTGCTTGTCATCCTCGAGGACGACCAACCCCAACGACTTCAGGTCGGGATCGGTTGTGAACACCAGGCCGACCTGGATGCTGCCGTTCTTGAAAGCCGCTCGAGTCAGCTGTCCATCGGTGTCCAGCGTTTTGACCGCTTTGAAATGGAGGCCGTAGACGGATTCCAGGCCGGGAAGGCAGAACTTGTAAGTCGGACACTCGGGCCCTGCGCCGAACACGAGCTGACCCGCGATCGGCGTCAGGTCGGAAAGCTTGGTCAGGTGGTACTTGTCCGCGATCGCCTGTGGCACCGCGAACGCGTTCGCGTCCATGGCAGGCGCCGGAGTGAGAGCCACCAGCCCTAACGGCTGAAGGTAGGTGTTGAGCTTGGCGGTGGTCGCCGCAGCGTCGCTGGTAGCCTCGCCGGCGCCCTTGTTGAAGAACTCGAGCTCGCTGGCCGCGTAACCGGGATACAGATCGACCTGACCGGCCTTGATTGCCGTCGTGACGATTGGGCGTGTCCCAAGGTTGAGCTTATAGCTGACGGTGTAGCCGTCGTGTGCCAGCGCTTGGCCGTAGATGTCAGCGAGGATGCTGCTCTCCGGGAAGTTGAAGCCGGCGACCGTGATCGTGCCCTTGGATGTGGCGGGGGTCGGGGTGCTGCCACAGGCCGCCACCATCACGAGTGCGGTCAGCGCCCCGAGCAGGCGCCACGAATTGAGTTTCAGATTCATCAGAGTCACTCCTTCCAGCCAGCGGGTCTGCCGATCCAACCTGAGGTCTGAGCTGATTCTTCCATTTATGCGGTCTTGAATGTTGCCGCCCTCTCGATGAGGGGAGCCTTCAGCAGCCGGATTCCACGAGGCGCCAGGACCCGCTCCAGCCCCGACAGGGAGAGCTCGGTAGCCATCGCCAGCAGCGCCACGAGGAGGGCGCCGGCGAAAAGCTTGGTGAAGTCCTGCTGGGCGAGGCCGTCGATGATGTACCGCCCGAACCCTCCTCCCGAGATCAGGGCCGCCAGCGTCGCGGTCGCCACCACCTGGACCGCGGACGTGCGAACTCCTGCCATCACCAGGGGTACCGCCAGGGGTAACTCGATCCTGACCAGCTGCGCGAGCTCACGGTAGCCCATGCCGCGAGCCGCATCCTTGACGTCGGGGTCGACCTCGCGCATGGCCACGTAGCTGTTGGTCAGCATCGGGGGAATGGCAAGTGCAGTGAGCGAAAAGACGATCGGAGAATCGCCGAGGCCAAACACCTGGAAGGCGATGACGAGGATTCCGAACGACGGCAGAGCGCGGCCGACGTTGGAGATGTTGATCGCGAGGTTGCCGAAACGCCCGTAGTGACCCAAGGCGATCCCGATCGGCAGCGCGATGAGGGCTCCGATTGCGACCGATTCAGCCGAGAGCTGGACATGTTCGACAAGGCGCTGCGGGACTCCGTCCGTTCCGCTCCAATGAGACGGATCGGCAAACCATCGCCACACACTGTTGAGGAAATCCATGGCTACGTGGTGCGCGCCCAAGGAACGACGAGTCGTTGAACGCCGGCCAGAGTCAGGTCTGCGACTAAAGCCAGGGCGACCGAGAGGACTGTCGCGACGACGAGCGGCGTATGGAAGTTCTCGATGAAGCCTCGCAAGATGAGCTGTCCGAGGCCGCCCAGGCCGATGAGGGCGGTGATAGTGACGAGGCCGATCGTCGTGACCGTTGCGATGCGGATACCGGCGACGATCGCCGGTAGGGCCAGCGGCAGCTCGATGCGCAATAGCCTCGCCAATGGGCGGTAGCCCATCCCGTTCGCGGCGTCGATCACGTCGGGCGGCACCCCTTCGAGGCCGACCATCACGTTGCGGACCAGGATGAGCACCGTATACCCGATGAGGCCGATCTCAGCCGTGACCACTGTCAGCCCGGTGTAGGGGATGAGAAGCGCGAACAGGGCAATCGATGGGATGGTGTAGAAGATTTCGGACACGGCGAAGACCGGGCCGCGGAGCGCCCCCCAGCGGTGCGCGGCGACGCCAAGCGGAAGGGACAGCGCAAGGCCGCCGAGGATCGCGATTGCCGTCAGGGTGACGTGTTGCTGGAGCGCGGCCAGGAATAGTGGGAGGTGAGTGGACAGCCATACCCAGTTGATCCATGGGTCGACGACCAGGAATACCCCCTCCGGCATTCGATTACGGTAATCGAGGCGTGATCCGACTGGAGAATGTGAGCAAGGAGTTCGCCCGCGGGTCCAATGCGGTACAGGACCTGACCCTCGAGATCGCCGGCGGCCAAACGTGCGTCCTGATCGGCCCATCCGGCTGTGGCAAGACCACCACTCTCCGCATGATCAACCGGCTCATCGACCCTGATAACGGGCGAATTGTCATCGACGGAGAGGACACGAGGGGGGTGGACCCAGCGAAGCTGCGACTGAAGATGGGCTACGTCATCCAGAACACCGGACTGTTCCCGCACATGACAGTCGGCGACAACGTCGGCACTGTGCCACGGCTGTGGGACTGGGACCGGGCGCGGATCAAGGCCCGCGTTGACGAGCTCCTTGAGCTCGTGGGCCTCGACCCACATGAGTATCGCGACCGCTATCCGCACCAGCTCTCAGGCGGCCAGAAGCAGCGCGTCGGCTTCGCACGCGCGCTCGGCGCCGATCCGCCCATCCTCCTCATGGACGAGCCGTTCGGCGCAGTGGACCGAATCACGCGCGAACGCCTGCAGCAGGAGTTCATCCGCATCCAAAGATCGATGCGCAAGACCGTCGTGTTCGTGACGCACGACATCGACGAGGCGGTGATGGTGGGGGATCGCATCTGTCTTCTCCAGATGCAAGCGCAGATCGCCCAGTACGACACGCCGGAGGCAATCCTCGCGAGGCCTGCCAGCGACTACGTCGCCGAGTTTCTCGGCCGTGAGCGCCTTGTGCGCCGGATGTCGGTGGTGCAGATCGACGTCCTGACGCTCGACCATCCCGGTCCCTTGCCAGGGGAGCCTCGAGTACCCGAGACCAGCACACTCAGCGAGGCGTTCGCCGCCGCGCTGACCAGCCCGACCGGGAATGCCGCGGTATTCGAAGGTGAACATTACGTGGGAACGTTCACCCCCAAATCCTTGCTGGAATCATTGCGTCGCGCGGCTGAGGCCGGAGGGGGGAAAGTTGCCGCTGGAGTTTGACGTCGTGTGTCTGGGTGGCGGGGTCGCCGGAGAGGCGATCGCCGGTGGTCTCGAGGGCAGCGGACTGACGCTCGCGGTGATTGAACGCGAGCTGGTTGGAGGAGAGTGCCCTTACTGGGGATGCATGCCCTCGAAGACCCTGCTTCGATCGGGCGAGACGCTGTCGGAGGCCGAGCGGGCACGCGTGCTGGCCGCCTCGCGCGTGGATTGGGAGCTCGACTTCCCGAAGATCTCCAAGCGGGTTCTTTGGATGGCGCGGGACCTGGACGACACCCGGCCGGCGGCGGCCCTGGAGGCAACCGGCGCGGCTCTTGTTCGAGGGCAGGGGAAGTTGGTCGATCACCGCACTGTCGAGCTCGGCGGCGAGCGTTACGTCGCGCGCCGAGCCGTGGTGGTCGCCAACGGGAGCACGGCATCGATACCACCGATTCCCGGGCTCGACGGTGTCGATTACTGGACCAACCGGCAGGCAACCCTCCCTCGCGAGCTGCCGATATCGCTGGCCGTGCTCGGAGGTGGGGCGATCGGACTCGAGCTTGGGCAGGCATTCGCACGCTTCGGCTCAAAGGTGACGGTCATCGAGGCCGGGCCACGATTCCTGGGCCTTGAAGAGCCTGAGGCAAGCGCCGCGCTGCGGCCGCACCTGGAGGCGGATGGCATCCTGCTGATCGCCGGCGACCCATGTGTGTCGGTCGAGAAGACCCAAACGGGTGTCCTCGTGAAGTTGAAATCCGGCGCCAGCGTGTCAGCGGAGCGGCTGCTCGTAGCCACGGGCCGGCGCGCCAACTTCGAGGCCTGGGAGGGCGCCGGGCTGCCAAGGACGGAGCGGGGGTGGTTGAAGGTCGATCCGGCCACCCTCGAGTCGGCTCCCGGCGTTTTCGGCGCAGGCGATGTGAGCGGAATCGGCGGTTTCACGCACCTCGCCTATTACCACGGCCAGATCGTGGCACGCCGTATTCGCGGCGAGGAAGCCATGGCTGACCACTACGCGGTTCCACGCGTCACCTTCACCGATCCCGAAGTCGCTTCGGTCGGCCTTTCTGAGGCGGCCGCCCGTGACAGGGGTATCGACGTAGTGCTCGCATCCCCAGACCCTGCCGAGTCCGCGCGTGGCTACATCCACGACTTTCATGGCGGGATGATGAAGCTGGTCGCCGACCGTCGGCGCAGCGTGCTGGTCGGGGCGACGTTGGTGAGCCCGAGGGCGGGCGAGATCCTCGGCGAGCTGATCCTCGCCGTGAAGCTGGGTACTCCGCTGCGAACCCTCGCCGATGTGATCCACCCCTTTCCCGCCTTCAACCGGGTGCTTGGGGCAGCTTTGGGAGAGCTGGCCGGCAAAACGGCCTAGCGGCTACCGGTCAACTTCAACCCGGATAAAAATCGTTCCGGGACATGGCGGCGGCTGCGCGTTTTGATTGAAAAGGGGGTATCTGAATGATCCTTACCATCAATGGCGCGCCGGTTCGTATCGATTTCGACACGATCCTGATTTGGGTCCTGGTCGGCCTGGTGGCCGGCTTTCTAGCGAGCCATCTTGCTCTTGGTCGCGGGCTTGGTTTGTTCGGTGACATCATCGTCGGCATCATTGGCGCATTCGTCGGCGGATTTCTTGCCGCAGTCTTCCACGTCAGCATCGCGGTGGTCGGGCATCCGATCATCAGCGCAATGATCATCGCCTTCGTCGGTGCGGCGCTCCTGCTGTTGATCGTCCGCATGTTCGGGGGCGGCGCGAGGCGGCGGGCCTTCTGACCTAACACGCGTCCTCGAGGTCGTGTCGGGCAGCCACCGGCATGACCTCGAAGCTCAGTCGGGCACGAAGCCGGCCCAGAGCAGCCATTACAGGCGTGCCGAGGGTCAGCACCATCAGCACATTGCCGGCGGCCCGGAACGTGTCATAAGCCAGCGACGTGAGCAGATAGAAGCGGGCGAAGTGCAGCAGGGCGGTCGGCGCGCTCATCCCCGGTAGCCAGCCAAGAGAAGGGTTGCCGCGGTAGACCGGCACCCAATCGGTGATGTCGAGCAGGGCGCCGACTGCGTATCCCGTCA
This sequence comes from Candidatus Dormiibacterota bacterium, assembly GCA_030948325.1. The sequence goes on from JALZAL010000064.1 coordinate 25,590, forward strand.
CGGCCCCGACGCCCGCCAGCGCGAGCAGATCGCGCCATCCGGGCGCGCTCGACGAGCGCTGCCAGTGGCCTGCGAGACCGGCGGCCACGCCTACCCAGCCCACCGCAAACACCTGGTACGGGACCCACGGGCCCATACCACCACCGGCAAGCGCCGAGACCAGCATCGAGAGCGCGCCGGCCAGGAAACCGAACGATGTGCCGAAGACGTAACCGGCGCAGAGCACGAGGAAGAAAATCGGGCTGAATCCCCCGATGCCTTCGATGACCGCAAGTCGAAGAGCGGTGTCGATGGCGGCGATCGCAGCCAGCAGAGCCACAGCCCGCGAGTCGAGCTGCCGTGTCCCCGCCTCGACGAGCGCCAGACCTGCTACGCACGCCAGAGTCAAGGTCAGGGCGGGGGTGTTCGCGGGCAGCCCGCTCCCGAAAAACGGCCACACGAAAAGAAACACACCTGCCAGCGAGACGGCGCCGACAGGCAAGGCCCGCCTCAAGCTCGCACCGGCTCTTGCCTTAACTCCGCAACCTTGCCGTCCCCCACTCGGACGACCCGATCCGCCAGCGCCGTGCGGAGGTCGGCGTCGTGCGTCGCCAGGACCACTGCAGCACCCCGGTCGCGGAGCCGAGCCACCAGCCCGATCAGCGCGGCTCGGGCGGCGGCGTCCATGCCGCGCGTCGGCTCATCCAGGAGCACAAAGCTCGGTGCCCCGGGGAGGACTGTGGCGAGGGCCGCCCGCTGGCGCTCACCGCAAGCCAGATCGCGCGGGTAGCGATCAGCCACCGGCAGCAGTCCCAGCTCTTCCAGGATCGCCTCCGGCCGTTCGCTCTCGCCTGCTCGGTCAAGGGTCAAGCTCACCTCGTCCCTGACCGTCGGCCGGTGAAGCAGGACTGTTGGGTTCTGCGGCAGATATGCGATGCGGCCCGGGCGCCGCGCGACCTTCCCCGCCAGAGGCTGCAGGACGCCGGCGATCAGACGGAGCAGAGTCGTCTTGCCGCCGCCGTTCGGACCGCTGAGAGCCACCACCTCGCCGGAGTGACCCACCGTGTCGACGCCGTCGAGGACCATGTGGCCCCGGAAGCCGGCGGTGACGCTCTCGAGCGACCATGCCTCCGCTCCGATCGCCGATTTCCGCGGCAGCTGGTCAGGGGTGGTGGCGGGTCGCCAAGTCACGGGATCGGCCGCATCGACCACTCCGGCGTGGACCAGGACAAGTCCGCTCGCCGCTTCCAGCAGCCGCCCGAGCCGGTGCTCGGAGACGACTGCATGCCTGCCCTGTCCGACGATAGCCAACACGGCGGCCAGCACCGCCGCGGCGCCGTCAGGGTCGAGCTGGGAGGTGGGCTCGTCGAGGATGACGATGCGCGGACGCATGGCGAGCGACGAGGCCAGCGCGACGCGCTGGCGTTCTCCACCGCTGAGGGTGGTGACAGTGCGACCCAGGAGGTGAAGCGCGCCTGCGGCATGAAGACCTTCCTCGACCCGTCCCGCCATCTCTTTATGCGGTAGTCCGATGTTCTCGAGGCCGAAAGCGACCTCGCGATCGACGACGTTGTAGACGGTCTGAAGCTCCGGATCCTGGAAGACAAAGCCGACGTTTCGGGCGAGGTGACGCGTGGGAGTGGCGACGACGTCAAGACCAACCACTGATGCGCTGCCGGCTATACGGCCGCCGTGAAAGTGCGGCACGAGGCCGTTGAAAACTCGAAGGAGCGTCGATTTGCCGCCGCCGGAAGGGCCGGCCACCACCGTCAACCCGTCCTCGATCTGCAGGCAGACGTCGCGCAGGGCCGGCGCCAACGCGCCGGGATACGAGTAGGTGAGATGGCTTAGTGTCGCGATCGCCACAGCGGTACCGGAGCGAGCAGGAGAACGCAGGCTGCAAGCGGTCGCGGATCGACGGGCGGAAACGTGAGAGTCGGGTAGGCGTACCAGGGTGCCGCCCATCCAGCCGCCTGCGAAACGATGAATGTCGTGAGGGCGATGAAAGACGCGCCGATCAACAGCCAGTCGGAGCGCTGCAGGCCCAGCGGCTCGACCGCAGTTCGTGGCCCCGAAGCGAAACCGCGAGCCTCCATCGACTCAGCCAGCTGGATAGAGCCTTCGACGCTGGTCAGGACCACCGGCACCACGATCTCGGACCACGACCTGGGACCGCGGGGTCGCCAGCCGCGCAGTCGCTGCGCCTCGGTGACCTCGACGAACGATGCCGCCACCGCGGGCACGAGGTTGATCGACGCGGCGATGGCCGCCCCGGTTCGCGAAAGCACCGCGGGAAGGGCGTCCATCACCTCGTGCGAGGCGAGCAGGAGAGAGAAGGGGGCTGCAGCAAGGATGGCTGCGCCGATCGTCAGCGCGCCGGTCGCCCCAAAGGCCAGCGCCTCGAGCGTATACGGCCCTCCGAGAGCGGGGATCTGGGACGGCAGCTGGAACAGGACGGTGGTTCCCAGGTGGGCCGAGACGAAGTTGAGAAGCAGGGCGAAGGCTGAGATCAGAAGTACGCCTGTGAGCACGCCTAGGATTCGGCGAAGCCCGACGCCGGCGGCGAGCGCGACAAGCGCCGCCGCCAGCACGGTGGCCTTATAGACCGGATTGGTCGTCGACAAGACGATGAAGATGGATGTGGCGGACCAGGCCGCCACCGCACGTGCTCTCAAAGCGCGCTCAGCTCTCTTTGGCAAGCGGCGGCGGAGGAGGACATGGGTCTGATGTCTGGACGTACCGCCAGCCGATCGCCTCCTTGTCGTGGAGCTTCACGGCCGTGTACGCGGTCTGCGCGCAGGCCCACGCACCGCTGGTTTCTATGAAGGCCCACCAGGTGGGCTGGTTCGGAGGGAAGCAAGTGCTGAACTGCGATGGTTCGTTGTCGACCTGGCAGACGCCCTTGCCGAAGCTGAAGGTCTGCGCTTGATACTCGACGCCAGATTGATCCATCAGGGACTGGCCGTCGATGGTGTCCCCGGCGAAACCTACGCATTTCTGTAGCGACGTCCCCGACTGGTGTTGGACTACGACGTACGCGTGGTGTGCAGCGCCTGCATTGACACAAGAGCTGGCGGGACTGGCTTGGCTCGATGGCGACGAGCCGGCGCAGGCGGCGATGACGAGAGCCAGTGTCGCGCTGGCCCAGACAAGAGTTTGCTTGGGCACGAGATTTCCTCCAGGCGGTCAGCCCTTCCCGAACGCGCCGCTGAAAGCCGACCGCCAAGAGCTTCCGTGCCGTTGCGCGCGGACGGGTCGCCGTTATGGGCGTTCAGGTCTCCTGGCTTGCGGATCAGCGCCTTCGCCCGCCTTCCCGAGGTCTTGTCACCTCAGTGGCGTTTGTCGGACGGAGGCTCCCCGCTCACAGTTGCGCGACAGCTCCGGTTTCGCACCGGATTCCCTTGGTGCCCTGCGCGAATCTTAGCCGGTTGGGTGAGCCTTGCCGGAGGCGGTGAGTCGCAGGTAGGCGATCTCCCTTCTCACTGGCATGGCAAAGTCGAAGTGGTCCGCGGCCAGGGCCAGATCGAGGTCGCCTGGCGGAAAGCCGGGCCACTCTCCTTTCGCAGCACGCGCGTAGCGCTCGGTGTCGCGCAGTGGCTGCAACATGCGATCGAGGTCCGGGCGCTCGCCGCGGATCAGGCCCTCCATGTACTGAGCGCAGGCGTGGTCTTCGGGGTGATCTGCGGAGGCGATCAGCGTCAACGTTTGCGGCCGCTTTGCCAGGCAGGCGTTTACCGTCGCCTGAGCGACCACGAGGCTGGCCGCGTACATCTCGCCGGGTGACTCGACGGCCGCCATCACCGTCGTGCCGGCGCTGGAGCGCTGGATGAGAACGCGATCTTCGAGGTCGGCGGCCCTGACCTGGGTCGGCGAGTTGCTGATCGGAACCCCGGGCACTGGAAGCGCCTCCTGTTCAGCCGAGAGGACGGAGCCTGGGATCCGGGCATGAAGGGCGCGGGCTTCGGCAACTGTGGATACCAGCAGAACCTCTCGCGCTCCCCCGGCCAATGCGTAAGCGCTCACCGTGAAGGCGCGGAGCACATCGATCACGACCACCAGGCCCTTGGCGTGCCGAGCGCCATCCATGCCTGTGAGGTGGACGATCTCCATTGTTCCGATGGTGAGGCCTGATCACCCTGAGCGGGCATGATATTCGGCGAGAGTGTCAGAGCTGGGTCCGGCAGGGTCGCGGCGCGCCATCGGCTTCGAGCAGATCGGCGACTGCGGATCGATGCGTGTGGTCGGCTTGCGACTGGAGCCCGGGCAAAACGTCCCGGACCACCGCAACGCGATCCCGGTGGCGCTGATCGTCACCGTCGGCCATCTTCATTTCGACGATGGAATCAACCAGGGCGAAGTCGCTGCCGGCGAGATGCTGCTCATCAATCCTGGCGAGCGGCACATCTATCGAGCCGACGTCGCGACATCGGCGTACCTGGTCTTTGCGGGATTGCCCGGTGTTCGGAGCCGGCCATGGAGCCTGCGCCACAAGCGCTGATGCTGCCGAGCTTTTAGGGGGCGTTCCAGACCGCGAGAACGCGACCGTGGTCGTCGTCCTCACGCAGGATGCTGAGGGTGGCGACGTCGAGGTAAAGCGAGGCGGCCGCCTTGACGTCCAGCCGCATCCAGGCAGCGGCCACGAGGCGAAGGAAATGGCCATGCGAGAACGCGACCACGCGGCCTTTGACAGCTGTAAAGAGGTTTAGGAACTCGACCGCTCTCGCGTACATCTGATCCGGCGACTCTCCCCCGGGGCATCCATCCTTGTAGAGCTCCCAGCCTGGCTGCAGCTCCCGGATCGCCGTAGTGGTCATGCCCTCGTACTGGCCGTAGTCGACCTCGCGCAAAAGCGGGGTCAGCTGCGGGTTGGGAAAGCCCGCAAGCTCGGCGGTGCGTGTGGCGCGTTGAAGAGGGCTCGAGTAAACGGCATCAAACTGGATGTTCTCGAGTCGCTTTTTCAGGGCCGCCGCCTGCTGTTCACCGTGGGGAGTCAGAGATAGGTCGGTGCTGCCGGTGTGGCGCCCACTGAGGCTCCACGCTGTTTCGCCGTGGCGCGCGAGGTAGATCTCGAGTTTCAGGCTGGCTTGCCCATCATCTCGGGCCTGCCCGAGCGGAGGGATCGACTGGCGCTCTCGATGACCGCGCCGGCCCGAACGCGTTGTCCAGGGCGGATGCAAACGAGCCCGACGGCGGCGTGGCCGCCCTGCACCTTCAAGGCTTCGTTGACTGCGGACAGCACGCGATTGGCCGCATGGGCGGTGCCGGCGACGTCAGTGTCGGGGAGGATGGCGAGGAGCTGGGGCGGCGTGCGGCCCAGGACCCCTGGCGTGTCGACGTCGCGCACGGTGCCTGCAAGGGCCGCGGCCATCGTCTTGAGGGTTTCGTCAGGTGCCCCGGGGCCGTCGGCCTCGATCAGGAGAACCCCGAGGTTTCGCTGATAGCGGTGGGCACGCGCCAGCTCGTCCTCGAGGACGGGCCGCACGAAGCGATCGTTGAACAGGCCGGTCGTGCGGTCGACGATGTGCAGCGGCTCGGCCTGGGGGTCGTCGGCCCGGACTCCGCAGGATGGGCAGAAGACGGCGCCGTGAGGCAGAGGCGACCCGCAAGCCAGGCATGTCTGAGCTTCCGGCCGGCGGCGTAAGAAGTCGCCAATCGGCATCGCGTTAAAGCCTATCAGCCGGGTGCGGAGGGTTAGCGAGCGGCGCATCGGCATCAGTCGGAGGTCTTAACAGGCTGGGTTGGCGGCGCGGTCAAGAGGAAGTAGCGTTCGACGCGAAGGTGCGTTGGGCGGGGGGAGGGAGCCAGCACCGGGAGGCGGGAGGGCCCGCGCCAGGTGTGCGTGGGATGTGACGGTCAGCCGGCGACGGCTGCGGCGGGCGTAAGCCAGCTCTGAGCCCAGTCCGCAACCGCGGCGAGCACTGGCTCGAGAGCTCTTCCACGCGAGGTGAGGCGGTAGCTCACGCGAACGGGCGGCCCCGGATCCACCAGACGTTCGACAAGGCCCTCGGTCTCCAGCTCGCGCAGTCGCTCAGTGAGGACACGGTCGCTGATGCCGGGGATGCCGGCAAGCAGCTGATTGAATCGAGCAGGCGCTGGTATCAGGGCCTTCACGACTGCCCCGGTCCAACGTTTGCCTATTAGCTCGATAGCGCGCTGAAAGGGCGCGCTGTAGTCGAGTCCCCCACCGACCATGGGGAGTGATTCTAGGCTGTATCGGTGGTCACGGAAACCACACGGATCTTTTATTTCTTCGATTTTCTCGACCGCACTCTTGATTGTTCCCTCGCGACTCGCGGTCCCGGCCGGGCGAGGAGGGGCGGACTCTGGTCGAAGCCACCGTTGGCGCCTACGGTTGTTGGCCGTCTGGCCATAACCATCGACAAAACGGGGCCGTTATTCGTCGAGGCACGGCCACGTAAAGCGCGATTTTTTTGCGACGTGGGAGGTCGTCAGCCAACGATCTGATTCGCCGCGACGACGGGGCTGAAGCGCGATCATCGAGTCGCGACCAGGAGCTGATCGATATCGCTCGATGCAATCAAAGACTCGCAACCCTCACGTCCTCGCGCACCGTCGACGCCGCAACTCCGGGGCGTAGACTCCGGCCGTGAGCCTGGCCATCGACTTGATGCACCTCGTGGTGATCGCTGCAGGCATCGGGATCGGCGCGTTGGCCATGGTCACTCTTCGCAAGGGCCTGCCTCATGGAAGGTTTCTGCTTTTTGGAGCGTCATCCGCCGGCGCACTTTTCGGATGTGCTGCCCTGGCGGGCGAAGTCGGCATCCTGCCGCCGACGGCGTGGTTCGCGATCGTAATGGCTGCCTTGTTGGGCATCGCCACGATTGCAATTCGAGCCATCCACACGAAAATTCGAGCGGCCTAGCCGTTCCGCCTGCGGGTCGGCGTGGAGATAGCTGATCGGGTGGTCGTGGTAACGGGTGGAGCCCGCGGGATTGGACGTGCTATGGCTCGTCGGTTCGCCACGGCTGGCGCAGAGACCGTTATCGTCGCCGACGTCGACGCAGACGGCGCGTGGGCCGTGGCGCGTGAGATCGGAGGTATGGCCATCCGCTGCGACGTCTCAAACGAGACCGAGGTGGCCCAGCTGGTCGAGAAGGTGCACATCGCGAAGGGCCGCATCGACGTTTTCTGTTCTAACGCGGGAATTGGGGTCGGCGGCGGTCCCGAAACCGGCAACGCTGACTGGCAGCGCATCTGGGAGGTGAACGTGATGGCGCACGTGTACGTAGCTCGCCACACGCTGCCAGGAATGCTCGCCCGCAAGGAGGGCTACCTCCTTGGCACTGTGTCAGCTGCCGGATTGCTCAATCACATCTTCGCCGCCCCCTACGGGGTGACCAAAGCGGCCGCACTCTCCCTTTGGGAGTGGCTCTCAATCGCGCACGCGGATGACGGAATTCGAGTCTCTTGTCTGTGCCCGCAGGGCGTAAAAACCGAAATGTTGGCCGCCGAGCGGCGCCAGGGCCTGGACTTCCTGACCGCGACTGCCCTCGAGCCCGATCAGGTCGCGGAGATTGTCCTCCAAGGCTTACGTGAAGAGAAGTTCCTCATCCTCCCCCATCCCGAGGTCGCCAAGTACTTCAGTCGCAAGGCGACCGACTACGACAGGTGGCTCAAGGGCATGCGGCGGTTGCGCGCGAGCATTCTCGCCGCCTCCAAGTAAAAGTGCGGTGGCTGGCGCTGGCGGCGGGCGCCCTACTGGTGATAGTCGCCTTCTTGGCCGCGGGCCACATTGCGGACACTCGGGAAGGCTTGGTCTTCGAGGTGATCGCACTGCTGGCCGGTCTGGCGGGGGTGAGCTTGATCCTCTACGGATGGGTCGCGGCCGCAGCTGGAGCGCGAGCCGGCACCTCCAGGCCGGTCACTCCACCACTACCCGTGCTGGTTCGCTCGGCCAACGACCTGTTGATCGGAGCCGTTGGCTTACTCGTTGCGACCATCTTGACAATCGGCATCGGGCTGAGCGCCGGAGTGCCTTGGGCCCTGATGGGGCTTGGGTTACTGCTGCCGATGGTCATCGGGAGCGCGTATCTCTGCTTGCGTTTTCTTCGAGCGCCTCGGCGGGAATGGAAGATAGACCTCCTGAGCTGGACTCACCATCGGTGAGGTTGGCTTAGGAGTCACTCAGTCCGCAGGCAATGCGACCTGGGCCAGGATCTCCCCGACCAGGTACAGCGAGCCGCAGACCAAGACGTTGCCATCAGGCCCAGCCAGCTCTTTAGCCCGTTCGAGGGCCGCCTGCGCAGGCTTTAGGGCCTCTCCACCCTCGCCGTAAATGGCGGCCAGCTGGTCAGCAGAAATCGCATGACCCGCGGCACTCGTCGGCTCCGTGAACAGAGCGGCGTCGGGTTTCAGAGTTCGCAATGAGGCCAGCAGCTCTACCGGATTACGTTCACTGAGCATCGCGAATACGGTCACCAAGCGCTCCGATCCGATAAGCCGGCGCAGGGCTGATCCCGACTTGGTCATGGCCGCCGGGTTGTGTCCACCATCCAGGACGACACGCGGTCTCGTCGCGATCAGCTGCAACCTTCCGGGCCAGGTTGTGGTCGCGAGACCGTGCCGTACGGCGTCATCCGAGGCATCTCCAAGGACTTCGGCTGCCGCCACCGCCAGGGCCGCATTCGCCGGTTGGTAATCACCAACGAGAGGAAGGTTTAGACCTGAGTACTCGAATCCGGGGCCGGTCACAGTGAGCAGGTGACCATTCCAGCCTTTGGAGGTCGCTTTGAAGGTAATGTCGCGGCCAAGACGCCAGATGGTAGAACCGGCTTCGCTGGCGTGGTTCTCCACGATCTCGAGGGCGATACCCTCGCAGCCGGTGATGACGTGGTTGCCTGGCTTGATGATCGCTGCTTTCTCGTTGGCGATTTGCTCAATCGTGTCACCCAGATACTTCTGATGGTCGTAATCGACGTTGGTGATCACGGCAACCCCAAGGTCCAGAGCGTTGGTAGCGTCGAGCCGTCCACCAAGGCCGACCTCGCAAACCAAGCGGTTGATACGTGGCCCAAGATGGGCGAGCGCCATCGCGGTCAGCATCTCGAACTCGGTCGCCTGGCCCATCTCGCCGGCGACGACCTCAAGCGCCGGCAGCAGGTCCTCAAGCGTGCGAGCAAAGTCCCTCTCGCTGATTGGTACGCCGTTGAGCTGTATCCGCTCCGTGTACGAAACGAGGTGCGGCTTTGGCATGAAGCCGACGTTTCGGCCTGCTGATTGCAAGATCGAGGCGAGGCACACCGCAGTCGAGCCCTTGCCGTTGGTGCCCGCAACAAGTGCGCCCCTCAGACCTTGTTCCGGGTTCCCGAGACGATCGAGGATGGCACGCGTCCGCTCGGTGCCCAACTTCATGCCGAAGCGGCCGAACCTCGATATGTAGGCGAGCGCGTCCGCGTATCTCACGCGGTGATTGTCCTGCCCTCGGCAGGTACCGGGTATGGCCAACGCCAGTCGAGCAGACCTCGCTGGGGCCCTCCCTACCTCCCGTTCGGCTCTTCCTCCCCCAGAGCCCAGCACACCTTGAACGAACTGAATCACTCGGGTGTCGACGGCGCAACCCAGCCTGTTAAGGGCAGCCGACCGGTGGGCGGCCGGTCAGGGGCGCCGGCGCACCTCGGCTTCAAAAGTGTTCTTGATCAGCATGGCTCGCGTCATCGGCCCGACCCCACCCGGGTTGGGGGTCAGCCAACCCGCCACCTCCGCAACCCCAGGTCCAAGGTCGCCCACCTGCTTGCCGTCCACCCAATTGGTGCTGACGTCAATAACGGCTGCGCCGGGCTTCACCATGTCCTTGGTGATCAGGTTGGCCTTTCCGGCCGCTGCAACCAGAATGTCTGCACCCCTTGAATGGCCCGCCAGGTCCCTCGTTCGAGTGTGGCAAAGGGTCACTGTCGCATTCCGTCTCAGAAGGAGAAGAGCGGTGGGCTTACCGACTAGGTTGCTCCTTCCCACCACCACAGCGTTCGCTCCGTCGATAGAAATCGCGGCGCTCTCCAGCAGGGCGACGATTCCGGCCGGCGTGCAAGGCTCGACGCCTCCAGCGATCCCCAGCGCGACCAGCCCCGCGTTGAAGGGATGAGCGCCGTCGACATCCTTTGCCGGGTCGACGGCGGCGACCACGCGCGTCATATCTATATGGCGCGGGGGCGGTTGCTGAACCAGGATGCCACTCACAGCCTCGTCCCGATTCAACCTGTCGACCAGCTCCAACAGCTCCGCGGTTGTGGTCGTGCCGGGAAGCCGATGGTCTTCGGAGTCGATCCCGACCTGCTTCGCGTTCTTCTGCTTCATGCGTATGTACTGCGCCGACGCGCGATCGTCTCCGACGATCACAGTTGCCAGTTTTGGCCGCGATCGGCCTTGTGCAACGCGCGCCTCCACTGCGGCAGCGATCTCGTCATAGATCTGCTGCGCAACGGCTTTGCCGTCGAGGAGTCGAGCCGTCATCGGGCTAATTGTCGCGGGTCGAGCCGCAGCGACCTTTAGACGAGCCCGAGCTCTTTCCTTGCAGCTTCCGCCACCAGCCGCATAACTTCCCGTAGGTCCTGGCCCGACTCGCGAGCGATGCGCCGGCAGTCCTCGTACTCCGGGGCGACGTCGACAGGTCGCCCTTCAATCTCCTTGACCTTGATTCGAGCTGCGCCCAGCGCCGTCTGGACCTCAATCACCCGCCTCTGCGCCAGGATCCGCTGCGCCGCCGTCATGCGGACGCCCAGCGTGGTGCTGTGGCGCAATAGATGGTCGGTCAGGCCAGCAACCAGCTCCGAGGTCGACATCACCGTGAGAACGTGACCTGGGCGGCCCTTCTTCATAAGGGCCGGCGTGATGCTTACATCGAGCGCCCCCGCAGCCATCAGATCCTCACAAAGCGCAGCGAGCATATTCGGCGCCATGTCATCGATGTTGGTCTCGATGACAGTGATTCCCGTCTCGCTCCGCACCTCTTCGCCGATCCAGACCGCAAGCGCATTGCCGGGCTCCCCACGCGCTCCGATGCCGTACCCGATCGATTTGAGCGACATGGCCGGGCGGCCGAACTCGGCCGAAGCGGCGAGGATGGCAGCTCCGGTTGGTGTTACCAGCTCCCGTCCGCCTTCGGCATCTTCGAAGTTCGCGCCGGTACCTTCCAGGACTCGAAGGCTTGCCGGCGCCGGCAGAGGCATGCCGTCCTTCCTCCCACGAGGTGCTGGCAGGGGTGAGGAATAAACCTGGGCGACGTCGAGGTCGTGGAGGAGCCAGAACGCTCCGAACAGATCGACGAGCGTGTCTGCACCTCCGAGCTCGTGCAGGTGAACTTGCGCTTCGGGAAGATCGTGAATTCGCGCCTCTGCCCGGGCGAGCCTGTTGATCGCGTCGAGCGCCAGGGCTTTGACCTTCTCCGGCGCATCGGCCTCCTCCACGAGGCTGCGCATCGACGGCACCGTACGCTCCGTTCGCTCACGCACCCGGAGCACGACGCGAGTGCCGCCGACGTGGCCGCGCTCTTCGCGTCGTACCTCGACCTTCACTTCGTCGCCAAGTCGCATTGACTCGATCGCCGCATCAAGGAGGGCCCGGTCGGCACCCGCATCGATCAGCGCCCCCAGGGTCATGTCGCCGGAGATGCCTGCAAAGCAATCGAAGTACGCGACGGTCACGCGCGCGTCCTTTTGATCTCGACGGCCGCCGCATCGATCGGTCTCATGTTCTCCGGACGCTTGGCCACGCGAACGGACACAGCCGACACCCTCTTTAGATCCAACACGCGCTCCGCGATGCGGGCCGCGAGCGTTTCGATGAGCTTGACCGACTCGCCCTCGACCACGTCTTTGGCGATCGCGCGGACCTGCCTGTAGTCGATTGTGTCCTCGACCCGATCGCTGCGGCCAGCCTGCACCAGGTCGGAGTCCAGCGCGATATCCACTTTGAACTCCTGCGCCTGCTCTCGCTCAGCCGGTCGCACGCCGTGGCGGCCGTTGAAGACCATGCCGTCCAGAACGATCCGATCCATCCGGCAATTGTCGCCCCGTTGGCGCAAAGGATCTCGCCGACCTTGGCCAAATACACTGCAATCGTGACCTCGTCCGAGCATTTCCACCAGTGACGCACGCCCGATTGGTGGAGCGGCCTGCGACCGAGCTCGACCTCGAAGCGATCAACGACATCTACAACCGGTACGTGCAAGATGCCCACTACACGTTCGACATCGAGCCAATGACCATCGAGGCTCGGCGCGAGTGGTTCACACCCTACGCGCCGGCTGGGCGGCACCGGCTCCTGGTGGCGGTTCTAAGCGAGGGGGTCGTCGGTTTCGCCTGCAGCAGCCGGTTTCGGCCCAAGCCCGCATACGAGACGTCGGTGGAGACCACCATTTATCTGGCGGGCGACGCTGTCGGCCGGGGCGCCGGCTCGAGGCTCTACACCGAGCTCTTCCATCTGCTGGAAAGTGAGGACATCCATCGCGCGTACGCCGGCATCGCGCTGCCAAACCCGGCTTCGATTGCGCTGCACGAGCGTTTCGGATTCAAGAGGGTTGGCCACTTCACTGAGCAGGGCCGAAAGTTTGGACGCTACTGGGATGTCGCCTGGTACGAGAAGCCAATCGGTGGCGGCCCGCGGGATTGAGTTCAATGACTTCGTTACTTGTGGGAATCGATCGGGCGATACGGAGGTTGCCAACTAGGTATGGCTGAAAAGCGCACCAACCCTTGGATCGTCGTGGTCGTCCTCGTTAGCGGCTTTTTCATGATCATGTTGGACACCACCATCGTGAATGTGGCGATACCCGCCATGAGCGCTGGGCTCAACACGACGCTCGATCAGATCCTTTGGGTTCTGAACTCCTACATCCTCGTCTACGCCGTGCTGCTCATCACCGCAGGGCGCCTTGGCGACCTTTACGGTCAGCGCAACCTGTTCGCCATCGGGCTCGCAATATTTACTTTTGCTTCCGCGCTGTGCGGCTTTTCCCAAGACGCAAACCAGCTGATCGCGGCGCGTGTCCTCCAGGGCGTTGGTGGGGCCCTTCTGGTTCCTCAGACCCTCGCGATCCTGACAACTCTCTTCCCGCCTGAGCGACGCGGCGCTGCGTTTGGCGTGTGGGCAGGGGTCGCTGGTCTGGCCACGCTGGCGGGCCCTACGGTCGGCGGCGCCATCGTCACCTACATCGATTGGCGATGGATCTTCTTTGTCAACGTTCCGATCGGGATTGTCGCCCTCGTCGCGACATTCGTGATCGTCCCGGACCTGCGGCCGGGCCGCCGGCACGGCTGGGATATCGTTGGCATCTTCCTGGCGACAGCCGGCCTCTTCGGGGTTGTCTTCGGACTCATCGAGGGCGAGCGCTTCAACTGGGGCCAGATCGGCTCTTACGTGGTCACCATCCCAGAAGTCATCGGCGTTGGTGCCGCGCTGCTGGTGCTGTTTGTCATCTGGGGACGCTTCCAGGCCGAGCCGCTTGTACCCCTGTCGCTCTTTGAGGAGCGGAACTTTGCTGTGAGCAACTGGATTGCAGCATCGATCGCGTTTGGAATGATGAGCCTGTTCCTGCCCATCGTTATCTACCTGCAATCGGTTCGGGGCTTTTCCGCCTTGACAGCAGGCCTCACCCTGGCGCCGATGTCACTGACCTCGATGATCATTGCTCCCTTCGCTGGACGGCTGGCAGACCGGATAGGAGGCAAGTACATCCTGCTGACAGGTGTCCTCACCTTTGCCATCGGATTCGGAACGCTGACATTCGTAGCCGGGCCGGACTCGACCTGGATCAACTTCCTGGTGCCCGCGATAGTGGCAGGCGCCGGGATGGGCATGACCTTTGCGCCAATGACCACAGTCGCGATGCGCAATATCTCGCCCAGCATGGCCGGGGCAGCATCTGGTGTTCTCAACACCACGCGCCAGGTTGGCGCAGCCGTGGGCAGCGCAGTCGTTGGAGCTCTGCTTCAGAACCGCCTGGCAATCACCCTGCACGACCAAGCAGTGAGTCATGCCGCTGCCCTCCCCGCGACGTATCGAGACCAATTCGTGGGTGCCTTCAGCTCGGTGGCCACAAATGGCTTCCAGATCGGCACGGGCCAGAACGGAGCCAAGCTTCCAGCCGGTTTGTCACCCGCTGTCGCTCAACAGCTCACCTCGCTCGCCCATGAAGTGTTTGTCAGTGGCTATATCGATGCTCTCAAACAGACCCTGGTGGTGCCGATCGCCGTCCTCGCTTTGACAGCTTTCTCGGCATTGCTCATCAAGCGCCGAAAGACGACGGCGATCAAGCAAGGGGAATCTGCTACGAAAGAAACGGCGGCCGCGGCGAGCTAGGCTATTTGCCGGTGAGCGCACCGGATGACGGCTGGCTCGAGCGACAAGGGGTCACACTCCATTACCTCGAATGGACGCCGGCACCTGATTCCGAGCGGCGCCCACCGGTCGTCTTGCTCCACGGCCTCAGCTCCAACGCGCGCTACTGGGAGCGGCTCGCACGCCACCTGCCAGGTCGAAGGCTCGTTGCGCTCGACCAGCGCGGCCACGGGCTGACCGGCCAACCTCCGCTCGCGCCGACTTTTCCGGACGGCTACGCGATGGAGCAATTGTTGGACGACGCTGTATTCGCGATCTCCGAGCTGGGATTGCAGCGACCCGTCGTGGTAGGGCATTCATGGGGCGCCACCGTCGCGCTGGAGCTCGTCGGCACGCGCCCTGCCGCGGCCTCTGGCCTGGTCTTCATCGATGGGCCCGTGCAGAGCGCCGCCAACCTGTTCAGCTGGGAAGAAGCCCAGATGTTGATGCAGCCGCCACTCCCGCGGTTCGCGTCCTTCGAGGATGCAGTGTCCGCGTCCAGGCGTGACTTTGAGGGAACCTGGGAGGAGGACCTCGAATCGTTTGTCAAAGCAAGGATCATGCCCGATGGCGACGCGTTGGTCCTGACGTTGACGGCACGGGTCCGGTTGGAACTCCTGCGCGGTCTTTACGAGTCTCAGCCGGATGTACTTTGGCCGCGCGTGGAAGTACCTACTCTCGCTCTGCTTGCCAAGCGCGGGCCGGCGAGGATCTCCAGGACGAGAGAGCAGGGCGCCGAGCGCCTGGCGACACTTGCGCCTAACGTGGAGGTTCGCTGGTTCGACTCACCACATGACATTCCGCTGTTCATGCCGGCGGAGGTGGCGTCAGCGGTCGAGCACGTTGCCCGCCTCGCGGCCGGCAGCCAGGGATCAGAGGCGGCCGCCGGATAGGAACTTCAAGGCTGCGAGGAGCGCGGCGGAGCCGATGAAGGCGACCACGATGCTGCCCCAAAAGCCCACGGTCGTGTTAGCGCCAAAGATCGCTGCGAGCAGGTAGCCGCCGATGAATGCGCCGACGATTCCGACCACGATGTCGGCAAAGCAGCCAAAGCCGCGACCCGCCACCACACGCGCAGCGATCGCGCCTGAGATCAAGCCGACCAGGATCCACAGCAGCCACGAGCCTGGCTGCAAGTTGAGGCTGGCCAGCAGGGGCACGACAGTGAGGGCGTGGCTCACGACTTCGCCAGCCAGTCGCTGATCAATGTGAAGACCTCCTCGTTATCGCGATCGTTGAACGGCTCATGGTACCGGCCTTCTAGCAGGTGCAGCCGGCTCGTTGAAGCCGCTCTTTGGTGCAGCTCCTGGCTCCCCTGCGGATCGACCAGAGCGTCGTCGGTTCCAGTCAGGATCAGGAAAGGAATGTTGATCTCGCTGGCGCGATCGAGAATTTCCGTCGTCGCCGCCAGCCATTCGGTCCACATGCGACCGGAGATCTTGCCGTGAACCAACGGGTCGGTGCGGTACGACTCGACGACTTCGGGCATCCGCGAAATCACCTTTGGGTCGATCTCGTTGCCCATCGCCAGGCGCGGCGCCAGCTTGGACATGACCGGTGCGATCCTGCCCTTCCATGCGGGTACCTCAAGCTTCAACCTGATCGCCGGGCTCGACACGATAAAACGCTTGGTGCCCGGCAGCTTGCCGGCCAGAACGGTGCTCAGGAGCGCTGCGCCGCCGAATGAATGGCCGACTGGCACCACCTCACCGCCACCTACTACGGCGACTTGCTTCACGAATACGGACACGTCGTCGGTCCACTGGGACCAGGAGTCGACGTGACCTCGCTGGCCGGAACTCTTGCCGTGGCCACGGAGGTCGACCGCGAAGGTGCCCGCTCCATGCTTCGCCATTCCTCTGGCAAAAGGCTCATACCGCCCACCATGGTCACCGAGTCCATGGATGACCGCGAAAGTGACCTCAGCGCCAGCCTGCGGCCACCCTCGATAGGCAATCCTGGCGCCGCCGGAAGACTCTATGAATCCTTCGGCGACACCAACCTCAGGTGCCAAGGTGGCCGAAGCCTCGGAGGATCTTCAACGCTTCCTGCTCGGCCTCCATCAACGTGGGCGCATAGGCACGAATCCCGCATAGCGCGTACGCCCACTCCGGATTCGCCGGGCCCTGCGAGTGAAGTCTGAATGTCGGCGGGTAGAAGAAGATCCTTTCTCCCTCCACCTTCTTGATGACAGGGCGCTTGGCGAGGACGTCCTCCAGCGACAGCCCGCTGGGAAGGCGGCCCTTGAGAAATTCCAGGCGCCGAAGCTTGGCCAGCGGATGATCTTCATCCTTCATCGCCACCCTGATTCCGTACTCGGCGCTCAGGTCCCGCATGAAAATCGTAATGATCAACGCGTCGGTCTCGTCGCCGGCCATCTTCACGAAACCGGCGGCGCTCAGATCTCCCTTGTACTCGATCCGAAGGTGCCTGAAGAACTCCATCTCGAACAGGCCGGTGGCGCGGGCACTGGCCACCCAGGGGGGGTCACAGCGCCACGTCCTGGCTGCCTCGAGCGCTTCGAACTGATCGTGCAGGCGCACTAGACGCTGCTCGGGAAGGCCAAATATTCGGTAATGGAGAACTCGCTGCACTCTGCGTTTAGCCTACCGGTTCACCGAGGAGGTCGAGCCGCGTCGCGAGCGAGACGCATCGCCTCTTCCTGCCATGGCGGCGCCTGGATCTCAACTGCGAGCCGCTCCGTTCCCGCCGCGAGCAGGAAGTCTCCCCTTCGTGCGACCTCCAGAAAGGCGCGCTGACGCCGGCTCAGATGAAACGTGCGCTGCAGTTTCGCGGCCTCCCCCGGGCGTTGGACGCCGAAGAACAACAGTGCTGGATTCGTGGCAACCACGGCTCCCTGATCCGAGCTGAGGAGATCGCCTGGATTTTGAGTCGCGAACACAAGCGATCCGTCGTACTTGCGAATCCTTCGAGCGAGGCTCACGACGAATCGGCGGATGGTGGGGTCTTCGAACAGAAGGCCGAGCTCGTCGACCACGAGCATGCGTCGGCGGTCCTTCCTTTTGATCCTCATCCATAGGGCCTCCGCGAGAAGAAAGTGAACAGGGGCCACCATCTCATCGCGCAGCTCGCGCATCCCGAATACCACAATCGGAGCCTCCAGGTCGATGTTCGTGGGAGCGCTGAACATCTGCCCGAGGCTGCCCTGGACCCAGCGTTTGAGAATCGGGGCGACCCGTGAGTCCTCGGGTAGGTTCGCAGCCACATCGCGCAGGAGTGGTGGGTCCGCATCGCCGTACGCGCCCCGAACCGCGATCTCAATCAGCGCGCGCTCGCGCTCATCGAGGCCGCCGCAGATGGTTGCGCATAGGTCGACCGCGTCAGCCGTTGCCGGCCCGATCCAGGACTCATCTTTTCGGTCAGAGGGCCGCAACTCAAGGACGTTGAAGGCATAACCGGAGCCGAGAGCCAGCGGAACGTCAACACCACCGAGCTCCTTTGCAAGCTCGCCGTACTCATGCTCCGGATCGATGACGAATACCTGGACGCCTAGACCAAGAGCTCCCATCACAATGGCGGACAGCAGGTAGGTCTTGCCGGCGCCCGAGTGACCGAACACCCCGATGTTTGCGTTCGCGTATATGCGCTGGTCGAAGGGATCGACCATGACCGCCGAGCCGGTCGACTGACTTCGACCGACTACCAATCCGCTCGGCTCGTGAAGCTCGGCGTTCAGCCACGGAAAGAAGGTCGCCAGCGTGCTGGTGTCCAAGACGCGGTTGCGCTGAAGGCGATCGATGAGCACTGGGCGCGTCCCCAGGTAGCCGTCGAACATCCTGAACTTGCAGGGTTGTAGGTGGCACAGAATCGCGCGGGCGTGGGTTTCGATCTTCTGCGCGGCCGCTTCCAGAGCCTCTAGGCTCGACGAAGTCAGGGTCAGATAAACGGAGACATGAAAGGCCTTTTCCTGACTCGCTGTGAGGCGCCGCTGGAGGTCCTCGGTGGTCGGCAGCGCTCCGGCCAGCATCGGATCGGAGGTTCCCGCGCTCTGCTCGTGCATGCGCGCAGCCCTCATGCCAACGAGCTGGCGTTGTAGGTATTCGACAATCCATGCCGCGGGTAGCGGAGTCGCATGCCAGGAAAGGCTCACGGAGAGATCACGAGGCATCAACCGATGCAACCAGCCTGCCTCAAGCTCGGCGCCAGGCAGGCGGTCGACACACCACGTGCGGCTCCAGCCACGCGAATGCAGAAAATGGGTCGACAGCTCGGTGCCGAAGATCGCGCCGTTCGGAGCCACGGAGCGCGTAAATCTGACTCCCAGCTCGCGCAGGGCAGGCTCAACTCGCGACGCCTGCGCCTCTCCCGTAACCAACGAGACATCGCAGCGATGCGCGCCCGGCGACTGAGCGATCTGATCGACGTATGCCAGGTCCGCGTTCCGTGTTTCTCTCAGATCAATTGGAAAAGCAGGTAGTTGAGGCCCCTCTTGGCCCGATCCCGGCTCGATCTCGATGACGACCTGCAGTGGTGCATCGAGCCCGTCCAG
The DNA here is from genome assembly GCA_030948325.1 of Candidatus Dormiibacterota bacterium. The sequence continues at coordinate 44,410 of JALZAL010000064.1, forward strand.
CAACCGGCGGAATGTGCCTATCCAGCGGCCGCGGTCCGCGTCGGTGGCGTCGGAGAAGCCCAAAGAACCGGTCCGGATCACCACCGCATCAGTGACGCCATCCCAAAGGGTCGCCGCAGCGCGAGCCGCTAGACGAACAGGGCCGAGTGTCAGCTCGCGAGTCACCCTGTCGCGGTGATGACCTCGGCAAGTTCGCGGAAGGCCCGGCTCGCTGGTGAATCCGGAAACGCGACCACTGTGGCTTGGTTGAGCGCTGCGGCCCGTTGCACCGCGCTGTCCTCGGGTATAAGTCCCGCGACGAACGGACCCGCTCCACGATCCAGGTAGCAAACACGCCCGGCTTCCACTGCCGCGACCGACAACAGAAGATCCCGTGCACCGGGCTTGTAGTCGTGCCCGGCGGGTGCCGGCACCACCGACCAAAGGTCCAAGCCATTTCCTCCTGCAGCAAGGCAGGCTGCAAGCTCGATGGCGACGGTTGTGGCACCGGCCTGTGGCTTACGCCCGGACACCACGATTGCGACCGGGCTGGTTGGCACATGCTCCGACGGAGGTCGGCTGGTTCGGCTCCGAGGCAATCCCCAACCCTTGTTCCACACCAGTCGGTGTGTGTTGATCGTGAAAATTGAGATGTCCCCTACCCACGCGTCAAGGGCACGGCCCCGCCACCGACCCCAGGCGGCGACCGCTCCAAGCCCGACGACAGCCACGCAAGGGACTGCGTGCAGGGGTGAGGGGATCCATGGCGACGACCACAAAGCCAGGCCGCCGACCACTCCTAGCGCCAGATAAGCCAGGCGCATAGGGGTCAATCCGTAGAGCAGCTTGTCTTCGAGGTCGACGTCTAACGGCGCTTTCGCCTGCATCACAGGCACGGTAGAGGGATGTGGCGATCGGGTGAACCGAGCCTGTTAACAGCCGGGGCACCTTAGAATCGACAGTCGGCCGGCACCGTGCTCGCGTAGCTCAACTGGCAGAGCAGGGGACTCTTAATCCCAAGGTTCAGGGTTCGATTCCCTGCGCGAGCACCAACCTGTTGGGGCTGCTGTCGCGCGGAGGCCCACATATTGTGGTCAGTTTGCCGCAATGCGTCAGCTTAGCGGCATTTGACAGCTTCGTTGACAGCTTGGCCGCAGCAACGGCCTGCACACGTGCACACGCTAGGGTTGGTCGCGATGGTGATCGAGGCTCGGGATGCGCTCCTTGATCGCGTTGTTACCGTGCTTCAGGCTGATCGTCGGTTCGTTGCAGCATGGCTGGCTGGGTCCATCGCATCCTCTACTGCAGACGAGTGGAGTGACCTAGACCTCTACACCGTTGTGAGAGACACCGACTACGAAGCAGTCAAGGGCGAGCGTGCGTCCCTCTTTCGTAGGTTCGGCCCACCGAGCCTCGTGCAGGAGATTCGTGACAACGCTCTAGCCAAGACATTCTTCGCGTTGATCATCTATCCCAGTGGCCTCGAGCTGGACTTCAGCCTACTTCCACTCAGCCTCGCCCACAGGCATCCGCAAACGGTTGTCCTCTTCGATGAGGTCGGCATTGAGCCGGTGCTCGACGGGCTTCCGCCGCTCGAGGAAGCCCGGCTGCAGCTTGAGTTTTTCTGGGCCATGGCTTTAGTAGCCGTGAAGTGCGCGGCTCGACGGAACAGTGCGCACGCGGCCGGAATGATCGGGCTAATGACAGGGGCCTTCGACGTGCTGTGGCGGCTGGTCAACCAACCTGGTGAGCGCCACCCGGAGGCGCTGGCGCGCCGGCATCGGCGCCCGAACCCAGCGCTTACCGAAGTAACTCCGCAATTGGGTGAGGTCATCGATCCGGCGGCGGCGCTCCAAGTGATAGGCGACCTCTGCTCTCAGACTGCGCTACTTCATCCCGCTCTTGAGGACATGGGCGTCCCGGTTCCGAGTCTCATGCCTGCAGAGATGGAAACGCTTATTAGGCGAGCGTGGTTGACTGTCACCAAAGCCTGAATGGTCTCCCCCGTTTGGCATGAGCGCAGGCGTGAGGGGGTCTTTCTGGCCTGCGCGGACCTCGGTGGAATGGGTAGCTCCGCGCTCCTGCTGCATGGGCTGGCGGGCCATGCCGGTGAATGGACCGAGACGGCTTCATGGCTGAGTGCGACTAACCGAGTTCTCGCCCCGGATCAAAGAGGCCAAGGCAAGAGCCAGCGGCGGCCGGCCGATGTGTCCAGGCAGGCCTTCGTCGACGATGCAGCGATGTGGATACGCGAACTCGCAGGGAGCAGTGCCATCGTGGTTGGCCAGTCCCTTGGAGGACACACCGCCTTCCTGCTCGCAGCTCAATACCCCGAATTGGTGAAGGCGCTGGTTGTCGCCGAAGCATCACCGGCAGCTGATCCTGAAGCACAGTCTGTCGTGGGCGACTGGCTTCGCTCTTGGCCGGTTCCCTTTCCTTCGCAGGAAGCCGCATCGGCGTTTTTCGGCGGCGACTCACTTTGGTCGCGCGCATGGGCCGGGGGTTTGGAGGTAAGGCCCGATGGCCTATGGCCCAGTTTTGACGTGGATGTAATGCTGGCATGTCTCGATGGTGTGGCCCTCTCGAACTGGGATGAGTGGACCGCGATACGATGCCCGACGCTCATTGTTAGGGCGGAGCACGGCTTACCAGAAGGGATTGCGAGTCATATGCGGGACTTGCTACCTGGCAGTCGTGTGGTTGAAGTCCAAGGTGCCCGACACGACCTTCACCTCGAACGGCCCGATCAGTGGCGAGAAGCGGTTTCTCGCTTTCTTGCTGAAGGAGCCTAGCCCTTTAGTTCACTCTTCAGAAGGCCGATATCCGTATTCAGCAAGGCGCCGCTTGGCGATGGCTCGCTCCCCGTTAGAGACGAGACTCTCGAACTTGAGCCCCAAGACCTCCCTCTGCACGGTCAGGTCTAGCCGGGCCGCCCTTGAGTGCTACTTGCCCCTCGTGGGTCGAACCGGGGCGGCTGGTCCGGCGAGCTTCGAGAGGCCATTCTGGGGCGGCGTGCCGTGGAGTCCCCACCGAGGCCGGCGGCAGGGCGCCTAATCGTCCCGCGTGACAGGTAATTGACAGCTTTGGCGGAAGCCAGAAGCAGATGCGCCATCGCTAGGCCGGAAACGAAACATCGATGGCCTCGGTGAGAGCGACGACGAACTCTTCTGCTTGGTCGCGACTCAGAAGTTCGAGCCACGGATAGCTCTCGCCGTTAAGCGCGAGGCGAAGCCTATGGAACTTCCCCCGCCAAGACCTGAAATAGGAGACGTCGTGACTGGAGATCAGCCCGACGTTGACCGAGCCACGCATCGGCCATCCCTGGATGTCGGCCTCATCGCGCCAGGCGACAATGTCCACGATGCACTCCTGGCATGGAGTTGCGAGCAGACGACGAAAGTCACCAATCACAGCGTTACCTCCATTTGGTTCGGCCCTGGCCAGACCAGAGCTGTTATCGGAGGGCGCTGGACACGACCTGAGTCTAGACGCAACGACGCAAGGTCAGCATCAACACCGCGGGCGGAAGCGAAACGCACGAGGGGCATACGTTGATGGCGAACGAATGTTCCCATAAACTGAGTGAGCTGCCGATTGGGGCTGTCCAGGCACCCTCGGCGATGAGGAAGATCAGAAGTGCCAATAGTCTCGATTTGGGAGCCGCTGCCGGCAGATGAAGAAAGCAGGTGGGAGGTCCACGGTGCCGAGTGCATCGATGTCGCCAGACTCCAAATTTGGATCATGCAGGATGGCCCAGTTGCGGCGATGGTGTCGCTCCTCGGAGGCATCGACGTATTTCTCAAACAGCTCTCGGATGTTGGGCGCCTGGATGGTGACTACGAATGGACTGAGGGCCAACCTCTGGAGGTGTGGGCCGGCGCCGGAGGCTCAGATATTGAGGGTCGGCTCGGAGTTGCGTCGGGCCGTCTGACACTCGCCATCGACAGGATCGCCCCTCGTCCCGAGAGCGAAGACGGCTCGGGATTCGCGCTTCGATTCAAAGAGCTAGAACTGGCTAAAGAGAAGCCTGACCTTGGCCCCATCGAATTCTTTGATCTCAGAGACCGTGGCCGACGTAATCCGATTATCCAGTCGGCTAAACGATTCGCTGCTCACCTTGCTTCTGCCAAGAAGCAACAGGAACTTGACCAGATGGCGGAGTACAAGGTTCTGAATCAATGGGTGTACTGCCGCAAATGCAAGCGCAAGTCTGAGACCGCGAGGGACCAGTCTTGTCGACTTTGTGGCGCCCTCATTGGGGATGAGCCCTATTCGGCACGGATCAAGTTACTGGGGGCAAATGCTCAGCGCCTCAAGCTTGGAACCGGTGACGGTCTGACCCTGATGGGGCCGGGCTGGTTGGTGACCCGCCAGGGAACCGTGCGGGCCGGCCACTTACACGACATTGAGGTCAGTGTCGACGGGTCAGTTCCCCCAACGGGTGAGGTGTTCAAGGAGGCCCAGATCGGCTCCCTCAAGCGCCAAGAGTTCAGCCTTGGCGAGATTCAAGGCCAGGTGGGAAACTGGGGACCCCCGGCGTCTCTCGTTGAGGATCCCGGCTGGCTTGGAGGCCCTGCAATCGCGGCGGTGCGTCCCGGCCACGAACTTGATCCGGTACTCAATGATGAGCAACAAGAAGTCGTCCGACGCATCCTCGGGATGGAGGTTGGACAGCTAATGCTTGTCCAAGGTCCCCCTGGTACCGGTAAGACCACGGCAATCGTTGAGGCAATTCGCCAAACCACCTCGGTAGACCGAAGCCATCGCGTCGTCATGTCGTCGCATTCCAACGATGCCGTTGATACAGCTCAAGAGCGATTGTTAGCCTTCTCGGCGGTCCGCCAAGGGCGTTTTGCTGAGGCGCGCAAGGTCGCGACCTCATTGAGGCATACCCTTATTGGAGATAAGTCAATAGCTGGGCTGAACCTGGTCCTTGCGACGTGCAACAAGATTGCTGTTACCCACCGTCTTCGCCATGAGATCTTCGACTGGGGGATTCTCGACGAGGCGAACAAGGCCCAGATCCATGAGGTGCTGCCTCTGCTTCCACTAGCCAAGCGGTGGGTGCTCGTCGGAGACCAAAAGCAACTCCCGCCGGTTCTGGAGGCGGAGCTAACAGAAGGCTGGAACGTGGCCAGCCCAGCGGACGGTCTTGTCCGTGATTCGAGCTTCTACGAGTGGATGTGGGATCGGGTGCCAATAACTGCGAGGAAGACTTTGCGGCGCCAGTATCGGATGCGAGAGCCAATCGGAGCGCTCATCTCCGACCTGTTCTACCAGGGCCAGTTGCTCCACGAGTCTAAGAACGCTCGTCTTAACCTCCGGTGGCCGCTTGATCGCGAGCTCGTTTGGGTGGATACCGGTGACCAGAACGAGTACCGAGATGCATCCAGGAGCTTAGGAAACGAATTCGAGGTGGCGTTGTGTCACGACTTGGCATGTCTGATAAAAGTGCAAGACACCTCGGCATCGATTGCCGTCATCTCCATGTACCGAAGCCAAGTTGAGCAGCTAAGCCATCGATTGAAAAATCTGGTTGCGGCAGATGACATCCAGTCGGTTGATGCGTTCGAGGGTCAAGAGAGGGACGCGGTGATTCTTTCGCTGGTCAGGAGCAACGATCCCGGCCTGATCGGGTTTCTAAAAGACGCCAAACGTGTCAATGTCGCTATGTCGAGGGCCAAGAAATTGCTGGTAGTGGTCGGCGACATGGACACGGTCATCAAAGGCGGTTCCGAGTTGTTCGGGCCAATCGCGACTCATATCCAGGCTCGCGGGCTCGTCGCGGGTCCTGGGGCAATCGTAAAGGCGTGCGGGGAGGCCAAGATCCCCTCATTAGTCGCGCGGTTTGGTCGACCAGGGGGCGCCTTGAAAGGGCGGAAGCCGCGATTAATCAAGGCAGGATCGTCTCCGCCAAGGGCACCACATCGGCGTCGGCGGAATCACTGACGAGTCAATCGCTGTGGGTCGACGAAGTCGCGAAAACGGTGGGATATCGCCGGAGGTCGAGAAGTTCACGACCTGGACGGCGCTTACCGATCGCATCCGCCAACAAGAGGACCTTGACGAGCAGCTGCGGGCGCGCGCCATCGAGGCTGTATCACAGCTCGCGAAGCTATTTGGCCCTCGCTGGATCCTTAATGTGGCAAGCAGGTCGGAGAACCTCGGATTTGACCTGATCTTCAACCGCGCTCCGTGGACCCGCGAACACTGGGTACAGATCGCGACCGACCTAGATCTGGTTCTTGCCTTGAAGGGCCCCGGTCGTCGAAGGCTCATCGAGGGTCTTCGTAATCCCTCCGAAGCTGACAACTATTTATTCGAGGCGGACATTGCGGCGCGGGCTCTGGAAGTTGGCTTGCACGTTCAGCTCGGACCGATGATCCGCGGATCCAAGTCAAGCGACTTGCTGATCAGCGATGCCGCTCAGGCAATCCACTGTGAAATCAGCACCCTTTCAAGGTTCCCGCAGGCTTTTGAGCAAGTGCAGGCCTTGAGCGACCGGATCTACTTCTACCCGCGTCTTCTTGCGGCTGGGCTCGATGGTGGCGGCCGCTTCTTGACTATGCCGGAGTTCGACGAAGTGGAAGACCTGGTGTCCGCTACGACGGCATTCTGGGCTGAGGCCGAACGAGTCCAGCGGCCATTGAAGTTCACCTACCGAGGCCTCGTGGAGCTGTGGGCAGCTCCTCGGCTAGATCCGCTACAGCCGGGTCCTCGATTCACCGGACCATCGATGGCAAATGATCCGTTGAGTCGCATTGTGCGGCGCATCCGAACAAAGGTTGACCTTCAGCTTCCAGAGGGTAAGCCTAGCGTCGTGGTTATTGACCCGCCGGCCTTGATGAGAGTCGGGCTGATTGACTCGCCGACGATTCCCAACTGTTTGTCCGCATACCCGCATGTGTGCGCGGGGCTTTTTGTGCGGCGACAAGCGGCGATCGAGGGCCAAGTGTCCGAGCATCATGGTGGCGGAGCTTTCATGTATCGAGCGCGACGTGAAAACATGGCGCACATGCGCGAAATCCTCCTGGTATGGAATCCATCGCGTATTAATCAGGATGCCGATGAGTTGATCGCTCGCCTTTTCAACGGGCTGTAGCATCGACGCATGGTCACTGAACTGGAGCGGGTCTGTGATCATCTAGCCGACACCTAGGATCGCAAGTCATCGCTACAGATACCGGATCTCACCCGAGCGCGAGTAGTCGGGGTGCGGCATTCGACCGCTACCCGCTACCGTGATCGAGCAACTCGAGGATCGAGCGCGCTGTCTTGTTGATGCGCTGGGCAGAACGGCTGATCGCCTTGTCGGCCTCATCGCCGCAGCCGGCCCAAGTCGCTATGTAGCCGAAACTGTAGGCCGAGCTGTCTAATCCAAGGTCATCACAGACGACGAACGCAACGCTCTCCGCCTCCAGCTCAGCTGCCGACCGTGCAAGGCTGCTGCAATCGGCCTCGCCGTGGAGGATCGCGTGCGCCAGCTCGTGAGCGAGCGTCTTGACCGACTGTGCCGGCTCGAGTCCCTCGCGGACTCGGATGCGCTTCAGCTCGAACGTACAGTCACCGTTGCGCTCGCCGGGCAGCTCGGAGACCTCGACGGAGTATCCGAGCGTGGCAGCGACCTGCACGAGCTCAGCAAACCGCGAGCCGCCGGCGTCGCCGGTCAGCCGGCTGACGACCTCCGGCAGAGCCTCGCCATCGGTCTGCGCAATGTCGAAGACCCAAGCTAGGCGGAACGCTGCGGGGTGTCCGACGAGAACGCGGTCGGTCTTGTCTTCGGCCTCGTCCTCAGCGCGGAGTCGGCGGATGACCGGAGCGAGGATTGCGATGCCACGCTCGGTCTTGCGGACCTGGCGACCAACTGACTTCCACGTGTGGTAGCCGGCCACTCGGGTTGCGTCGGGGCGCTGCATCAAGATGAGGAGCGAGTTGGCCCACGAGTAATGGTGAAAGCGCCGCTGGACTCGTAGCCACTGAGCCCACTGATCCGTCGACGTAAGCGTGGCGACTCCTTGACGTAGCTGTTCGATAACGTCTGCCGTTGTTGTCCTGGCCCCCATCGAAAACCTCCTTGAGCGTGAGTGCGATGCACCCTGAGAAGGCGGAGGCGGAGCGCGCGGAAAGGCCGAGCGAAGCGAGCCCGGCTTGAGCCTTGTAGCGATAGAGCGAGGGATCTGCCAGGGTGCATAAGGAGCACCCCGCAGGAGGTTGAAGGGGATCCAGGGCGCGTCGCAGAAGGCATGTGAAGGCAGCTAGGCGGAGCAGGTCACGCTAGATTCGGCGAGAAGTAAGCCCGGCGATCGACAACCGACCACAACTCCCTATCAAGGCATGTGGAGAGACATTCGAAAGGCGCCGCGAAATGGTCGACGGGAGGGTCCACCGACTCCATGAAGCGTCTGCGATGATTTCCCGCATCGCACGGATCACGTTTCGCTCCGTTCAGGACGTATATGGCGGCGCTGGGGCGATCGAGCAGGCCTTCGATCGCACGCTCGACGTCAGCCTGCACCCACGCGGCCTAGACATGCTCATGAATCTCGTGGCCAACCTCGCGCTGCCGTCGGGTGCAGAAGTGCTCGATCTTGGGTGCTGGGACGGAAAGTATTCCGTCGAACTGGCTCGCCGCTTTGGGTTCCGGGTACTGGGAATTGACCCAGTGAACCGACACATTTCAGACGGCACTCGCATGCTTGCGGAACTTAATTCAACCGAACCCGATGTCGCCGCGAGGGTCCGGCTGGAGGTAGGTGCTACAGGCGGATTACCATCGGTTAGCGGTAGCCTGGACTTGATTTGGTGCCGCGACGTGCTCGTGCATGTCAGCGACCTCAAGGCAGCCTTTGCGGAGTGCTCTCGAGCGCTTCGCCCGGGCGGGTACATGGTCATCTACCAGATGTTCGCCACCGATTGGCTGGACCAGAGAGAAGCTGATCGTCTGTGGCCGCCAGTCGGGATCTTTGCTTCGAGCACTGATCGGCGCGCCTTCGAGGCTGCGATCGCAGAGGCGGGATTCGACATAGTTGACTGCCAAGAGCTCACGAGTGAATGGCGCGAGAATCTCGAAGAGAACAGCAAGGCGTCGACTGCGCGCCAACTCCTGCATGCCGCTCGTCTTCTACGCGCACCGGAGCACTACATAGCCGAGCACGGCGAGGTCGCCTATGGGGTCATGCTGTCTAACTGCTTGTGGGGCGTCTACCAGATGATCGGCAAACTTAGCCCCCGGTCGTACGTTTTGCGGCGGTGAGCGGTCCGCAGGCTCCGCCTCGATAGACCGACCAGTGGCGAGGCATGCTTTCTGCCTTTTCGTGCTGAAATCGCCAAGGCCAAACGTCGGAGGGTCTAGAACGCCGGCCGCGGCGGGGGTGGCAGACTCATATCGGCGTGACCAGTGGAATGGATGGCACTCGCGTACGGCCGTCCGTCGATCGTGGAGACTTTCCACGCGCACCTGCAGACCCGGCAGAAGCTCCATCCGCCCGGACTGCGGTGAGCTTCCGTGAGCGATCCGGTGCAGTTCGGGCAGGCGCAGCAGCGTTTCGCCAGCTGGTCTACGGCGACTGTGTTATCGAACACCTGTTCGAACGCATGCTAGCGCGAGGGCGCTAGCTCACGCGGGGACCGGAGACGCCCCGAAGCCGATCCGCCTCCTCCAGGAGCTGCCAATAGTTGCTCCAGGCGACGATCGCCCGGGCGGCCGCTTGGCGGGCGGTGCGGCTTCGCCGGCGGGCGGCTGCGACCGCGTGGTGCTGTGCGTAGGCCCAGCGCTCCCAAGCGCGCTCGATCGTCAATGCTGCCTGCACGAACCAGTCTTCGGTGAACCCACCGTCAGGCTCCGCTGGGAGCGACAGTAGCTTCCACGCGCCACCGACTGGCATCCGAACCGTGATCGGTTGGCCGGGGCGCCTATGACCCGATGGCCGTGCCGCCGAGGTACGGGGATTGCCGGCCATCAGCGGCTCCTGCAAGCCCAACACGAAATCGTGTGCGTCGATGCATGTCTTGAGCTTCGACTCGGAGCGGGCGCCAGTGACGGCGAAGTGGAGAGCGGTAATCCGGTTGCGCACCTGCTGAGGAAGGGCGCGGCGTTCGAGGAGGTTGAGTTCCTCGATCTCATCAAGAAGCTCGTCGCTGACGGCGAGCCTGCTGCGACGGCTAGCTTCCGGATCACCAGAATCTGCGAGCGCAGTAGTTCGTTCAAGGAACCCGAGAACCGGTTGGAAGGAACCATCGGACTGACGAAAGGACTGTGTAGCCATCGCTGCCTCTCCCGGTGTTTGGTGGATTCGACGCACCGAGATCGGCGGGGCGGAGGGCGAGCGGAAAGCCCTTTACCGCTAGGCAGGCGGAGCCTGGGGCTTGAAGCGGAACAGCCCTCCGCTCTGCCACGGTGCTAAGGCGAATCCACGGCCGGGAGAGAGTTGGCGGTGTGGCTTCAGGCCTTAGACAGTCAATGGAACTGGCGGTTTAGGGTCCGATCAATGAGCGCGCGATCGCTGCAGCCCTTACAACGATCGGCGGTGATCTGAGCCGATAATGCCGCGATGGGACAGTACAAAAGTACGGAAGCGCTTGTCCTTCCACGCCTCGAGGCAGGGGACATAGTCCTTCGCGAGTTTCGAGATACAGATCTCGAACTCATTCGGGAGGCATCTAGTGACCCGCACATCCCACTGATCACTAGCGTGCCCGCGGACTATTCAGAGGCGGAAGGTCTTGCATTCATCCAACGCCAGCGGGATCGGTTGACGTCGAAGGCGGGATACGCGTTTGTGATCGCAAACCGGGCGGACGACCGCGCACTCGGTGCCATCGGCGTGTGGATTCGCAACATCGATCTTTCGCGGGCGGCAGTGGGCTACTGGCTCGGATCCTCAGCGCGGGGTCGCGGCGTAGCGGCCGTCGCTCTTCTAACGGTGTCGGACTGGGCGCTTGAAAACTTGGAGATCGTTCGGTTGGAGTTGTTCGTCGAAGAGTGGAACATCGCGTCGTGGCGGACTGCGGAGAAGACAGGCTTCATTCGGGAGGGGCTTCTTCGCAAGTGGGAGCTAATCGGGGGCGTGTGGAAGGACCTGTACGTCTACTCAAAGGTGCGCGAGTCTAAATAGGCTCCTAACGGCCCCTTTTGGGCTGGCCGATGAAGGCTGCCGACTAATGAAGTGGGCCCGAGCTTGACCGCCAAGAAGCAAGGGGTTAGGCGATCACGGGTTGGGACCGGTCCTCGAAGAAGTGCTGAAGACGAATTTGGATCGATGGCTGGATGGGCAGGCCTTTGAGCTCATCTGGAGCGAAGAAGCCGACTTCGGTCGACTCGTCGCCCCGTCGCAGTTCGCCACCGATGACGCGGCAAGCGAAGCAAATCGAAAACTGCTGCCGGACCTCACCGTTTGAGTAAGCGATGACGTGTCGTGGGTCGGTGTAGATGCCCACAAGCCGTACAAGCTCGACATATAGCCCGGACTCCTCTCGGACCTCGCGCAGGACGGTTTGGGCGATCGATTCGCCGATCTCCATCGCCCCACCTGGGAGTGACCAGAGATCATTGTCCTTGCGCCGCTGCAACAGGATCTTGTGCTCGCCGTTGACGACGACAGCCGACGCCGCGGCGACAATCGCGGTCGGGGCAGGAGCGTTGGGGTCGTCGTAGTACTCGGTACGGCTCACGTTTGGGCTGCTCCGTTCTGCGCAAACAGCGCGGGCGCTGACAGTGCCCACACGGACTCGAAGCTCGCGAGATAGGTGTCGAAGAGACCGCCTTTCACAATGCTCCTGAGATGTAGCACGGGGGCGCTATAAGCGTTGCAGCCGTATACGTGAGAGTTCACCAGCATCGTGTCGTCGAACCTGTAGATGGAGTTGTACAGCGTCGTGCCATGAACGCGGATCTCTACGCCTTCAGAGGTTGCCAGAGGCTGATAGTGAAGAAGAGCCACCTTCGAACGCGACACGATACCTTCGCCGAACTGTTCTTCCTCGCCGCGTTCGATGATCTTGGGGCTTGTTGGGTCTCCGAGAAGAATGCGAACTCTGCAGCCGCCGGCGGACTTCTTCCGGAGTAGGTCGATTAGAGAGAGATGCTGTTCGGGAAGGAACAGGGCTGCGTACGCAAGTACGTCGATCTCGCGCTCCGCAGCGCTGAAGAGACTCCACCAAACGTCAGATGGCAGGTCGGAGCGGTGCGGATACAGATGCACCAGCTCCACCGAGCCAAGGCCACGTTGGCCGGAGGGCGCGATCACGTCTGGCCAAAGGTAGGCCTCGTCCTGCTTAAGGAGAGACGCGACGGCCCAGCGATAGCGCTGATGAGGAATGCGACCGGCCACCCACCGCTCGGCGGTCCTCATGTCCACATTGGTGGCGGCTGCGAGCGCCTCCACATCGACTTGGGCACGATCCATCGCCCTGCGCATGCGGACATTCGCCACGTCACCTAGTTTCGCCAAAGATGCACGGTAGAGCCTCATCGGAGCCTCAGGAAAACCTCAAGAAACGCTGAACTTCCGCCACCAACCTTCGGACGTTTTGGGACGTTTTGAAAGGCCGGTAAAACGTCCCAACACGCCGTTGAAACGTCCCCCGCACCGAGACTTTCATTGGCGCACCGCCATTGCTGGCCGCGGTCAGGACTGCCATGAGGCCAGCCAAAAACAAGGAGGTGCGCTTATGAGCAGGACGACCAAGGACATGCCGCCGGAGCTCGGGCTCCGCCGGAGGATCGCAGAAGGGCGCCGGAGGATCCGGCTGCGGGTGAGGCGATGGCGAGGCCAGCTCCTCACGCTCGAGCTCGCCCGCCTGGAGCGACTGAAGTGAACCGGGTGGAGTTGCTCGGTCACGTCGTCAGCGCGGTCAGCCTTAGAAAGGTGGCGGACGACAAGTCCAAGGCCGACTTCCTGGTGTCAATCACTCGCCCGGAGTCGCAGCAGGGGCGCGACATCGTGAGGGTCATCGCCTGGAACTCGCTGGCCGATGACGCCGCGACGAAACTCACGAAGGGATCGCGCGTCAAAGTCGAGGGCCGCCTGAACGGCTACTTCTATCCACGGAACGCTCCGAAGGGAACGAAGGTGGAGCTCAGGTCTGAGGTCGTCGCCAACGTCTTGCAAGAGATGGGCGCAGCGCCCGACGTGAACACCCAAGTCGGGACCTTGCCAGAACCGAACAACCCAGAGCCTGCGCCGGCTCAGGGCAAGTCGAAGAGAACATGGCTCACAAGCGGCGAGTCGAGGTAGAAGCCATCCTCGCACTGGCTGTAGCCAGCGCTGCTCTGATTCGGGCCAGGGGGGCGGATTCGCCCCTCTGGCCTTCGTCGTGGCGCGAGGTCGTTGCGCTTTCAGCGTTACCGCTTGCAGCCGCGCTAGTGGTTGGGGTTCGGTTGGCCAGACGATGGTCGTTCGCTGGCCGCGCCACACGAGCGCTTATCGAGATCGGACTTTCATCGGCGGGTCGCCAACCGCGTCTTGCGCGAGCTCGCCGCAGCGGCAAGACCTGGGATCTGGCATGGCGCATGCCCGCCGGCGTGAGCGTGTCTACGTTGCTGCGTCGGCGGGAGGAGATCGAGGAGGCCCTCGACGTATCCGCGGAGTTCTGGTACGAACGCGGGCTGATCCACATGCGCGCAGCTGCAGGTCAGCTCCCAGATCGGGTGGAGTTCTCGGAGTTTTATTCTCGGCCGCGCCCGAAGCCACCTGGCCGATTGCCGATTGGAATAGGCGTCACGCGCCACGGGCCATTGTGGTCGGACCTGGCAGATCTCCCTCACCTCCTGGTCGGAGGCCAGACGAACAGCGGCAAGAGTGCTTTCATACGCCAACTCGTGACGTGGGCGGTGCTGACGCACAGCCCGGAAGACTTGCGCCTCGGGTTGATCGACCTAAAGGGCGGCCTCGAGTTCAATGTCTTCGAGCGCCTACCGCACATGCTCGGTCATGTCGCCCGGGACCTCGATGGCTGCCTACAGCTGATGGAGGTACTCCTCGCCGAGCTGGATGAAAGACAAGCGGCGCTTAACCGCTCAGGTGTGGAGAGCATCCGACGTTGGAATTCCGCCGGGAGTGGGCGGCACCTGCCCTACGTCCTGGTCGTGGTCGACGAGATGGCGGAACTGAGCGCCGTTGAATCGAGCAATAGAGATGAGAAAGGGCGCCGACAGGCAGCCCTTGCTTCGGTGTCTCGGATTTGCCGGCTCGGGCGGGCGACTGGTTTCCATGTGATCGTCTCGACCCAACGCCCAGACGCCGAGGCAGTGCCCGGCCAGATCAAGGCGAACATCCCGGCGACGGTCGCATTCCGCGTTCGCTCAGCGATCAATAGCCGAATCCTGTTGGGCGAGGACAACGCCGGAGCCGCCACCCTACCTCCACTGCCGGGTCGCGGCATTTGGCAATTCGACAACGAGGCCAGGTTCCAGTCAATCTGGCTGGACAAGCCGACGGCAGAGGCTGTGCTCGCACCACTCGTGGCTCAGGCGCCAGGCACGGAACGCGTAACACCGTGCCTTCCATTGCTTCCTCGGCTATAGATGTCTATTGAGGTCCTTAGCGCCGGTATCGACACGCTGCACCTGTCGGTTCGTGGTCAGTTGAAGACACATGTGCGGGGAACGCTCGACGAGGCCAAGGTGCGGGCGCAGGAGGCCGAAGAACCGGTCCCCTTCGAGTTCCCGGTCACGAGCCAGTTGTTTCTCATGAAGCCATTCGGCCTTCGTGGTTACACCTATTGGCTTACATCGCCCGACTTCGAATTGGTCCTGGGCAAGGGAGAGCGTTTCCCCGCAGCTCTGATTCAGTTTCACTCCGCGTACCTGCACGCATGCGGGCCGGCGCTCGCCTGGGACCTTGTCGACCTACTGCTGAGACACGACATCTTTTCGTCCCGGCCAGAGGTCGTAGTTTCGCGGGTCGATCTCTACGTTGACTTCCAGGGCTGGATCCCTGTCGTAGAAGACCTCCATCGGTTCGTCTGTCAGGGCCGGCAGCGACGTGTTTTCGAAGAGGTGTTCGTGACCGGTAGGCGGCTGACGGGCTTCATGTTCGGAAAGGGAGGGTTGGCCGCTCGCATCTACGACAAGACGGAAGAGTGCCGAAAGAAGGGCAATGGCTGGTTGCGCGATGTCTGGCAGGGCGGCGATCCTGCCCTCCCTGTGTGGCGCCTCGAGTTTCAGTTCCGGCGGCTCGTGCTGAGTGAGTTCCACCTCCAGGGGATCGAGGAAGTCGCTCGGAGCATTCAAGACCTCTGGGCGTACGGCACGCAACACTGGCTGTCTCTTCGCAGGGCAACGCGCAATGGGCAGGTTGGACACTGGCCTGAGGATCCGGTTTGGAGCCAGCTCAGGGCAGTGGCACTGGCCCCTGCAAGCACGGGCATCGTGCGCCGGCGAATCGAGGAGGCATCCGAGGAAATGCTTGTGCGCGGGCTCATGGGATACGCCACCAGCCTGGCTGCTCTGCGACAGCGGACTGACCTGGGCGACACGTTTGCCGATGCTGAGCCTTTGGTTCGGAGCTACCTCAGCAGTCGGGACCGCGACTTCGCTGGCGAGGTGCGTCGGAAGACGGCGCGGCTCATGAATGTGACCGCCCCGCTGCTGAATCCGGCGGAGCCGGCACCACCTTGGCGCGCAAGGGAGGTGCCGCAAAAATGACCGAGTCAAGACGCCTTCACAGCCGCCGCCACCCTCGCGGTCGGCAACGGCTCCTCCTGAGGCTTGGCCGAAACCGAGTTCGGCTTAACAGGTCGGCTTGATTCGGATGGAACGCGTCTGTATGACTCCGGCTGAGGCAGCTGAGATGTTGGGAATTAGCCGTGCAGCTCTGTACCGCGTGATGCGCGGCGCTGATTTTCCGTTGATCCGAGTTGGCCGCTCTCCGCGCATACCAGTCGCGGCACTGCACAAGTGGGTCGATTCACAGCTTGAAAGGCACCTGGTTTCGGATGAGGCGACGGTCCGATGACTCGAAGGGCGCCCGGCGAAGGCTCTATCTATCGCCGTAAGGATGGCCGCTGGGTCGGGCAGGCACACAAGGACACTGGCGGCAGGTCCTTCGTTTACGGCAGGACGCAGCGAGAGGTGCGTGAGCAATTGACTGTCATAAACCGCGACCTGCAACAGGGCATTGCTCCGATAACAGGCCGCATCGCCTTAGCCCGCTACTTGGAAGGCTGGTTGGTCGATGCCGCTAAGCCAACGCTGCGGGCATCGACCTTCGTGTCGTACCGAACGATCGTCCGCAAACATTTGATCCCGAAGCTGGGCACCGTGCAGCTCGCAAGGCTGACCCCACTAATGATCGAGCGATTCCTAAATGAACGACTGGAGGCGGGGCTCTCGCCGCGGCGCGTGCAGTACTTCCACGCAGTGCTCCGGCGAGCACTGAACCGAGCAATGAAGGCCGGCTACATCGGCCGCAACGTCGCGACACTCGTCGATCCACCCCGCGTCCCTCACAAGGAGATCGAGCCGTTCACGCCTAGCCAGGTGCGGGTTTTGCTGGAGGCAGCCAAAGGGAATCGACTGGAGGCGCTGTACTCAGTGGCCGTGGCTGTTGGGCTGCGGCAGGGCGAAGCTCTTGGCCTTCGGTGGGAGGACGTGGACTTCCAAGCGGGGCTGATTCATGCCCGCTTTGAGCTGCAGCGATTGGAAGGACAGTTTCACCTGGTCGAGCTTAAAAGTCGGCGCAGCCATCGAACTTTGGCCATACCGCCCTACATCGCCGAGAAGTTGCGCGAACACGGAGCGAGACAGCGTGAAGAGCACCTGCTCCTTGGCCCCGAGTGGCACGACAACAACCTTGTTTTCACGAGCCACACGGGCCTGCCACTCGACGGCAAGAACGTCACGCGGTCCTTCCAAAGGTTGCTCAAACGGGTGGGGTTGCCAAGGCGACGGTTCTATGACCTGCGGCACTCGTGCGCGACCTTATTGCTAGTTCAGGGTGTCCCCGCGCGAGTGGTGATGGAGATCCTCGGCCACTCACAGATCGGGCTGACGATGAACACCTACACGCACGTCTTGCCTGAATTGAATCGCGCCGCCGCCAACGGTATGCAGAACTTTCTTGTCGACGCCGGAAAGCTCAGCGTTTCTTGAGGTTTTCCTGAGGCTCTGATGAGGCTTGGCAGGCCGGGTCTGCATAGCCTGCAGTCATGACCTGGTGAGAGTCGTCAGTTAGTGAAAGGAGGTGGAAGTCATCCATGCGTAAGGGTTTAGTGCGTACTCTCGTGGTTGCTACGACTACGCTCGTGGCAACCAATCAGACGGTCTTCGCAGCCGACGCGATTGACCAAACGCTAGGCAACATGACGGGCTGGGTCCAGGGCCTGCTGGTCTCTCTCGGAGTCCTGGGCTTTGTGCTTGGTGGTGCGTTCTTCATCTTCGACCATACGATCGGCGGCCAGGAGCGCGGTAAGCAGTTCATGGTCGGTTCGGTCGGAGGAGTCGTGCTCGGTCTTCTGGCCGGGCCCATCGTCCGCTTGTTTGCGGGCTTCGTGGCTCACTGATGTCGGCGAACAATCGGGCCCTGCTTATGGTCTGTGTGCTTCTGCTGGCGCTGTGGGGCGGGGCGATCGCTTCTTACGCGTCGGTGAGTCCACCACCAAGCCCGAAACCAGCAGCGCTGTCGACCGTTGGCCAGCCAACAGCAACCCCGGCGCGCGGCGCCGGCATCTTTCCAGACTTCAATCCCACCAAGGCGATCTATCAGGCTATTGGCGGTCTTCTCTACGGGATGGATTCGATGTTCAGCGACGAGATGAGCCAGATCTGGAATCCGCTGGTAGCCGGCAGCGACAACCTCGATGGAAGTGAGAACGCTGGCGTCCTGGTCGACAACACGAAGCTGAAGCAGATGTGGGGGATCTCTCTCGGGATCGCCAGCGGCTCGCTCCTGGTGCTCCTTTTCACCGTGATGGTGCTCCTGTGGATGGTGGGCGAGTTCGTCGGCGCAGGTCACGAGATCGGACGCTTGCTAGTCAACTTCATCGTTTTCTTCGTACTTATGGGCGCGTCTTACTTCTTGATCACACAGCTCGTCAACATCGACAACGCGCTGGTTGGAGGCATAAACACGAACGTGGTGGTGGAGCTGCGTTCACTGAAGGCCTTCCAGCTCATCAGCCTGCCGGACCCGAGCACGATCGACGACATGAACGCGCTCATCAAGGCTCTGGTCGATGCCCTGTTGATGGTCTTTGTGGTTGTCGAGCTGCTGATCCTATTCGTCGTCTACTTCATTCGGATCGTGGCTCTATGGATCCTCGTCGTCGTGTCTCCGTTCGTCCTAGCCCTCGCCATCCTGCCAGCTGCCCGTGGACTAGTCGTCTATTGGTTTCGAATGCTCTGCGGCTTCATCTTCCTGAAGTTCGTGAACGTGCTGGTCTTTATGACCTTCGTGTTCATCGGCGCAGCGTCGAACGTGGCTGTGATGAACGTGCTCCTGGTGTTCACGATGCTGCTCTTCATGATCATGATTCCGGCCGCTGTCATACGGGCGCTAGGGGAGCCAAGCGGAGCGATCAGCTCAGCGCGGAAAACGGCCCATCAGTTGGCACTTTCACGCCCGGTTCAGATCGCGAGGAAACGGCTCGCCCCCGGGGAGGCCACGAGGAAGGCCACATGAGACTTCTCACGCTTCCATTTCGATTCGCCGCAGCAATCACCGGGTGGGCCATTGGCTCCGCAGTCGTGATCGTCACCGAGGCCGGGGTCACTCGTGGCCATGCTCCGACGGCATTGGTGTTTGGTGCTTCTCTTTTGGCCCTCGTCCTTGGAGCAGTCGTCGGCACGATCGTTTGGCGGATGAGCAGGTCACACCCCGTCCAGGCGGCTGGCGTCCTTGCGGTGTTGATGGTGGCGTTCGTTGTGGCAGCTGTGCTTTCCGGCGCCGCCGTAGGAGGCTGAGCAATGGAGACGTATCGCATCACGTCTGACATTGAGCGCATCGAAACATCAGTCACGGTGGCGGGTCGGCGGCTTGGGGTCCGCGCCGCCTTGCTTCTTCTTATCGGCCTGCTCGTCTCGATCGGTTTGGTCGGACTGCTGGCGCCAGCACTCGGCTCTCCGACACTTTTCGTTCCGATCGGGCTCGTGCCACTCTACCTCGCCGCGTTGATCGCATTCGTGCGGCCGGGCGACGGGCGGCCTATTGAAATGCAGTTCTTGGACCGGGTGCGTTTTGCACGTGGCGCTAAGCGCACGGCCAATCTCGGGCTGGCTCGGTTGGAATCCGGCACGAGCGTTCTCGACTTGACCAAGGAGGTGTTCACTGTGAAGGACGTCCGAGTGGATCATGAGGTCCAGGCGGATCTCAGCGAGCTCGACATGCCGTTCACCGTGCGGGGCCGTTCGGATCTTCGGCTGTTAGTCGATGACCTGCGGATCACCGTGCATCGTGAGGAGGGCAGCGATGAGATCGCCGTTACTGTTCGGCAAGCGTAGCCACAACCAGGCGCGAAGCGATGACACGAGGTCGCATCTGTTGGTGGAGGCCATCGAGGATGGTGTCCTCCATGTGCGAGGCGAGGGTCCGCGGATCGTTCTGGAGGTCAGCGGGGTCAACTTCGACCTTAAGTCAGAGTCGGAACAGCGGGCGCTGCTCGATGTCATGGCGGAGCTGCTCAGCTACCTGCCCGGCCCGCTGCAGATCTTGGTTCGGAGCCGCGTATACGAGCCGGACGAGTACTTTGAGACGCTCGAGCGCTGGCGGCACGCGTGGGAGACAAAAGCCGACCTGCGCGAGGAGCGGCTGGCCGAGTACCGCGCAAAAGTGCGGAGCCTCGTTCAGGCCAAGCGGATCAAAGACCGCCGTTTCTACATAGTCGTCCCGTTTACCCAGCCGGCCGTCCAACGGCTCACGCATAGGCCATCGCGAGACGAGGTGGGTGCTCAGCTTCTCCAGAAGGATCAGCAGATCACTCGCATCCTGGCGAGAGCTGGTGTGCGGACACGTCGCCTAGCGTCAGCTGAAATCGAGGAGCTCTTCTACTACTCCTACGACTCGTCCATGGCGAGGCTGCAGAAGATGCGAGCGAAGTCGGCGCCCGTGCGCCGAGTCACGGTGCGAGCCCTCGCCGACGAGGAGGTGGTCAGTCTCGAGGTCCGCGCAGCCGACGTTCGGGAGATGGTCATTCCGTCGGTAATGCAGATCAACGAGGACCACATCGTGTGCCGCAACCGAGATGAGCTATACCTCAGAACGCTGTATGTCCAGGACTACCCACACGACGTAGAGCGGAATTGGCTACGCGATGTCCTGAGCCTCGACTTCAACATCGACGTGTCTCTGCACATCAGACCGCTGGACGTGCAGCAGTCGCGGCGACGGCTTGATGCAAACGAGCGCGAGCTCGTTGGGACCCTTAGTGCAGTCGCCGGAGACGCACCAAGCGAACGCGAACTTAGGGACAAGCTGGACGACATCGACTATGCGAAGGACGAGTTCCGCAAGAAGAACAAGTGGTTTCAGCTCTCCCTCTACTTCATGCCATACGCCCAATCCCTGGATGAACTCGAACAGGCGACGAGGGCGATCGAGGATCAGCTCGCGGGCCTGTTCTTCAGGTCGCAGCGCGCGATCTACCGCCAGGAGCAGGGGCTTCAGTCGATGCTGCCGCAGGCAACTGACCGCCTGGGGCAGACGCGTGGGATTTCCACGAGACCGCTAGCTGCCGCCTTCCCATTCAACGCTGCAGACCAAGTGGAGCCGCAAGGTTACCTATTCGGCCTCGTGGGATCGGAGAGCACCGCCAAGTCGCTTCTAGTGCTGAACCCACGCACCTGGGACAACCCGCACCTTCTCGTCCTGGGGTGGAGCGGGAACGGCAAGAGTCACAACGTCAAGGAGAAGGTTTTCGAGGAGTGGATGGCCTGCGCCAGGGTCGCAGTGATCGATCCGCGTGGCGAATACGGGCCGATAGCGGAGCATTGCGCCGGCGAAGTGGTCCCCGTGCACCTCGGGAGCCAGAAGACCATCAACCTGTGGGATCTTCCCCATGAGCACGGCAGAAATCCCTTCACCTCGAAGGTCCCACAGCTGATCAACTTCTGGAAGCTGGCATTGGGCTATCTACCGGAGGAGGAGCTCCAGCTCGTAGACGGGGCGATAACGGCCGCGTACCAGAGGGTCGGCATCAATCCCGCCGATCCTGCAACGTGGTCGCAGCCTGCGCCGCTGACGGCCGATTTCCAGGCGGCGATCCGGGAGCGTTACGGCTCCGAGGATCGCACCCGGTTGGCGGCTCGGAGCCTCTACGACAGGTTGGAGCGGTTCACGACAGGCTATCTCGGTGCGATGTTCAACCAGAGAACCAACGTCAATCTGGCCAACGACTTCGTGGTCTTTGACGTTCGCACGGTTCGGGTGGAGCAGGTCGAACTGCTGCCACTCGTTTACTGGTTGATCCTCAACCATCTGCGCACCTGGATGACGGTCGAAACCAAGCGTCGAGTCATTTGCATCGACGAGTTCTGGTCATTGACAAAGCACGACGAGGGTATGGCCTTCATCGAGGAGATGGCCCGAACGGCGCGCCATTCGAACACTCAGCTCGTGCTGGTGTCACAGAGCGTTTCCGAGATGCTTTCCTCGCCGCGGGCGGTCGCCAGTCTGTCCAACATGGCGATGACGATCCTGCACAAGCAGCACCCGGATCACGTAGCCCGCGTTGTCCAGGCTTTTCACCTTTCCGAGGTGGAAGCTGCCTATCTGCAGGGTGCACAGCGAGGCCAGTGCTTGGTGATCACTGGCGCAGGCGAGCACGTTGCCATGCAAACGGTCGATTACGCGCCAGAGCATCACCTCTATTGCACGGAGCCGTTCAAGTGCGGGATCTGCGTGCCGCGTCCCGTACGCAGCGCAGGCGAGCCGGCGGGGGCGTTGCGGTAGGTGGCCGCTCCCGCCGCCGTGGCAGGAGCGGTTGTGAAACAGTTGGCGTGGACTGTCGCCCGCCGACAAGGCTCCAAGCTGCTTCGAACATTCTGGAAGGCAATCGTAGTTAGCGCCTTGATTCTGATCGTCACTCCGATTGGCCTAACGGTGATTGCCTTCTTCGCCCTGGCCAATCAGCTTGCGGGGGGCGGCGCGTTCGTGACGGGTTACGCCGACGGCTTGGCGGGATCTATCGCCTGTCCAGTTGCTGGCGCCGTTGTGACCCAAGGTTTCGGGCCGACATCGGCGCCATTCGAGCCGCCAGGGTTCGGCTATCCACATTTCCACACTGGCGTTGATCTGGCGGCGCCGATCGGTACTCCGGTTCGCGCGGCAAATGATGGCTTCGTAGAGGCCGCCGGCACCGAGGTCGATGCGCTTGGAATTCCCGTCGGCTTTGGCAACTACATAAAGGTTGCGGTCGGCGGTTCAGAAGAGGAGATCTACGGACACCTCTCTGCGATCTTCGTCCGGCCGAACCAGATCGTTAGAGCAGGCGAGGTCATTGGGGCCGTCGGGAGTACAGGCAGCTCGACAGGTCCTCACCTTCACTTCGAGGTTCGGACTCATGGAGTCCCGGTGGACCCGTCACCGGCCCTGCAGTGTTGAACTTGCTTGGCCGATCAGCTACGGAGCGAGCGAAGTCGATCACGATCGGCATTTTGGCAACCCTGCTTACGATTTCAATTTGGCAGGTGTCAATCGTGACCAGCCGTGGTGCGCAAGATGATCAAAATCGGCTTGTCGCTGCAGACCTTGCCAGGCGATTTGCCATGGCGCTTACAACTTATGACTATGCGCATCCCGATGTGTATGTCAGACAAGTGGCCGCGGTCAGCTCTCAAGTAGTCAGTCAGCGTGTGCGCGCCGCAACTACGGACTTCCAATTCGCCATGGCATCTTCTCTGGGTGACGTGACAGGAGTTAAGGTCGCAAGCCTCACAGATTCCCAGGGAGAGGTGCTCGTCGACACGTTGCAGGTGGTCAGTGATAGGTACGCGGTAGTAAGGACTAACCTAACCGGACTGCTCGACGTCACGGTAAGTCGATCGGGTGAAGTGTGGCTCGTATCTGATTACCGTTGGCTGCTGACCCCGAGTAGTGGACCTTGAGAACGGGCGATAGCGGACCTCCGCTGCTAGCGTTAGTCGCGAGTGTGCCGGGTCGTGAACATGGGGTTAGCTGGCCGGCGCGGCCACGAACGCTCTGTCCAGCAACGAAGGAATGAGTCCATCAAGGTGAGCGTCTCTTTCGATCCGGATCTTATCCAGCGCGGATATATCCGTTTCCAACGCGTTGAGATGGTCGACCACACGGCGCTGCCGCTCGGTCAGTGGAGCGGCAACGGGGAGTGCAGACAGGATCTCGAGGTTGATGTTTTTCTGTGCGCTCTGCGGAGCTACTTGCTCGAGGTGACTGCGTACGTAGGAGAGGTAGTGATAGAGATACTCGGTATCTGTACCGGGCTTCGGACGTATTCCGACGATGCTGTCGGGAACGCAGCAATCGAACTCAAGAATCCCAACGGCACCTATCGTCGCCGCAATGCTGACGAGCACCGTGCCCTTCGGGAACTTCTTACTGACCGCGAGACCGTGATCGTTCAGGGTGTCTCGCCACTCCCGAATGTATTTGCCAGAGCTTTCGACTTCTCGGATCTGGATCCAAGGATGGTTGCCGCCGAAGAATCGCGGATCGTTCCGCGGGCGGTATGAGAATTTGCCCCGCTCGAGTACAGCAATTGTGTCGAGACGAACCGAGCCATCTCGTGCTGCGCTTTCGAACATCCGGGCCCTTTCTGATGCGAGAAGAGCACTTGCATTCTGTTGAGTCGCTTCGCACAAACTCTGTGCTGATCGAATTTTGCCGACGAGGTGTTCGATGTTGGCGACGATACGTCGTTGCTCGTCCAAAGGCGGCGCTGGGATCGACATCGCGAGAAATCCCTCATCCTTCAGTCGGTTCCGGCTGGTCGGTGTGCTACCACTGCTAAGCCCAAGAGCTTCATTCCATGCGGTCTGTCGCGCGAAGTAGTAGTAAAGAAATTCTGGTTGAAGCTGGGACTGATCGACCTGGAAACATCGGAACTCATTCGATGTGAAGCAGTTGTCGTTGTCGTGTGATGCCAATGCAAAGCTGCCCATCCACGCAAAGAGACGGTTGTATACGAAGTCGCCTTCTCGCACGCGATAGACCGTGCTGGCCTGAATCTCACTCCCGCGCTTGACTTCCTTCGTGTAGAGGCCCTTCGCGTACCAGTGCGCCCCAAGCAGCGGGTATACGCGCTCCGGATCAGTGGGCTCTGGTCGGGAGACCGATTGCAGAACGTCGGTAAGTCGGATGTTTCGCCAGCCGCTAGCCATCTGGTGTTCGCGCCAGTAAGTCGCGTACCTCCTCCATGAGGGTGACGATGCGCTGCTCGGCGTCCAGAATCTTGGCCACGATCTGGGCGGGAGGTAAGTGTTGTAGGTCGAGCGCCGTATTGGGGTTTTTGAAGTCGAGGTTATACCCGCTCGCCGCAATGTCCTTGGCGGATACGCGCCATGCGTGGGCATTTTCCTCTCGGCGGTTCCACCATTGGAACAATGGTGCGAACTCATCGAATTGGAGACTTGTTGTCTTGGTGTAGTTCTTGCGGCCATCCGGAAGCGGATGCTCGTAGTACCAGACATGCTCAGTCGGACCCGAACGATCGAAGAACAGTACGTTGGTGGGAATACTCGTGTACGGAGCAAAAACGCCATTCGGCAACCTGACCATCGTATGGAGATTGAAGTTATCCAACAGTTCCTGCTTTATCCGTGCAGCAACGCCGTCACCAAACAAGGTGCCGTTCGGGACGACGACCCCCGCTCGTCCGCCGCTGCTACCGCCATGGCCGGGCCGACGCAGCTTGCGCATGATTAGTTGCAAGAAGAGGAGCGCCGTCTCCGACGTTTGTTTATCCGCCGGGAAGTTCCTCTGGATCCCCTTCTCTTCCTCTCCACCAAACGGTGGATTCGTCATGATCACGTCGATCCGATCTCGGTCTCCAATCTCGGTGACCTTGAATCTGAGTGCATTCAGGGGATCGATGACCGGCGCTTCAAGCCCATGCAGAACCAGATTCATCTGACAAAGCAGATAAGGCAGGGATTTGGCTTCAATCCCGTGAAGCGTGCCTTGCTGGAGTCGCTCTACATCCTGCACGGTCTTACAAAGCGGGCGGAGATGGTCATAGGCCTCAACTAGAAACCCGCCCGTACCAGCTGCGGGATCGAGGATCGTCTCGCCAGGCTGCGGGTTAACTGCAGTTACGATCATTCGAACAAGGGGCCGCGGGGTGTAGAACTCTCCGGAGTCACCGGCGGCGTCTCGCATCTCTTTGAGCATCGACTCGTACAGATGCCCGAGGGTCTGCAGCTCGTCTGACGATGAGAAATGAATCTCATTTATCTTGTCGAGCACGTCTCGAAGCAAATATCCCGACTGCATTCGGTTGACCGTTCCACGAAAAACCGTCGCCACTACATCGCGGCGGTCGACCCGCTCGCCAGTACCTTGCAATGAGCGTAAGTACGCGAACAGACCCAGACCGCGTTTGCCGTCTGGCCGGATAGCCTCATCCTGGTTAACGAATGCTGTAAGCGCGTCTCCAGTCATCGAGTTGTGGAGGCCGACGCTGGCTGAAACTGTTGAGTTGGGCCGGTTCCAGTCGCGCCATCGATACGGAGACTCGATGATCGGTCGGAAACGCTTACCTTCCATGCGCGATTCGTCTTCGCGCACCCGTTCTAAATCGTCGAGAAACTTGACGAACATGACCCACGTGAGCATTGGCAGACGGTCAAGGTCTCCGTTGAGGCCCTTGTCCTTCCGCATAATGTCGCGGCAAGTCTTGACAACGGAACCCAACCGCTGAAATGTCGTCAGCGGAAGGGGCTCGCCGATCCGCCCCTTTGCAGGTGCCACTTTTAGCGCTTTAGCCCCAGAGATCATGCCGCGTAAAGCAGCGTCTGTAGCTCATCAACAGCTTTCTTCAACTCCTCAGGGCCACCGAAGCTCTTCGCAATCTCGCTTGGGTTCCCATGCTCGGAGATTGGGGGCACCTTGAGCGCCTCCGGCAACTTGAGCTGCTCGAGCCCGTGCTCGGCATACTTCTCGACGAGCTCGCTCAGGATCTCACGAGCCTCAGGACCAAAGCGGCCGAAGAAGTCCGTATGCTGCTGCGCGACCCGCTCGGCACGCTGACGCCGGGTTCGAAGCGGGGAATTGAAGGCCAGGTGGCATAGAAGATCTAGCGGATCGGCATCGGGCGTGCCGGCGACCTCGCCGAGCTTCCGGAGGTCAATTCCCCGCTCCTCCAAGGCAGCCAGAATCGTCTGCCTCTGGGCGACAGAGCGCCAGTCCACCACGAGGTCTTCTGCAGATCGGTAGAGAGCCTGAACCTTCGCGCGAGCGTAGTCCGTGTAGCTGACGACGTGGAGCTGCTTACCGTCTGCATCGAGATCGTAGACGACCTGGGCAGCGATCTCGACACTTCCTCCGTCGTAGTAGAGCTTCTGCCGCTCGGCTGGACCTTCGTCTTTGAATTCGAAAAAGACGACCTCGATCTCACCGACATCGCCCTGAGACTCGTCCTCGACCACGGTTTGCTCAATAACTTTTCCATCAGCATCCATCGTCTCCTCGTCGACCAGCGCCGGCTCCCCATCGAACTCAGAGTCAGCGAACAAACGGGTCGCGCTACCGGTGTAGTCGATGATGTTGAAGAAGAGCTTGCCGTAATCCTCTCGGACTCTCGTCCCGCGGCCGATGATTTGCTTGAACTCAGTCATCGATCCCACAACCCGGGCAAGCACGACGTTCTTACACATGGGCGCGTCGACACCGGTTGTCAGTAGCTGCGACGTTGTCAGAATCACAGGTGAGACCGTCTCCAATTCTTGGAAACGACTTAAATGACCCATGCCGATCGCTCCCTCATCCGCTGTCACGCGGCACATGTAGTCTGGGTATTTCTTGACCGTATCGGCATTGAGGTTGTTGAGCGCGCGCCGCATCTCCTCCGCGTGTTCTTGGTCAACGCAGAAGACCATAGTTTTCGCGAACGGGTCAGTCCGCCTGAGGAAGTCGGTGAGGTGTCTCGCAATCGCGTTGGTGCGAGCTTTTAGTGCGACCGCTCGTTCGAAGTCTTTGGTCTGATACTCCTGATCGGGAATGGCCCGCCCATACCGGTCCAGTTCGCCCTTCGACGGCCGCCATCCGGTCGCATCGATTGAAGTCACTATTCGATGGACCCGGTACGGAGCCAGGAATCCGTCCTCTATGCCGCTGCGAAGGCTGTAAGTATAAATCGGGTTGCCAAAATACTGGTACGTGTCGCGGTTGTCTTGGCGCAACGGCGTCGCAGTCATTCCAAGCTGCACAGCCGGATAGAAGTATTCGAGGATTTCACGCCAGTTGCTCTCGTCTCTCGCACTTCCACGGTGGCATTCATCGACGATGACGAGGTCGAAGAAGTCGCGCGGAAATTCCTTGTACAGGCCGGGCCTAACATCATCATGCGCGATGGCCTGGTAGGTCGAGAAGTACATTTCGCGGCCTAACGTCACCTTCCCACCCTCGATCTTCACCCGCGCATCACCGAAGGGCGCAAAAGTCTTGTCTTTGGGATCGTCCACCAGAACATTTCGGTCGGCTAGATAAAGGATTCGTGGCTTGCGAAAGGCTCCTGTCCTGTTCCAGTTGGTCGACCAAAGGCGCCAGCAGATCTGGAACGCAACAAGGGTCTTGCCCGTACCGGTCGCAAGGGTCAGCAACACCCTCCGCTTGCCGTTGACGATTGCCTCGGTAGTTCGGTGAATCGAGATGTCTTGGTAGTAGCGGGGGCGTTGACCGACGTCTGGGTAGTACGGAGCTTTGACTAGGTCGCTTTTGGGGTCGACACCGCGGAATGCGCAGTACCGCCGCCACAGCTCTTCAGGTGTGGGGTATACCGGCAGCTCGGACTCAATGCCGGTTGTGTAGTCGTGCTCGATGATGCCTGGGCCGTTGGTGCTGTACGCAAATTTGAGGTCGAGAAGTTGTGCGTAATCCTTAGCTTGTTGCATGCCGTCGCCGGGTAGGCGATCCTCCGGCTTTGCCTCAACCACGGCGATGGGCAGGTCGCGCCGGTAGGAAAGGAGGTAGTCGACGCGCTTGGGCTTGCCTCGTTTGACCTTGCCGCCGGCCACGATAATTCGTCCAGGAGTGAAGGTCAGCTGTTCGCGAATCTGCTCGTCGACCCATCCTGCCGCGTAAATAGCTGGGAGTACAAAGGTTCGACAGGTATCGGCTTCGGTGGCCACTAAAAGAGGTCCGCCCGCAAACTCGCTTCGGTGCAGCTCTGGCAACCACGGTGCCCTGTGTGCTGGGCAGACGGCGTGGTCACCCTTCAAGTTTGGCGTGTTCGAGGCCGTTCGGTTCGAACGCCGAATCTCTCCTCTCGGCGCAATATCTGGTTATGCGCTGGGTGGACGCGTACCTCCGGCCAACGCCGTAACGGCTGCGAGTGCTTCATCGCAGACAGTTGCAACAGACTTGCCAGTAGTATCGATGACGATATCGGCAAGTGCACGAACATCATCCGCGCCTCGTTCCACGGGATGGCGAAATACGCGGCGCATCCCTTGCTCGCCAATGGCTTTGCCTTCGTCGGTGGCCAAGAATCGTTGGCGGAGGACATCTTCTACCGCGGTAAGGTGGATGACGATGCTATCGACGAAGCGGCTTCTGAAAAGCTCGGCTTGGCCGGTAGTTCGTACCGAGTCGACCACACTTGTGCCGGTGAGACGCTGAGGTAACTTAGCGATAACGCCGTCGAGCAGCCATCTGCCCGATGTGGCTCGCTCTAGCTCCGCGCCACGCGCCTGGAGATCTGCTCGATTGTTGGGATCGCTACCCAGTCCAGCTAGGATCTCTCGCGCCGTGATAATGGTTCCGCCGCGGCGTCGTTGTAGGCAACCAGCTAGGCTCGATTTGCCGGCGCAAAGAGGGCCGCTCAGAATGATGAGCAATCTCTAAGGCTCGAGCGGCGCGCCTACCTGGGGAGCGTCAATCACGGTGAATTGGAGCAGGACATCTCCATTTGAAGTCCACGTGTCTCCCTGAAGGACTTTGGGTGGGGGCGATGCAAGCTGTAGGTCCATATAGCACTCCTCGGCGCCAACCCTGCCGGGAAGGACTTCGCGCCCGTCGGACGAGACGAGCGATTGGCGGTCAAGCCGGGCTAAGCAGCGCCTTGTCGCGTCGATCCTTTCAAACGCCCTCATCTGGAGAAAGCGACGGTACGCGTGCTTGCGCGGCTCCGGCGAATGCCAGTCGGACATCTCAAGCTGCCTACCGAGGAGCGTGAGCTCTCTCTCGAGCTGGGCGAACGTTGCGGTGCTTCCCTTCTGGCGCTTTAGCCGGGCGCGCAAGTCTTCCAATTGGTCGTGGCGAAGCAGCGCAAACCATCCAAGAGGGCTCTTCTCCTTCCCCTTTAGCGCCTTCTCAACTTCTAGGGCAGTGAGCTTTGAGGTGGCGTCATCAGTCAGGAGCCCTTGAAGTCGCTCAAGCTTGCGGCCAAAGTTGGGAGGCGCAACGAACAGGGCAGCGTCAAAACGCTGACTTCTCCGTATGGCCGGATCGGCTCGATCAATCCAGTTCGTGTTCACAAAGAACAGCACGCGCCGTTGCTCCCACAGTCGGGCCAACTTTGGAAGCATGCTTGTCGTGAGGAATCGCCCAAACGGGTCAGTCATTGCTGCTGATCGATCGCGGAGCAGTTCGTCGATCTCGTCAAAGAGGATCACGCATCGATCGAGTTCCATGATCTGGCTGAAAATGGCGTCGGCGCGGGCGGGGACATTGTCGATTCCTTCCGAGAGAAAGTCTGATGCAAGAATCTCAAGGTAGTTCCATCCCAGAGCGCCGGCAAGAGCCTCCACAAGGGTGGTTTTGCTTGTTCCGGGTGGTCCAAACAGGATTGCGCTACGCGCTTGTGTCTCATCGATCAACGGTTCATCGGGGTCGAGATTGTCCGACGCGCGCGTGGCTTGTAAGCCTGGGTTTAGAAACAAGGCGCCCAGATGACTGGCCGCATTCCACCCAGATGCGCCGGACCAAGTGTCGCCTCGCTCCTTCAGTATCTGGGTTGCTTGCTGAAACGTGTTCCAGCGGGGAGTCGTAACGCCAAGTTGAAGCGACGCGCTTTGTCCAGTCCAGTACCCGGCGAGTCGACGCAGTCGTTGGAAATAGGAGAATGCGGCGGCGGTAGCCCACGCTTCGGGCTGAGTGCGATGAGGATGGTGCCCCGAGCACCAGCCGACTGCTCCGTCCGCCAATGGCTCGCGAGTGGTTTCAGCTAGATTCAGTGCCTTGATCAAAGCCGGCGCGTAAGCTGTTAGCGCATCGCGATAGGCTTGACCACGCTTCAGTCGCAGCGCTGGTCGAATGAGTTCAGCCAGCGTCTCGTAGATATAGCAATAGGCATTCCCTGACTCGGGATAGTGAAAGAGCGGTTCGCCGCGTGACCAAGTGCCATTGGGGAGTTGGGACTGAAAGAAGGCCTGCAACCCGGATCGCACGACCCCGAGTGTTTCGGCGCGACGCAAAACGGACGGATCTCCGAATTCCACAACTGACGCGATCGCCCAAGCGAGCTGATGCGGGTCGAATCGTTCAGAGCCGACCGACCAAAGCCCCACCTGTGCAGCAAGCACCCTCTCTGACCAAAGCAGTGCGATTTGCCGGTGGCGACGCAGTCCTGCAACTAGGGCCTCGAATGGTTTATGCGGACGAAGCGCCTCTAACGTACGCAGTCCCCAATAAGTAAGGAACGAGTTGGGTGGATACTCCGGCTCTTCCTCTGATCGAGACCGCCTAGCACCAGCAGGACGTACAGGCTGTTCTGCTATCCCTTGCCTTGGTGGTCGCAGGCTTACCTCACGCCATGCGAATTCCACATGTGATCGAATGGCTTTGCGACGGCCCATGAGGATTTCGGGGCTTGCCGTCTCAAGGATTAACGGAAGCGTTCTTACACGACAATAGATTGGTGCGGCTCCCTCGCTCTCCCAATCTGCTCTGAGCAAAGCCGCCTCGCTGAAAGCGTCAACAAGGTCTTGGCGTCGGTTTGCGTCGTAGCCTTCTGCCGCCGGCGGAACGTCGAAGAGGGACGCCAAGCATGATGCGGTCGTGCTGAGGTGTCGGGTTCTTTGTTTGCGGCCCGGCTTTAGTGCAGGGATCGACTCGGTGGCTGTGAGGCGGTACCAAGGCTCGTCGGGAGCGTGGAAGTAATCGATGCTGACCAGATGGAGCTTGCAAGTCTCACCAAGGGCGTGACGCGCAAGTCTGAGTTTCTCGAATTGATCTAGATCTGGCATAGGATGGCCTGGGCTTGGTCGGTTGGTTTCAAGATTGGAGCGCTGCGTTTGCTGCGCTGATAATCAGTCAGGCGGGTTCGTCAATGCGATCTTGATTCTTAGCGTGATTGACTCGCTCCTTTTGCGACACGGCTCGAGCCATATCGATTCCGAGCACATTTGCTAGATGGACCAGATATAGCTGGACGTCCGCCAGCTCATCACCCACGGCAGAGTCTGGGTACGCGCCAGAGCGCTTGAGCCCGATGTGTTTTCTGACTGCACGCGCTAGTTCGCCAAGCTCCTCGGTCAGCAGCAGCATCACGTCCTGTGGTGATTCGGATTCGTAGCCTCTTCGAGCAGCTGCCCTGGCGTAGTAGCTTTGCAGCGCACTGATCGTTCTGCCTGGGTCAGCGCCAGTGCTGTTCCGAACAGCTGTAACTGCGTCTTGAGGCGTGTCAACGATCGAGACAAAGTTCTTCAGGGTAACGTCCCTAGGTTCCACTTTCGAGAAAACGGGAATGCCGTTTGCGGCCGCGAAACCCAACTCCAACGTCGCGCTAGGACCAACGTACCCGTCTGGAGCATGTAGCCAGACAAAGTCGGCCGCTCGAATTGCCGCCAGGTGCTCCCATTCGATTTCGAGTGGCTCAGCGTCTAGTTGGTCTGCGGTGACCATGAACCCGCCCAGGTCGCCGGCGAAATCTAGTGAGCGGGGCGAGAGAACTACACATCCCGCCGAAATCAGCGCGGAGAATGCTTCTGTTAGGCCTGCTGGATCGCGACGAAACGAGCCACAGAGTGCCGTGTGCAGCGCGGTGGCTGCGGTGGCCATTTCCGGTGGGATCCGAGCTGTGTCGGAAATCGTCGTTGCCATCACTGTGCCTCCGAAACAAGGACATTCCACGTGCCAGTGGTCCGTTGAGTCCTCTTGGCGAAAATCGATAGTCGCTCGGTTCGAAGGCGCTGCC
This sequence comes from Candidatus Dormiibacterota bacterium, assembly GCA_030948325.1. The sequence goes on from JALZAL010000064.1 coordinate 76,651, forward strand.
GAAGTTGGACTACTTCCGCCGGATTGAGTTGACCCAACAGGAGCTCAGTGAGTTCGCTTGATGCATTGGAGAAGACGACCTGTCCCGTCGCAGGTTCGAACGCTAAGTCACCGGCAACGGCGACTACTCGTCGTCCGACTCGCGTCATTGGCACTTGGAGCAACGGGTACTGGAATCCGATGCGGCGAAGAGCAGTGCACGCAGCGTGCAAAGGGCCAATGCGGAGCCGACGTCCAGGGCCAAGCGCGCCCTGGCCGCCCAACAGGTCCACTGCAACCCTTAACGAGGCGATGTCACGGAGGTTGTATCGAGCCCACTTTCGCGTCGGCTGGAGGTCTTCTGGTCGCACGAGGCGCAGTAGCGCTCTGATCTGGGCGTAGTCGATTTCCGGCCAGTCAAGTAGTCGCACTGCTTCAGCCGTGTACAGATAACCGGGATCCGCGTCCAGTCGTTGCCGGGGAGGACGTGGGCGCCGCAAGGAGACCTTCTCCGCCATGGTCGTAATCTACCGTAAAATTGGGCTTTACAGTAGATATTGTCGCGCCTTTCCGCGTGAAGATTGGACGATCGCGGGGCCTTGGGAAAGCCGCACCGGTCGTCTCCTGGTGTTCATGGATGGCGCGTTGGCCGGGAGCGCGAGGGCCTACCGCTGGCTGGCCTGTCATGACAAGATGCCGCCATGAGTGCGGCCATCCTGGAGCTCCCGTTGTACACATTCGGCGAAGCCGCTCGTCTGCTGGAGCTGCAGCCTTGGAAGGTTCGGCGCTGGGTCGAAGGGGCCGTTGTGCAGGGAGTGGCCTACCCGCCGGTTATCCGGCCGGCTCCGACCGGCAGCAATGAAGTCACGTGGGCCGAATTCGTAGAGGCCGGCTTTCTGCGCGAGTACCGCGTGCGCGGGGTCACGCTCCAGCACATCCGCCCGTTCATAGACCGTATGAGAAAGAGGCAAGGCGTGAGCTACCCGCTGGCCCACTTTCGGCCGAAGGTGGATCTATCTGATCACCAGCTCATGGTTGAGCTCAAGCAGCTCCAGGACGATGTCGGGCTGGAGGATGAGCTGGCGTTAGTTAGAGCCGTCTCTGGACAGCTGGTGTGGGCTGAACCCATGCGGGGATTCCTTGACAAGGTTGAGTTCGACGCAGAAGGAGTGACTCGCCGTATGCACCCGCTGGGGAAAGGTGACCCCGTTGTAATCGATCCAGAAGTCTCGTTTGGAGTTCCGCAGATTCGAGGAATCCGCACAGAGACGATCACGGAAGCCTTCGCTACCGGCGAGTCACCAGGTCAGATTGCCGATAGTTACGACCTAGGCGAAGACGAGGTGATGGCAGCGGTCCGGTGGGAGCTTCGCTTGCGTCCGCGGACTCAAGCAGCCTAAGCCTGGCTGCGGCCGGGCGTGATCTTTTATCTCGACGCGAGCGTGCAGATCGACGTAGCCAGAGCGCTGTCCCTCGTACGGCGCGACATCCTCTACCCGGGCGGTCCAGGATGCCCGATTGCGAATCCAGGCACTAAGGACCCGCAGTGGCTTCCGGTCGCGGGTACCAATGGATGGGTTGTAATCATGCGCGACAAACACATTCGGACCCGCCCAGGAGAACGGCGCCAGCTAATCAATCACGGCGTCCGAGCCTTCGTGATGACTGGCGCAGGTAACTACAGCAAGTGGCAGGCACTCGAGCTCCTCATTCGCCGATGGGCAGATATTGAAGTCGCTGCCGGGCTCCATGCCGGCCCGTTCATTTGCTCAGTCACGCAGGCGGGCGTTGCTCGCTTGACGCCTTAATACCTGTGAGGAGGCCTGTTGGCTTTGACAGCTTCGTTGACAGCTTCGCCGGGAGACTCTGTGAGGCACCGGGAGACGCGCTGAGACGACTGCGTCATAACCCGAATACGGGAGAGACGCCCTGACATGCCCTGAGATGCACTGAGACGATCTGTCGGGAGTCTCTTAATCCCAAGGTTCAGGGTTCGACTCCCTGCGCGAGCACCAGATGTTGTGTCTTCGCGCCTAAATGACCCCATATATTGTAGTCGTTCTGCCGCAGCGCGTTACATCTGCGTCATTTGACACCTTATGACGTGTGTCAATCCGCTCGCAGAGGACGGCTTTGGGACGAGCGGAACAGGGACACAGAATCCCATGCCGGCAGTACGTGATACCGCCCGCACCCTTCGACTGACCGAGCCCAACTACCGGCAGACTGAAACTAATCCCGCTCCTTTCGCGTCCTACTTAATGTGGAGCAGATCGTGGGTAATGAGCTCAGTGATGCTCGCACCCCTGATTTCGACGCGACCGTCGGTCCCTGGATCGAGCCTGGCTACCGGCTTGCGTTCGCGATGCTGCGTGATCCGGAGGAGGCGCATGACGCCGTGCAAGAGGCGACCGTGAAGGCATGGCGGTCGCTCGATCGCTTGCGCGATTCAAGCCAGGTCCGCGCGTGGTTTCTCGCCATCGTCGCGAACCATTGCCGGTCCACGATGCGCCAGAGGTGGTGGGGGGTGCTTCGATTCGCGTCCCGAGACACCATTCGTGCGGGACCGGAAGATCCAACCGTTCAATCCCTGGACATCGACAACGCAATGAAAAAGCTCAGCCCCGATGACCGTGGCATTCTCCACCTTCACTACTTCCTCGACCTGCCGATCGAAGAGGTCGCCGTGGTGTTGGGCATCACTACAGGTGCCGCCAAAACACGCGTCTACCGTGCCGCGCATCGGCTTCGCCCCAAGCTGGAATTGATGGAGGAGGACCTTCGATGACCATTCGCGAAGACGTTCGCGAGTACTTCGAGCGCGAGGCTCACCGCAACCCGGCTTCACCCAGCCTGCGAGCGTCGGCACTTGAGCAGGCTCGAGGGCACGCGGTCGAACGACGTAGCCGTGAGTGGATCGCAGGCGGAGTCGCCGTCTTGCTTGCGGTGGCGATCGTTGCGGGACTCCTCGCGACAAGCGCCCGTCGCCACAAGGACGTGGCTCCCGTTCCGGCCCACGCATCGCCGAGCCAGACGGCTACAGCTCCGACCCTGTTGTGCTTCATCGCTCCTCCGTCCGACTGGGCGACGGCGATTGCGAAAGTCGCCGCGACACTTGACGGCACCAACTTCGCCGCCGGCGCAATCGATGAACAAGCCGGCGTGGTTTATGGCGGCGCCTGGATGGGCTCGCGCACCATCATCGCGTCGGTTTCTTTGTCGACAGGCAAGATGACTGAAATCGCGCCCATGTCATCGAGCGGTTTTGGCTGGATGTCCTTCGCCGACGGCTGGCTGGTGTGGGACGAGCCGGGCGTCCTCGACTTCCAGCTCTGGAATGCACGCACCCACGAGCTCAGGCAAGTCGCCACAGGGCCTCAGCTCGAAGGGACTGTCTACCTGACCAGCTCGCATGATCCTGTCATCGGTAAGGGCTACATGGTCTGGAGTCAGCCGATGAGCTCGCGTTCCGCGGAGTTGCGCGTCTACGAGCTTGCGACCGGGCATGTGACTATCCTCGACTCGGGCGACGTCGGCTCCCCGGTCTTCACCGGTGCGAACCTCGTGTGGAAGAAATGGGACGCTGGCGCTGCCAACCCTCGTTTCGTCTTCGCGGATGCGAGCACTCTGCAACCGGTAGCCGCCCCGGCCGAGCTACGCGACCCTCGTCAGATTGGTTTCGTCGCCGGCTCGGCCCAGTGGCTCGTCTGGACCGGCACTCCCAGCACGTCCAGCCCTGACAACGGGACCTGGTTCGTCGACGACCTCGGCGCCGGGATCATCCGCACGTACACCGCATCCGGTCATTACTTCCAGTTTCCGCAGCTCGCGGGCCCCTACCTCGTCTGGTTCGGAGCGGATAAGAACTCGATCGTCGACCTCCGGTCCGGCGCCGGCATCGATCTTCCGCTTCCCGGCTACGTCGAAGCGGCCGGCAACACGATCGTGGTCGAGCGGGTGTCAGGCCCCAAGGGAAGCGTGAATCGAACCGACGTGTCGGTCCTGCACGCGTCGCAGCTGTCGTCACTCGGACCGTGTAAGGCCTGATCCATAACGTCGAAGATGTTCAAGCACGGCGGGGCTGGCCCCGGCATGAGGCCCATCACGCTTGTCGTGAGGCGGCCCATCACGCTTGTGCTGCAACCGACCGACCCTCGAGTTCACACCCTATTTGACACCTTGACCGGGAGACTCCCTGAGACTCTGGGAGACTCCCTGAGGCTGTTGCGTCATGAAGCCGAGTTCGATTGAGACTCCCTGACCCTTCCTGATCCTCTCTGAGACGGCGTGTCGACAGACTCTTAATCCCAAGGTTCAGGGTTCGATTCCCTGCGCGAGCACCATCGTGTTGTGTCCCAGAGCGTCAGGACGTGTCCCTGGTGTACCTGACGTGCCACCTGGTGGTCAGCAGAATGCGCCCAGTGGTGTGTTGACAGCCTGATTGACAGCTTACGGATTAGGAAACAGCCCCCCAAACGTTGTCGAGTACGCCCCGGTTTGAACTCAGTCGGCAGCCTGCTGTCGGAGGTGAGCAGCATCGCAGCGAACCAACAATCCCCTGCTTCTGGGATCGACGCGCTGCTGGGTCAGATAAGTTATGCCATCGCCTTCACGATCGGAGACAAGTTTCAGGTTGCCTGCTGGTCGCGACTGTGACCGCGTATCTTCACGCCGCACCACCTGAGAGCATCAGCGGGAGTCGATAGTCCCCATCGCAAAGTTGCTGATTGACTGCTGAAGTCAGGTCCGGCTAGTCCGCATCAGTTAGTTGAGTTGACAGCTTAGCCAGGACACTCTGTGACACGCCTGGACTCTCTGTGGCACGGACGCGTCAGACCGCCGAATACCTGAGACACGCCCTGACATGTCCTGACGCTTCCTGGCAAGGACGGTCAATCTCCCTTTAATCCCAAGATTCAGGGTTGCGACTCCCCTGCGCGAGCACCATCACGTCTTGCTTCGATCCAGTCCGGGGCTCGCCTCACCTCCTCGTCACGCTACCAGCAGAAAGCGGCGGACACTCTGGTTGAACTCGTCGGGTCTCTCCATGTTGCTGACGTGCCCGGCATCCCTAATCAATTCGAGTCTCGAGTGAGGAATCGCGGCGTGGAACTGTTCCGCGACGCTAAGCGGGCTCCGAAGATCGCCTTCGCCCCACAGGAGTAACGTCGGCGCCTTGATGGTGCTCAGGACGCTTGACGTGTCTGTGTCGGCGAGCGCCTTCGCCATGAGCTGGAACCCCAACGGATGGAAATCCGCAACCACTGCCCCCATCTCGGCGGTGAGCGCTTTTGAGGCGTTGGTAAAGAACTCCGTAGGGACCCACTCCGCCACGACTTCGGCCGCGGGTCGCGTAGCGTCCAGATAGCATCTTGCACGTCGCTTCTCGACCATCTCGTTTGGAAGGGAGCCTTTCCAACCCGCGTATGTGTCCGCCAGCACGAGGCGATCGACACGCGCGGGGTAGAGCCGATAGAACTCCTGCGCAAGCATGCCGCCCCACGAAAGGCCGAGAACGTGTGCATGACCAAAACCGGCAACGTCGAGGAACTCTGCGAGCGTGTGCGCCCAGTCGGTCACGGTGAATGAGTCCGGAGGGTCGGACGACAACCCGGCACCCGGTGCATCCCAGGCAAGTACTGTGAACTGATCCGCGAGGCCCTCGAGCTGCGGTCGCCAACACCGAGAGTCGCAGAGGAACCCGTGGAGGAGAGCCAGCGGCGGGCCCTCGCCAGCGATCCGGCAGGCAACGGAGTGTCCGCCCACCTTGGTGTGGATCAGCTTCCCCGTGTTCATCGTCCAGAGGTCAGGCTTGGCGTCCCCGGACCGCATCAATTGACAGCTTATTTGACAGCTTAGTCAGGGCAGTCTGTGGCACGCCAGGACGCTCTGTGACACAAACGCGTCAGACCCCGAATACGTGAGGCGCGTCCTGACACGTCCTGACGCTTCCTGGCAAGGAAGGTCAATCTCCTCTTAATCCCAAGGTTCAGGGTTCGATTCCCTGCGCGAGCACCACATGTTGTGTCTGGGTGCGCGCTCGATACAATATCTGGTGGTTCGCTGCGCCCGGGACTCATTACCGAGGCATCCTTGACACCTTGACCGACACCTTGGCGGCTGAGAAACGAAGCCGCGTATCAGCCGCGCCCCAGCCAATCTGAACTTGGATATGAGTTCCCGAAGCCTGAGAACCCTGGAGCAGGGGATCGATGATCCCAAGGTTCTGATGTTTCCCGGCCAATTTCCCGGCTACTCGGGAACCCCGCGGATGACACAGGAATACCACCGGCGCAATCCTGCTGGTGCATGCGCCATATGCGACGT
>JALZAL010000082.1 GCA_030948325.1 Candidatus Dormiibacterota bacterium
CAGCTTGGCGCCCGGGAGCACGCAGACGAACTCGTCGCCGCCGTAGCGGAAGACAACATCGTGCAACCGCAGCCGCTTGGTCATCGACTGCGTGAGCGCGATGAGCAGCTTGTCGCCCTCGGCGTGGCCGGCGTGGTCGTTGAACCATTTGAGGCCGTCCACGTCGATGAAGGCCACTACGAGGCGAGGATCCGGGGCCCGGAAGGCGCGCCTAATCTCGCGCGTCAACGTGAGCATCCCGTGGCCCCTGCGGAGCACGCTGGTCAGCTCGTCGATAGCAGCCTCCTCTTCGAGCTTGTGCATGCGGTCATAGGCGAGGTTCAAGTTGGCGAGCGAGATTGCGAGCGCCTCCTTCGACGTGTTGGCGAACTCACGCGAGTGGACGCCGAGCCTCTCGGCGAGGGAATCGCGCAGTGCGCGCGCTGTGAGATCTCGGCGCTCCTCGCCGAGCATCCCCAAGTTGTGCAGCTCCGGTTTCAAAACGACAGGCTAGGCGACTCCGCCTATCTCGCGAGCGGTGAAGACGAGGCGCGCGGTCGCGAGCGCCCCAGCCCAAAGCGGGTAGCACGTGGTCAGTGTGAGTCGGTGGTCGCCGGTTGCGGCGAGCACCGTGCGGTCGCTTGGGCTGACGACCTTTGAACCGGTGATCTCATAAAGGTATAGGCCGTGCTGCGTCTGGATCTCCACGCGGTCGCCGGGCTTCAGATGGCTGAAACTCAGCCAAAAGGTGTTATGCCCCGCCACGCCGACGTTGCCGGGTTGCCCCGGCCACGGGGTGCTCGGATAGTGTCCGGGTCCGCGATCCAGGACGTTCAAGCCGACGCCCTGTCGAACGACCCCGCGATAGCCGACCGCCGGGATCCAGATCTCGAACCAGACGCCGTCGACCGGCGTCGGGATCGGCGCGGCGGTCACCTTGGCGGGCGGGGGCGGTAGCAAGGCGGCCGGCGTCGTCGGAGCCACCACGACCGACGGATCGAAGGTGGGACCGGCTAGGGCCTGGCGCGGCATAAGCGCCGCCACGCCTACGGGATTAGTGAAGTACGGGGCGAGGCTAGTGACAAGGATCGCCGCGCCAGTCACGAGAGAGGTCGAGCCGAGAGCCATCAGGACCGTTGTCAGGCCCCGACGTCCCCCGCCGACCGCGAGACCGGAATCAAACCCCGCGGCTGCGCGCAGATCGGGTGTGATCAAGACGGGCGGCGCCTCCAGGCGACCGCCGTCATGATCGCAAGCCCACCGAACCCAATCAGGAGCATAGCCAGTACTTCGGCCGGTGGAGTCGAGCCGGTGTCAGCGAGAACTGCACCAACTCCCCCAGTCGGGATGACGGTCACCGGTTCGTCAGCAGCGTTGCTGGCGACAGGCATGTTGCTGGCGTCACCGCTGTACTCGGCCTTCCACTGCCACGTCCCGGCCGTACTGGCGATGTCACCCGTCGATGTCGAGTAGGTGCCGTTGCCGCCGGTCACGTGGACGATCTCGGTGTGGGCGACGGCGTGCTTCGGGTCTAAGAGCGTGAACGTGATAGTCCCCGTCGGGCTCTGGCCGCCGCTCAGCGTCGCGCTGTCCTTCAGGGTGGCGCCCACGGTCGCGGACTTCGGGTTAGCAGTCGTGCTGATCGACGGCTGAGCGCGCGTGTGATCCAGCACACGGGTAAAGCCGGCTGACAGGTTCGCCTGCGGCTGCGTGGCGGTCTTGTGCTGGCCGACGTCGACCTGGAAGTAGCCGGGCACATTGACCGTCTGTTGGAACGTGAGGGTTTTCGGCCCTGCCGCTGCGGGCGGGAAACTCACGGTGACGAGCTGGGGCGTACCCACCAGCTGCTGCGTGGTGTTCGGCGCGTCGCCCGGTTTGAACGTGATCCCGGGCTGACCTGGCTGCCCATCTGCGACGTTCAGGCCGTAGTACGTGAGGATGTGGTGGACATTGAATTTGAGCGTCACCGTCTGCGGTTCGGAGGTCAGGTTCTTGACATTGATGGTAAATGTGATGGTCGCCCCGCTCGGCCGCATGGTCATGAAGTCGGGGCTGAACACGAACGCCGGCGAGGCTGGCTTGCCCGCGCTCAGGATGCCCAGGAACACACTGGCATCGGCGGGCGCCAATGCTGTCGTCATCGCACCCATAACCGTGACCAGAACGGCCAGCGTCCTGGCCAAGCGTCGCTCTCCCACCCATGTAGGCAATCGCATTGAACTCCCTCCCACGTAATTACTGACCGCTTTGTGCGGAATTCAGTGCACTCAAGTATCCAGGGCTTTGGGATGACCGGGAGTGGTATTTCTGTCATGCGCCCGGACGCAATGTGCCCACCGAGCCACCGGTGGGGCCCGATCGTCCTCGCCTCCAGCGCAAGGGGAAACGCCTCGTATGACCAGCCCCTGGTCGTTCGGGCTGTGGGGTTCAATAAATACATCGAACTCTTCGACGGTCATTTCAGGAGCGATGACCTCGGCCGGATAGGATTGCCGGCCGGTGATCGAATTTCTGATCTACTCGCTCCTGCGTGTCATGTTGGATGCGATGGCGACCAGCCATGGCGATCCAGCGCAGCTGCAGGCCGAGGTGCTCGCCCTGCGTCGACAGGTCCAGGTCCTCGAGAGGCAGATAAAGAGGGTGCGCTAGAGTACCGGCGATCGGATAGTTCGTCCTTATCTATGTGCCCCTCGCGACGCGCAGAGTCGTGGCAGCGAGCTGCACCGCCCATCCGTCGGAAGCCTGGATGACCCAGCAGGCCCGCAATACCAGCTGGAAGCTCGAGGAAGAAGGCATCAAATTGAGCGTTGTGATCCACGATCGGGACAGGAAATTTGCGCCCCAATCCGACGCAGTATTCAAGTCGGAAGGCGCTCGAGTGATCCTGACCCACTCATGCGCCGAGGCGAACGCACACGTGAGCGCTGGATTGGACGTTGTCGCCGAGAGTGCCTCGATTGGATGCTTGTCATCAACCAGCGACACCTCGAGGCGATCCTGCGCGAATACTGCCTGCATTACAACCACGAGCGACCGCATCGGAGCCGCAACCTACGCGCGAGCCTCTCGTGGCGATCCAATCACTCCGATTGGTGGGCGGTTCGAACGAAATACTCGCCTCGGCGGGCTACTCAGTGCGTACCGCCGTGTTGCGTGAGGTCATTTTCAAACCCCGCACGCGCCCCAAAACCAACGGCTGTAGTGCGCCCTGGATTTCGTAGAGTCGGATTCCTTGGATGCAACACGTTGCTGTCCCATCAGAACAACCGGAGCAGCATGGGCAGACGGGGTTATCCAGCAGAGTTTCGGCAACGAGTTCTGGATCTTGTGGCGGCGGGACGCCGCGTGGAGGACGTCTCGCGGGACCTTGGAATCAGCGACCAGACGAACTACAGCTGGCGCCGCCAAGACCGGATCGATCAGGGACTTGAGGCCGGCCTGACGTCGGCGGAGCGCGCTGAGTTGCTCTCGGCGCGCAGGCGCATCCGCGAGCTGGAAACCGAGTTGGCTATCCACCGTAGGGCAGCGGAGCTGCTGAAGGGCACCACAAGCCCAAAAGGAGGTTCTCGGCAGTCGAGGTGATGGCCACCGAGGGTCTCCCGGTGCAACTCGCCTGTCGCGTGCTTGAGGTTTCCGAGTCTGGCTACTACGCGAGACGCTCACGAGCGCCCTCGCCGCGGTCCATCCGCCACGAGTGGCTCACGGACGTGATCCGCCAAGTGAACGCGGTCTCGCGAGGCACTTACGGAATCCCGTCGCGTTCATGCCGAGCAGACGCTAGGCCACACCATCACCGTTGGTCACCAGTCCGTGGAACTCCAGATGCGTCAGGCCCAAATTTAAGGAATCTCAGGACGACCAAAGTTTCGCCGCCTGGCTGGTGTCGCGACTGCAGAAGATCGAGTCGCGCGCCAGTTTCATCGCGACCAAGCCGATGAACTCTGGGTCATCGATGTGACCGAGCACCCGACGGAGGGAAGGAAAGGTCTAGTGCGCTGTCGTCCTCGACGCCTGGGCGCGACGCGTAATCGGGTGGTCAATCGACGGTAGACCGACTACTGCGCTCGTGACCAACGCGCTCGGTATGGCAAATCGACCAGCGCCGTCCGAATCGAAGCACGATTATTCACAGCGACCAGACACAGTTCACCTCATGGGCGTTCACCAGGCGAGCCCTCCACTCCGGTCTCCTCCCTTCAATGGGTTCGGTCGGAGATTGTTTCGACAATGCGGTCATGGAGTCGTTCCGGAGCCGGGTGCAGGTGGAATTGCTCGACCGAAAACGATGGCGTACGCGCGTCGAGCTGGCGAACGCAATCTTCGACGACCTCGAGATCTTCCACAATCGCCAACGCCGCCACTCTTCGCTAGGTATACTGACGCCCGTCGAGTTCGAGGCTCGCAGTCGGCCAACGACAGCGGCATGAATCCAAGAACCCGGGTCCACCGAAGTCAGGACACCCCTGATGCCTCCACGAAACCTAGGGCAGTTCACCGCCGGGTCAGCAGGGAGCCTTTTGAACTCAAATGCCGCTAACTTCGTGTCCTCACGCGACCCGCTAGATCCGCCCGGAGCCGGGAATGCGTGATCCGGCTGTGATCCGTCTCGCATGCAGATCCCCCCTTAAGCCGAGCACTAGCAGCCCCACTCCCTGATCGAGGAGTGTCGTTTACGGCCACGTGTTGAAGGTGGCAATCCTGCACATACCGCTCAATCCGCTGCTGGCATGCTGGCTTTTCGACTCGTGATGCGCCAAGAAATTGCCGCCCTCAATGCCTTGCTCCTCAGGGGGCTAAGATTCCAGCTGCGCAGTCGACAGCCGGTTGCACTTTGTTACTTCGATCCTGACCGGAGCGCGCCCGCGATGCCGGGTTTAACAAGCACGCGAAACATGCGATCCACCGGCGGTGACAAGACGCTCGGAATCCTGGGTTCGGCTGGTACTCGGTAAACGGTCAGTGCTCAGGCGACGTCGCGTCGGGTCATCGCCACCCACCCCGCGGCGGTCGCGGTCGCTGCGTAAAGCACGAGCAACAACACCGACAGGCCGGGTGCTAGCAGCGTCAGCGGATCCAGCCCGGTAGCCTGTCGGGCACGCAAAATCGTCATGACGATCGACTGGCATTCGCAGCCTCATATCAATCAAGCCTTGCAGGAACGTGACACCGACGATTCGGGCGAACACTGCCGAAGAGCCGAAGAATCGCAGCTCCTAATCAACTAGTCGGGCGGGCAGCTGTGAACGACTCCAGGAAATTGTGATACCGCTGTGATCCGGCGCCCTACCCGCACCGGCCATCATGCCGGAATCGTATTCGGATTTTGGTCGGTGGCCCAGGATTGAACCCGGGGCCTCACGGTCCCGAACCGTCATGGTTGCGTGTCCTCGAGTGTCCCGGCGGTTCTTTGCGTGTCCTCCTGTACTCAATCGCCGAGCTCGTCGTGTCCTCTCGAGTTCTCCCCTGTCCTCCCGGTTCCGGAATTGCGTGACACAGCTGTGACCTCCCCGCATGATTGAATGCCAGCGGTAAGCCGTCGCCTCGACCTGATTTGTCTGACCCAGCCGATCGCTTACCCCACGCTGGTAGCGGCGCTATTTAGCGTCCCCTTAGTGGACGCTCTTCGAACTCGGTTGCTTGCGCCGGCGCCCGATATGGTCGAGGCCATCGACGGTTTTCGATTTTCTGCGAGCTTTCGGGCCAGGTTGACCACAGTGTCCTGATCACGGCCGTACGCACCGAAACATAACCTCCGGACCAGAATTGGGGCTGATGAACGTTTCCGCCCGCGTCTCCTCGCGACTTTCCAACTTCATCGGACGGAAAAAGGAAATGGGTGAGCTGCGCCGCCTGCTGGCTCACACCCGTCTTCTGACCATGTTGGGGCCGGGAGGCGCCGGAAAGACGCGCTTGGCCACCGAGTTTGCTCGAGCGCAGGGACATCGGTTCGCCGATGGCCAGATCACGATCGAGCTCGTCGAGGTCCGCGACCCAGCGCTCGTACCCGATGCATTCGCGCGTGCCGCCGGCATTCGGCTTCAAGCCGAAGACACCATCGGCACCCTGGTACATCGCCTCATCTCGAGCGAGATGCTGCTTGTGGTAGACAACTGCGAACACCTGACCGAGGCGGCGGCGACAGTCGTGGCGCGACTGCTGACCGCTTGTCCGCGCCTGGTGGTCCTCGCCACCAGCCGCGAGCGGCTCAACCTCGACGGCGAAGTCGTTTGGCGCCTGTCGCCGCTGGCGCTTCCTCACACGGCGGACTCGTTTGCAGTTGCCTCCGCCGCCGAGGCCGTGCGACTCTTCGTTGACCGCGCGCGCAATGTCAATCCCGGTTTCGATATCACGGACAACCTGCCTGCCGTCGTGGCGATCTGCCGCCGACTCGACGGGATGCCGCTGGCCATCGAGCTGGCTGCCGCGCGCACATCCACCCTTTCGCCGGCCGAGATCATGGCGCGTCTCGACGACCGTCTGCGCCTGTTGACCGGCGGGCCCCGCGACGCGGATGCGCGTCACCGCACCCTTCGCACGGCCATCGACTGGAGCTATCAGCTGCTCGATCCGTCGGAGCGAATACTGCTGCAGCGGCTGTCGATATTTGCAGGGCCAATCCGGGCCGATGCTGTCGCGCAGGTTTGCGCCGAAGCGCCCTTGGTCCCGGCGGAAGTGACTGACGGCCTCCAAAAGCTGGCAGATAAATCGATGGTTCAAATCGAACCCGGCGGCGATGGAGCCACCAGATACCGGCTCTTGGAGACGATCCGCGACTACGCGGCAGGCAAGTTGGCCACAACCGACGACGAGACGCGACTTCGCGAACTGCATCTGGCGTTTTACACGCGCCTGACCGAAGAGGCGTTCGAGGCGCGCATGCACCGCGGCGCAATGGCCGAACATCGGCGCCTCTGGGATGAGATGACTGAAGTGCGCGCCGCGCTGGACTTGGCTCGGCGAGACCTCGACACCGAGGTGGGCCTCCTTGGCAACCTCAGAAAGGTGTGGATGATCTTCGCTCCGCACGAGGGCCTCCGGCGGCTCTTCGGCGCGCTCTCCGGTACGACGGCCAAACCCACACCACGGTACGTTCGCGCCGTTTGGAGCCTGCAAGCGCTAGTTGGCCAAACCGGTCACCAAGACAAGTCACTTTTCACCCCCCAGCGACTCAGCGAGCTGGCGCGTGAGGCGGGTGAAGAGTCTCTGGTCGCTACTGGGTACCTCGGCATCGCTTATACGTCTGAGCGCATACAGCGAGACCTCGACACCGCGCGTGAGTACCTGGAGAAAGCGGCGGCGGAACTTATGAGGTTTGGCAACCTTCCGGATCTCGCAATGGCCCTGGCGTCGATTGGCGGCGTCGAGCTCCAGCGGGGCAACATCGACGCGGCGCGTCCTTGGATCCAGCAAGCACTCGATGTTGCCCTCGAGGCCGAGGATGACTATGGCGCGGTTGGCGCCCACTACACGTACGGTTGGTTGGAGATTCTTTCCGGCGATACCGAAACCGCACGCCGGCGCTTCATTTCGGCGCTGGATCTAGTCGCGGAAAGCGATGCGCTGTCTGTGGCTCAGCAGGTCGAAGGCATTGCGGTAGCCGGAGTGGCCGCCGACCCACGCCGCGCGTTGAGGCTGTTCGCCGCAGCGTCAAAGCTAAGGGACGAGGTCGAAACGCCGGTGCAGCTGCCATGGTCGATCTGGCTCGAGCCCGCGATGGCCCAGGCCCGCGCCGCTCTGCCGGAGAGAATCGCCGAGAGAGCGTGGGAATCGGGACGAGCGATGTCGTCGGCCCAGCTACTCGCTTTTGCACGCGAGGCCCGCGGTGGTCCGCGAAGCGGCAACGCGGCCGGCAGCGCCGGCGGCCTGAGCAAGCGCGAGCTGGAGGTGGCTCGGTTTGTTGCCTCCGGGATGACGAGCCGCGCTATCGCCGAGCGTCTGTTCCTGTCGGAACGAACGGTTGAGAGCCACCTCGAGCACATCCTGACCAAGCTGGGCTTCAGCTCGCGGGCGCAGGTGGCGGGCTGGGTCGCCGAGCACCTGGGAGGCGCGAACCGGGACGCCTAGCTCCCCGATTTTTCGGTACTTTCCACGATGTTCCGTACCTCGTGCTGTTCGTAGGCTGCGGGCATGGAAAGAAACGCTTCAGTCACCAACCATCTGACTCTTGCGGAGCCATCCGTTAGCCGCCGATCGGTTGCCAGGACCTGTGGCAGTTTCACCATCCGGTGTCTCAAGGCCATCGCTGAGAGCTACCTCCAGTCGAGCGCTTACAACCCCTACTGGATCGGCGCCGGCCCACTCTCGGAGTCGCGCGGACACGAGGCACGCCAGGGATGAGCGTCGCCATAGAGGGATCTTTCCTCGAGAACAAGTTGCTGGGCCCGGCGCCCAAAGTGATCACGGTCCGCGTAGAGCCCATCGCCAAGCGGGTGCGTTCCTTCGTCGGTGGCGTGGCCATCGCCGAAAGCTGCCGCGTGATGATGATGTTCGAGACCGCGCGCCTCTGCGTTTACTACTTCCCGGTCGAGGACGTGCGCATGGACCTCCTAGTCGCCACGTCCAAGGTCGTCAGGTCGCCCGCCAAGGGTGACGCGACCTATTACTCAATCACCGTCGATGGCAGGACCGTAGAGAACGCAGCCTGGCGATACCTCGATCCACCGGCCGGGTGCCCCGAGATCGCGAACCTGGTCGCTTTCCACTGGAAACTCATGGACGCTTGGTTCGAGGAGGACGACGAGGTCTTCGTCCATGCGCGTGACCCATACCACCGCATCGATGTGCTCGACAGCTCGCGCGAAGTGCGTGTGGTCGTCGGCGGCCAAACTTCTGCGGTGACGCGGCGGGCGAGGTTCCTCTTTGAGACCGGCTTGCCAGTCCGCTACTACATCCCAAAAGAGGACGTCCGGACCGATCTACTCCAGCCGTCCCAGACGAAGACCGCCTGCGCCTACAAGGGTCCGACCAGTCGGTACTGGCAGGCGACTCCTGCCGACGGAACCATCTGCGACATCGCTTGGTGCTATGAGGCACCCGCCCAGGAGGTGGCTCCTATCGCTGGAATGGTCGCGTTCTTCAACGAGCGCGTCGACGCCATCTACGTCGACGGAAAGGAAATGCCGAGAACTCAGACGGGGTGGAGCCTCTAGCCGTGCCTACCAAACCGCTACAACTGACCGCAGAAGCGCTTCCGACTCGGCGACGACGTGATTCCAGCCAGGCCTTAGTTCGAATCCGTTCCGAGTCGCTCGGCATGAGTCCGCGGACCAGTACATATGTGGGGACTTCGGGTGGCTCGACCACAATATCTGGCGTCGAGATCGGATGAATTGCCCTGGGTTTCGTGGAGACTAATGGCCTTGGAATTCTGAACCCGAGTGCCTCACGGTCCTGGGGCCGCGCGCGTACTGATATATCGGCTGTGCGATAGCCGTGAGCGAGTTCAATCGACGGTCCGCAATCCACTTGAACGGGGTCCACCGCGGCCGACTTCCAAAAGAATCTGTGACACGGCTGTGACCTCCCGTCTTCCGACGCTCTTCCGACGGCGTGCGAAATCGGCGATTTTGAACTCAGAAATTGGTCGGGGGCCCGGGATTTGAACCCGGGGCCTCACGGTCCCGAAATCTAGGCTGTCTCATCCACCGAGACTGTTTTCGGCGGTTTTGAGTTCAATTCGAAAGCCTCGCCAGGTCTCTGGGTGCGGTTTCGTCCACCGGACTCACCGGAATTACTACACGAACTACTACACGACATCTGTGCCGCCCGCCACCCAGGCGACGTATCCGTCGGGTCTGATCACCGCTTCTGGGTTAGCGAACCTCTATCACACGCGGCTCATGGGCAGTCGTCCGCCGCGCTCACCGCCTTGTTGAGCGCCG
>JALZAL010000106.1 GCA_030948325.1 Candidatus Dormiibacterota bacterium
ATCGGTGTCTCCCCAGTCGCCGTGCGGAACCGCTCGGCGAAAGCGGACCGGGACAGGCCCACGGCGGCCGCCATCTTAGGTACGGACCAACTCTCGTCGGATCGCTCGCGAATGAGCCTCAGGGCCCGCGCGACCTGGGGATCGCTGACCGGTCCGCCGGCAGCGAGATGCGTTTCGAGCAAGTTGTTGCGAAGCGCCTGAGCCAGCAGCGCGTCCGTCAGCCGGGTCACGATGGCCTCGGCGCCGGGTCCATTCGAAGCCATCTCCACCGAGATCATGCGAATGAGACCGGAAAGCCATTCCGGAGCCCGACCCGCGTGGCCCCGCAGATGAACCATCACCGGAAGAGCTTCAAGAAGGGGACGCGCCGTCAATTGGTCGATCGAGAAGCCGCCACAAATCAGCTCCGACCGCTCTCCGCCGCCACCGTGTTGTAGGCGGCCGTTCACGGGTGGGGTCTTGTCGAGGATGTTGTCGAGCCAGAGAACGCGGCTCTCGAGCGTGTCGCGGACCTGATGGCCATTACCTCGAGGCAGGACTACGAGGTCACCCGCTTGGATCCGGAGCGCCTCGGCCGCGCCGTCCACCTCGAGCCAGGCCGCGCCGGATGTCAGCAGGTGAAAGGCCGGGCTCGCTCGAGCGGCCACCCGGAAGCCCCAGGGTGAGCTCATGTCGGAAAGGCAGTAGACGGTACTGGTGACGCTCAGGCGGAGAAGAATCTGGCTCACGCCGTCGGCGTCGGAGAACGTGCCCAATGTGCGCATCAGCCCGTGCTGAATCTTAAGAGCGCTTCGAGCCGGTGGTCCGAATCGGAACGCGAGCAACCTTCACCCGAGCGCTTTCCGGCGTCGTGGACAAGTCTGGAGGCGTCGGGGACATATTCGATTTGGCGAGTTCGCCCTAGGCTTCAAGAACTGCACGAAGATCGCTAACCGCCGAGGAGTAAACACGTTGAGTAGGTTTCTCGTCACGTACCACGGTTCAGGAGTGCCGACCGACCCTGCCCAGGCGGAGCAGGCGCGGGCAGCGTTCGGCGAATGGCTTACCAAGGCTGGGAAGGCCGTAATCGACGCGGGCGCACCGCTGCGGCCGGGGACCCAG
The DNA here is from genome assembly GCA_030948325.1 of Candidatus Dormiibacterota bacterium. Next base: position 1,102 of record JALZAL010000106.1, read on the forward strand.
GTCTCCAACGGAGGCGCCAGCCCGCGAGTGATGATCGCCGGGTATTCCGTCATCGAGGCAGCCAACCTCGAGGAGGCAGCTGAGATCCTCAGGTCGCACCCCTTTGTGACGCGAGGCGGAACGTTGCAGCTCGACGAGGCTATGGCGGTCTGACGCTTCCAAACGGGGAAGCCTCCCGACTTCAATCGCCATTCTCCGAGCCCGCGCTCCAAGGGTCCTGCCCGCGGCCTATCGGACCCTGGTGTTACAAAGGGGCTGGTCCAACAACAAATACGAAAACTGGCTGGCTGAGCTCCTGATCCGCGAATTCTTGGGCGACTAATGCCAGACGGACCCAGCGCTCCGCGTTATCGGGCTGCAATCAGCCCAAGCAATTCGGGCTCTGGCTTGCCCAGGTCGATTGGACGATTCCCTCCCGGCCGCCCGCCGGTTTCCCAATAGGCTTCGCAAGCGTTTCCCTCCGGATCGAGGAAGTAGAAGCTGAAGTTGACGCCATGGTCGAAACTGAACAGGACCGTCACCTTCTGCTCGAGGGCGTTCGCGTGGAGCTCGCCCGCGTTGACATCGTGGCTGCCCGCCTTTGAACATCCTTGGCTCAGGATCCGGGCCAAATCCGCCCAAGGACGACGGATGCCGCGATCGAGCAGATTTCGAGAAGCTGCCGCCCCGGCCTTTTCCTAGCATGAGGTGTGTTCCATCAATATCCAGAGTCGAGGAGACGTCCAAATGAAAGCCAAGCCAAAGACCTCCACGAGACACGTCGGATTCTCCGACGAAGAAAAGGCTGCGGCGCGCGAGCGCGTTCGGGAACTGAAGGCGGAGGCGGCCAAGGCGGATGGGGAAGCTGAATTGCTCGCCGCCATCGCCAAGATGCAGGAACCGGATCGCGCTATGGCCAAGAAAGTCCACGCCCTGATCAAAGCCGCAGCACCGGGCCTCGCACCGAAAACCTGGTACGGAATGCCCGCGTACGCCAAGGATGGCAATGTCATCTGCCTCTTCAAAAACGCGGGGAAGTTCAATGCCAGATATCACAACCTCGGCTTCAGCGACAAGGCGAACCTCGACGACGGCGGCATGTGGCCGAGTGAGTACGCGCTAATGAAGTTGACCACCAGCGAAGAGGCCATGATCACTTCTCTTGTGAAAAGAGCGGTGCGCTGAAGTTCCGAGGCGGGAATTGAAGGTAGCGATAACACCCTTCCGACCCCAAGGTCAACAGCGGAATGCTCCGCGCTGACCTGAGTAAATAGAGACCATGTTGCGGGGAGCTGTTCGGCACGAGCTCCTTGACCGGGGGACGCACCGACATGGGCGTCTCGCAGACCTCAGCCTCGGGCCTCTCGCCGGCCAGGTTCCATCAGGGCGGCTATGGGTGGGGAGGGAGGATGCATGGTGAGCCCGATCATCCAGAGGAGGGTCCTCAACGTGCCGGATGGAGTTTTCCTCACAAGTTCTCTAACCTTGCTGAGATACATGGCCAACGTGGTTTTCGACGCAGTACGCACGGTGCTGGCGGTCCGTGAATACCAGGACAAGCCGATACCAAACGATGTCCTCGGGCGCATAGCCGAGGCGGGCAGGCTCACGGCCAGTGCGAGCAACCGGCAGCCCTGGCACTTCGTTTTCGTCACCGACCGCCAATCGCTGCAGGAGTTGGGCCGCCTGGTACAGACCGGCCCCTACATCTCAGGTGCGGCGGCGGCGGTCGTGGTGGCCGGCGAGCGCGACAGTCCGATCGCGGTCTCTGACGTCAGTCGCGCCGTCCAATCCATGATCCTGACCGCTTGGGCGGAGGGCGTTGGCTCCAACTGGACAGGGTTCACGGGCTTGGACGCCGTTCGCGAGCACGTCGGCTTGCCGGCCACCTACAACGTGTCGGCCGTCCTCCCGCTGGGGTATCCGATTCGACAGCTTGGAAAGGGCCTCAAGAACCGTAAGCCACCCCAAGATGTTCTCTCGGCCGACAGATTCGGCAACCCGCTCCAGCTGTAGATACGCCGGGACGAGGTTGCCGATGAGGCGAGCGCCGGGTGGCGCGCCGACCTCAAGGCTTCCTTCGACTCATCGGAGCTACGATGGGCGATCGATGAGCTTTAGGGCGATCTCCGGCGGAGTGGTACATCGTGTCCCGGTCGACTTGAGACGCGTCCTGGTTGCCAACCCAAAAGTTCTCACTGCGTGGGAAGACCTCACACCTCTTGCCCGCAATGAATGGATCTGCTGGGTGC
>JALZAL010000135.1 GCA_030948325.1 Candidatus Dormiibacterota bacterium
GGACGAGGATCAAGGCACTCTCGCGGAGATTCGCCGAGGGGTGGGACGACGAGTACGACACGCTCAAACCAGTGGCCGAGCTCAAGCGCGAGTTGGAGATGCAGATTTACAGAATGCTCCAGCAACCCCTTCGCTGGGAGGGTGGCGAGCCGACCGAAGAGGACAAGCAGCAAGTGATCGATGGGTTCGCAAACGCCGTAGCGAAAGAAGTCTATGAGCTTTCAGCCCGCCGCATCGACAACGAGCGGAAAGCCAATTGGCGCGAGGCCTTCTCGCAGTCCGGTACCGGCTCGACGTTCGTGCGCGCGCGGATCATCTCGGCCGACGTCTACGACAAGGCAGCGCCAGTCCCAAGTGTTGTTCCATCTCCCGACCAGAATCGCTTCCTTCGTGAGGTGGCAGGTATGGTCGACCGGGTTGCAAATGATCGCGGCGTCCACCTGGTGTAAATACCGTGACACGCGTGCGGCGGGGCCACAACCCCCTCGGCGATGCGCTCGACTCGGGCGACCTGTAAGTACGTGTCGGATCAGGCGGCAGTCTGGGACGGCGTTGCCGGCGTCTTGGCCGAGCACTGCGTCAGCGCGCCGGCGGGCTCATAATCGGTTCTAATCAATGCAGCTGACATGCGCCACGGATCTTCAAGAATGACGGATGCTGGCCCTCTCACTCAGGGCGCCCAAGTGCGGCTACCCGGTGAAGAACGTTATGTAACCGTCGATGGCGTGGTCCGACAACCGGACGGAAGCGTCCGTATGTACGTAATCGACGGGACTGATCTTCGGCCAGTCACGCTCCCGCCAGGATCCGCCTCGCTTATCGAAGTTCTGGTCCAGGACGGCAACGCCGAGCCCGCTGCAGTCCTCGCTGCACTTTGGTCTGAATGGATGCGCCGGGCCGCCGTGGACGGGAAGGTGTCGGCGCTCGCTGCCTCGCCACTAGCCCCTTATCCCCACCAGAACCGCGCGGTGTACGGCGCCATGCTCCCGCAACCAGTATTGCGATTCTTACTCGCGGACGAGCCGGGAACTGGGAAGACCATCATGGCCGGTCTTTGGTTGCGAGAGATGCAACGGCTGGGCTTCGTAAAACGCGCCCTCGTTGTCTGTCCGGCGCACCTCGTCACTAAGTGGCAGGAAGACTTTGAGCGCTTCCTCGGTGGCCCCGGTAGCCTCCGTCGGATTACTGCCGACACGGTCCGCGAGCATGCTGTTGGCGTCGGCCACGACATGTGGGTGGTGTCTCTGGAGTTGGCTGGCATGAACCAGTCGGTCCTTGAGGCAATCGACCCCGATCACGCGGGCTGGGACGCTGTGGTTTTCGATGAAGCACACCGACTCACCCCCACTGCCGGTCAATGGCACCGCGTCGGAATGAAGCTCACGCGCAAGACGCCGCGTGTCCTGCTGATGACCGCCACCCCGCACCGGGGAAACGAATGGCTATTCCGGGCGCTCATGCACCTCGTCGACCCGGTGGTCTACCCGGCGGTTGAACGACTGGATGAAGACCAGCCACAAAGGGCACTACGTCCCGGTCCACTTCACTTTCTGCGCCGGATGAAGGAGGAGCTGGTCGACTACGACGGCCACACTCGCTTGTTCAAGAGCCGTCGGGCCCACAATTCCAGCGTCGCCCTCAATGTTGCCGAGCAGGCCTTTTACTCCGAGGCACTAGACCTCGTCGACCGTTTCTTCCCAACCGCAGCCACAGCTCTCGCGAAGATGGTCTACGGAAAGCGCGCCGCGTCCTGCCTCCATTCCCTTGCGGAAACCCTGCGCCGACGTCGTGATGGAATGGGCGCCGTCCAGGCTGCTTCCCAAAACGGGGCTGTGCAAGGAGATCCTTGGGATGCCGACGAGTCGGAGCGCGATGAAGACGAGGTGGTTCATGCGACTTCGGTCTCATCGCGTGACGAGAAGAAGGCGATTGACGAGCTCCTGGCCCGTCTCGAGGCTCATGTGGCAGATCAGCTGAAGCCAATCTCGAAACTACCACGCCTCACCAACGATTGCCTCGCAACCAACAATATCCTCGCCGGTAGCGGCGAGCAGGCTGTCGTCTTCACCGAGTTCGCCGACACTGCCGATTGGCTTGTCAAACGGCTGGTGGCGAGCGGGTTCAGCGCCCAGCGGTACTCAGGTCGGGATCCGCATGGAGTGCGCGACAGGATACGGGCCGACTTCGCCGCTCGGCGTTTCCAGATCCTGGTCTCGACGGACGCCGGAAATGAAGGAATCGACCTACAGACCGCTCATGTGCTGGTCAACTGGGACATCCCCTGGTCCCTTGTGCGTCTCGAACAGCGGATGGGGCGCATTCATCGAGTCGGACAAAACGAGGATGTTGAACTCTACAATCTCGTGGCCACCGGGACTCGCGAGGGAGACGCCCTCCTTCGGCTCCTTGAGAATCTATGCGCGGCGGCCAACGAGCTTGACGGCAAGATGTTTGACTCGCTGAGTCTCGTTGCTGAAACGGCCCTGTCCGAGGCCGGGATCGAGGACCTGGAAAGACTTCTCGCCAGGACGTACGAGACGAATAACGCCGGCGACGCCGTAATCCAAGCGATCCAGAAGATCACAAAAAACCGACTTCGTCAGATCCACGATATGACTCGTCGGGTAGAGGATCAGCTCGCATCCGGTGTCGAAATAACCAAAGCCGTCTCATCGCTCCACGAAGAGACCTTGGAGCGGATCAATCCCCATGTCGTCGAGCGGTTCCTAACTCGGATTGCCCGGGCCGGGTTGATCAAGGTCGAGAAGTCAGCGATCGCTGACGACGGATTGTGGCACGTTTCGAGGGGAGCCCTTGACCTCTCCTTAATCTTCTCTGCGGAACGCATCTTGACGGCGACGAGCGGTGCGGCCAAACGGGATGCGATCAGTTCAGGCGGGGCTGCGGCAGGGCAGGCAATCGTCCTGGGCCCTGGCGAGCCCGCTTTTACCACCCTCTCGGGCGCTGCGGCGGCTCTTCTGCGCCCCGCCCTATATCAGGGCGGCCGACTCAATGACCCGAACTCGATCACCGACTACGACCTCTTCATTTTCGAAGTCTCACTCACCGAAGGCGATGGGAGGCGAAAGACTCGGTGGTCGTACTTGATCCGGGTCGACGAGATCGGAGCCCGGCCTGTTAAGTGG
>JALZAL010000139.1 GCA_030948325.1 Candidatus Dormiibacterota bacterium
GTGATGGAGCAGCTGGGCGCCGCTATCGACCCGGACGCGACCGTCGGTGACCTGCCGATCGGCACGCGACAGCTCGTGGAGATCGCAAAGGCAATCTCGCAGAACGCGCGGATCCTCATCCTGGATGAGCCGACAGCGTCGTTGCCGGCTACTGAGATCGACACCTTGTTCGCGGCAGTCAAGCGGTTGACGGCCCAGGGCATCGGGATCATCTACATCTCGCATCATCTCCAAGAGGTGCTCCAGATCTGCGACCACGTCACTGTCATGAGGGACGGCGAGGTGACGCTGGCGGCGCCCACCGCGACGCTCTCGATCGGGGCGATGATCACGTCGATGCTCGGCCGAAACCTCGAGCGGGAGCTGGCCTGGCAGGGTCGGGAGCAGGATGCCGGCGCCAAACCGCTGCTCCGGATCCACGAGTTGACCACAAGCCGCATCCACAACGTGACGTTCGATCTCCGTCCCGGAGAGATCGTGGGAATCGCCGGACTCCTCGGCAGTGGTCGAACGGAGCTCCTTCGGGTCCTCTTCGGAATCGACCAGCCCGACAGCGGGTCCATCGAGCTGGCCGGCCGCAGGGTGGCCTTCGGCTCGCCCAGCGACGCGCTCCGGGCCGGGGTCGCGCTCGTTCCCGAGGATCGCCGTCGAACGGGACTCGTCGGCAATCACGGGGTCAGGACCAACATCCTCATGGGTACCTGGAATCGGATCAGCCGGTTCGGCTTCGTTCGCGACCGGATAGGACGGCTGATCGCAGAGGGGTTTGTCGATCGGCTTCGGATCCGGACGCCCAACCTCGAACAGCAGGTTGCCCGCCTGTCCGGTGGCAACCAGCAGAAGGTCGTCGTTGCCAAGTACCTGGCGATCCGCCCCAAGGTGCTGCTCCTCGATGACCCGACCGTCGGGATCGACGTCAAATCGAAGGCGGACATCCTCGACGAGGCACGAACGTTGGCCAGTGAGGGAAACGCCATCGTTCTCGTCTCGTCCGAGCTGAGCGAGCTGAGCGCTCTATGCGACCGGGTGATGGTCCTGCGAGAAGGCGCGATCACCGGCTGGCTTGATCGGCGTCGCGGCGACGATGTCTCCGAAGCCGCGCTGACGCACGCGATTCAGGTCGCCTAGCGATGCCGAGCAAATCCGTGGCCCCCGGCCCCCTCGTCGCTGCGTCGCTCATGTGCGCACGGCTCGACCGACTCGGGGAGGAGGTGGAGCGTCTCGACGCCGCAGGCATCGATGCCTTCCATGTCGACGTGATGGATGGACATTTCGTGCCCAACCTGGCCCTAAGCGCGGCGACCGTTCGGGCCATCCGACCGCTGACGACATCGCCGATCCACGTCCACCTCATGGTCGACTCGCCCGAGGCCTACCTCGCCGAGCTTGCCTTGGCCGGTACCGACGTGGTGTTCTTCCACCTCGAGGCAACCCGTCACCCACTCCGGGTGGCCGCTTCGGCCGAGGACCGCGGACTGACTCCGGGTCTGGTGATCAGCCCCTCGACTCCCCTCCCGGACCTCCGGAAAGTGCTGGATCTGCCGCACCTGATGCTCATGGCGGTGGAGCCTGGCTTCGCTGGCGGGGCGTGGGTTCCGTCCTCGGATGCCCGAGTCCGCGAGCTCCGGATCCGGGCGGGAGCTCGAACGCAGATCCACGTCGACGGTCACGTCGACGCTCAAACCGTTCCGGCATGGTGGGCGGCCGGAGCGACCTGGTTCGTGGGTGGATCGACTGGCCTATTCACGGGACCTGACGCGGACTTCCGCGCCGGGCTGTCGGTCCTGCGGTCGGCGAGCCAAGTACAACGGTCGGAGGCCTGACAGCGGGGCAGCGTGCGACGCAGGTCGTAGAGGACCGACCGCGACGCGAAATGCGCATCGCGATCGCTCGGCTTGTCAGGAATGACCTGGTCATCTGTCGTGGCAGCGATGGCGTTGCGTTACCGCCAGTACGGGGATTGACAATGTCGATATGATGTCATAACAAGTTGGCTAGACTGGGAAGAAACGCCGATCCAGCAGAGCGGTCGGCGACCCGGGTGGCAACCGCGAGTACCTTGGAGGAGGACCTGATGATGCGTGGTCGAAGACGAGCTGCACTGCTCGCCGCGCTTGCAGTGGTGGTATCTGCGTGCAGCGGTGGAGCGTCAGGATCACCCGCAGCGTCCGGTGCGTCATCGCCCGCAGCGTCCGGCGCGGCATCCGCCGGACCGACGACCATCACGTACCTGACGCCGCCGTGGGCTGTGGTTGACGAAGACGCGCTGAAGGCCTGGACGGCCAAGACCGGGATCACCGTCCAGTCGATCAGCGTCCCGAATGAGCAGGTCTATCAGAAGGTCGGCCTTTCGCTAGCGTCCCAGCAGTCCCCGGCAGACGTCATCTTCACCTCCGAGGAAGGCCCGTCCTTCATCGTCTCGGCAGGGGCGCTCGAGCCGCTCGATGACTACATCGCTCGAGACGCGGCCGCGGTCAACGCGAGCGATATCGCCCGCCTCGACTTCTGGAAACGGGATGGCCACCAGTACGGACTCACTGCATACCAGCAGTTCGTCCTGCTCGACTACAACACCAAGAAGTTCGCCGCCGGCGGGCTCAAGGACACGCCGACGACATGGGACCAGTTCCTCGCCGATGCCGAGACGCTGAAGTCCACGGGGGCCGACCCGCACCCGATCGCGTTCGCGGGAACGTCGTGGGCCTGGTACCTGATGTCGATGTCGATGGGCGACCAGCTCTTCGACGCTCAGCTGCAACCTACCTTCAATGCCGCGGGTTCGCCCGCTCGGAAGGCGATGCAGATGTTCGTGAAGATGTACAAGGACGGCTTGATCAGCCCCGACCAGCTCACCGCACGTGACCCCCATGCGGTCTTCGGCGGCGGCGTTGGCACACTTCATCAGTCCTGGATCGGGGCCGACGCGGTCTGGAACAACCCAAAGACTTCGAAGCAGGCCCCTGACGTGCGTTACATGATGGTCCCCGATCAGCACTGGACCTGGGCGTTTGATGCCTCGATCGGGATCGGCAAGTATTCCAAGAACAAGGACGCCGCCTGGGAGTTCATCAAGTACTACCTGGCCACGGAAAACCAGTTGCACATCTACAACACCTTTGGTTTGTTCCCCGCAAGACTCTCCGTGGTCAAGGGGCTCACGGACTCGGGCAAGATCCTGCAGCCAGAGATCCAGAACGCGATGGGGCAGTACGTCAAGTATCTGCCTCGATTCGAGAAGTACTGGGGGGAGTGGGACTCGTTTGTGACCGAGACCGTGCGGCAGGCGCTTCAGGGTCAGATCACCAGTGACCAGGCTATCGATCAGATCGCTGCGAAGTGGGCTGAGCTCAAAGGCAGCTGAGCTGAACCAGGAGGGACGTCCCTCGGGCTGACGCCCGAGGCACGTCCCTTCTCGGGCTGGGGTGGACTGCTAGGTCGAGCTATGGGGCTTGTCCGCCAAGACGAAAGGAGTGGCTTCGGGTGTCCCGCCTCCGACGTGAGGAGAGGACCGCCTACCCAATCCTCGTTCCGGTCCTCCTGGTCATCGCCGTCTTCGTCTACTTCCCCGCCCTCATCACCCTGTGGCGAAGCTTCAACGCGGTCACGTTGGGACTCAATGCCAATGAGCACTTCGTCGGGGTCGCCAACTACGCCAAACTCCTGACACCTGGTTCCAGCTTCTGGTCCGCGTTCTGGATCACCGCGCAGATCGTCCTGATCACGCTTCCTCTGGAGCTGGTGATCGGCACGGCCGGAGCCCTGCTGCTGAACCACAGTTTCCGCGGTAGGGGCGCAATTCGGGTGATTGCGATGCTCCCGTGGATGCTGCCGCCGATCGTCAATGGCTTCATGTGGAACTGGGTGCTCAACGGCGACTTCGGCGCCTTCAATGGGCTCTTGTACCAGCTCGGGATCATTCACGAGTATCAGTACTGGCTTCAGAATCCGAGCAGTCAGTTGTTCTGGGTGGCGATCGCACAGAGCTGGACGCGCTACGCATTCGTCCTGCTGGTCCTCCTGGCCGGTCTGCAATCGATCGCGGTCGAGATCTACGACGCAGCGAAAGTCGACGGCGCCGGGCCCGTCGCGACGTTCACCCGGATCACCCTGCCGCATCTGCTCCCGACGTTCACGATCGTCCTCGCGATCGAGTTGATCTCCTCGATCCAGGTGTTCGATCTGATCTGGTCGATCACGTCGGGCGGCGGGGCCGGGGGTCAGATCAACCCGTTTACCAAAGTCCTCATGGTGCAGAACTACCAGGTCGTGTTCCGCAACTTGGACCTCGGACTCGGTGGAGCGTTGTCCTACCTGATCCTGCTCGTCTCACTCGGCGGAGCCGCGTTGTTCGTGCGCAACCTGTACAAGCGAGTCACGCTGTGAGGGCCGGGACATGAGTTTGAGCAAGCGAGCGGCACAAGTCGGTCTCTACGTCGGCGCAGGTGTCCTGATCGCCTGGGCGGTGGCCCCCGTCGCGTGGGTGGCAGTGTCAAGCATCTCCAACCGCACCGAGCTCTATGAGGTGCCGATCAAGCACTGGATCCCCCAGCAGCCGACGCTGCAGAACTACGTCGACCTGCTCACCACCGGACCCAAGTACCGAGGCCAGACGGTCCTCCCGGGAGCCGACACCCTGCTCATGGGATTGCGGAACAGCGTCGTGCTGGCGGTCGGGTCTGCCGTCGTCATCACTCTGCTCAGCCTCTTCGCCGGTTACGCCTTCTCGCGCCTGCGGTTCCGAGGAAAGCAGCTCCTCTTCCTCTTCCTGATGGTCCTCGTCC
>JALZAL010000215.1 GCA_030948325.1 Candidatus Dormiibacterota bacterium
GTCGAGGGATACCAGCCCCCGCCGCTTCATCGCCAGGCGCTGGTCCACGGTCACTGCCACCACAAATCGATCATGGGTATGGAGGATGAGACCGCGCTGTTGAAAAAGATGGGCCTTGACTTCGACATGCCGGAGCCAGGCTGCTGCGGCATGGCCGGTTCCTTCGGCTTCGAGAGCGGCAAGCATTGCGATGTCGCGCTCGCCTGTGGCGAGCGCGCGCTGCTGCCAGCAGTGCGCAAGGCCGAAGCCGACACGCTCATTATCGCCAACGGCTTCAGTTGCCAGCAGCAGATCGGCCAGACTACCGAGCGCCGCCCGCTGCATCTGGCTGAAGTTATACAGATGGCACTCCAGAGCCAGAACGGGCCATCCGCGGGCCAGCTTCCGTTGGGTGCGAACCATGCAAACGGGGCCGCTCGGGCTGGAGGTCGGGTCGGAAAATTGCTGCTTGCCGGCGCGGGGTTGACTCTCGCCGGCTGGCTCATCCGGGACGTCGCCAGGAGGTAAGGAAGCATGAAAAGCAGGCTGATTCACGAGCACGATGGCGAAAAGACATTCGCTCTCATCTTCGAGACGGGCGACGAGGTGGCCGCGGGCCTCGCCAAATTCGCCAGCCACGAGAAACTGGCCGCCGCGCACTTCACCGCCATTGGCGCGTTGCGCGATGTGACCCTTGGCTACTTCGACTGGGAGAAAAAGGCGTACACCCGCATCCCGCTGCGCGAGCAAGTCGAGGTGCTGTCACTCATCGGTGATGTCGCCCTGGACGAAGGGGGAAACCCCAAGGTGCATGCGCACCTCGTGGTCGGCCGACCCGATGGGACGACGCGGGGCGGGCACCTGCTGGAAGCCCACGTCAGGCCCACGCTGGAGGTCGTTGTGGTGGAATCGCCGGCTCACCTGCAGCGCCGTCTCGACCCCGAGAGCGGGCTTGCGCTGATCTGTCCGTGAACGGGTCACCACTCCCAACTGACGCAGACGGGCGCAAGTGTATCTATCCCCTCTCAAGACGAACGTCATCGGTTTCGCTCTGATCCACTTTGACAAGGACCGATCATGGAACCGTGGCTCATCTGGATCTCCTGCGCCTCGTTGGGTCTGGCGGTCGGCTGCGCCGCAGTCATGGTGGCGGATCTTGCGACCGGACACCGGCAGAAGATGTGGATCATGAACATTGTCTGGCCGATTACCGCCTTGTATTCGGGACCGCTGGGACTTTGGGCGTATTTCACCGTCGGGCGGCGCTCCAGTCAAGCAGCCTGGCATACGGCCACGAAGCAACACCAAAAGCCTCCGGCCCAGGAGAAGCCATTATGGCAAGCAGTCGGCGTCGCCGCCTCGCACTGCGGTGCCGGCTGTGCGCTCGCCGATATCGTCACTGCCGGATCGCTTGTCGCTGTGCCGATGACCCTGTTTGGCCGGGAGATATTTGCCGAGTGGGCGGTTAGTTACGTTCTCGCGTTAACGATCGGCATCGCTTTCCAGTACTTCACGATCGCGCCGATGCGGAACCTGTCCGTTGGCGCGGGACTGTGGGCGGCCTTGAAGGCCGACACCCTGTCGCTGACGGCCTGGCAGGTTGGCATGTACGGCTGGATGGCCTTGGCCAACTTCGTGATCTTCGGGCACGAGTTAAACAAAGGCAGCTCGGTGTACTGGTTCATGATGCAGTTGGCCATGTTCGCGGGATTCGTCACCGCCTACCCGATCAATTGGTGGTTGGTGCGGAACGGCGTCAAAGAGAGAATGTAGCCATAGAGGTCTGAGGGAAAGCCATGCTACGAGACGCGGCCCGCATCGATTCGATCCAGCAGGCCCTGCGCGAGGACGGGCTGGATACACTGGTCTGTTCGCTGCCGGCCAACGTGCTGCTGTTGACGGGCTATTGGCCGGTAGCCGGCAATTCCCTCGCCATCGTGGCACCTGGTCCGCGCACCGTGTTAATCGTCCCGGAGGACGAGGGCGACCTGGCCAGGCATGGCTGGGCCGATGAGGTGCGGACCTTTCAGCCAGGCTCGCTTGAGGACTTACGCACGCCGGAAGAGGCGATTCGTTGCCCGCTCGGTGAGGTCTCGGGTTCTTTAGGGATCGGTTGCCAGCGAGTCGGCTTCGAGAGCGGCGGTATGGTCGAGCCGGCATCCTATGCGGCCATGCATCTCTTTGGGGCAACGATCCTGATCTTGCTCGGCGAGGCGTTCCCCTCGGCACGCCTGATCCCAGCGTCAGAAACCCTGTCGCGGCTGCGGTCGGTGAAAACGCAGGTCGAGATCGATCGCATTCGGGAGGCTTGCCGAATTGCCGCGGTCGCCTTTCAACAAGGAGCTTCCCTCTTGGGCGCCGGCCTGGCAGAGATCCAGGCTGCAGAGCAGTTCCAGCGCGGGCTTGGTGATATTGGATCGCTGGCGCTTCCTGGTCGGTCGGGCGGTTTCGCCTGGTGCATGTCCGGCCCGAACGCTGCGAAGGCCTGCGCCGCCTATGCTCGCTCCGGACAGCGCGTCCTCGCCCGCGGCGACCTG
>JALZAL010000239.1 GCA_030948325.1 Candidatus Dormiibacterota bacterium
CGACGACGCGCGTGCGCATACTCAAGATTCCCCGCTTCATAGGCTCCCTCCATTGGTTGGTCGTAGTCGAGACCAGCGCCCAAACGCTAGCAGGGCCACGCGGCTCAGTCAAGGAGTAGTTAACGCACACAAACCCTTAGAAAGATCCCGAACGCGCCCCCTCAGGCGGCTCAGGGCCGGCGAGAGGACCGAGCTCGGGGACTTCGAGCAAGGTGCGGACTCGTTCAGACATGAAAGTTCAAGATCGCCTGGACCTTCAGATCTCTGTGCGAAAATGGCATCTCGTGGCCTCTTCGAGTTGCACACGGTTAGAGGCCCGCTCGCACCGATCTCACGCCGTCTGGCCGAGCGCTCAATGAAATTTGTTCGGCTCGCGGCGATGGCGGCGAGCGTGGGCGGGGCCATGTGGATGATAAAGGGCCTGGCCATCCTCTGGAGCGGGAATCAACCGCCTTGGATTTTCGAGCTTGCGCCTGGCTTCTTCGCGGTCGGAATTATCGGGCTTGGGGCGGCCATCGGCAAGGGACGCGGTCGGGCGGCAAACATCGGGGTCGTCCTTGCTTATGTGTCCGGAGTACTTTGGCTGGTCAGCCTTCCGGTTCTGATCCTGATCCCGCGTACGACCTCCGAGGACTCATTTGGATCCGGAAACGCGATTGTTCTCGCTACTTTCGACGGGTTGGTTAGGCTTGACAAGCCGTGTCAGCGAGTTCAATCTTGCCTCGATACAGCACCGATACAGCAGGCGGCGCGGTCGGCGTCCAGCTTATTGGTCGCGTCCGAAAAGGGGAGGACAGTTCCAGGAGGGGAGTCATGGAAGGGACAGCCTCGGCTTCGGAGGTGCGTACTGCAGAGGACTTGACGGGAAGGCTATTCCAGGCGGCGCTTGGAAGCTTCGACCTTCTCCACGTGTACGTCGGGGACAGGCTACGCCTCTACCGGACGCTGGCCGACTTAGGAGCAGCCACGCCCGCGGAGCTCGCGAGCCGGTCCGGTATCGATGAGCGTTACGCACGAGAGTGGTTGGAACAGCAAGCTGTCACCGGGATCCTTGACGTCGTCGCCGGCACAACCGCGGTCAGTGAGCGAAGGTTTTCGCTTCCTTCTGCGTATGCTGAAACGCTGCTCGACGATGAGAGTCTCAACTTCCTGAGCCCTATTGCCCAGGCGGTCGTCTGCATCGCTCAGCAGATGCCGGCGTTGCTCCGTGCCTTTCGCAGTGGCGGAGGAGTTCCATGGGAAGCCTATGGCGACGAGTTGTGGCAAGCCCAGGGTGCTTAGAACCGACCGTTGTTCGTCAAGCTGTTGGGCAATCAGTACCTGCCCGCGATTCCAGACATTCATAGGCGCCTTAGCCAGCATGGAGCTCGTGTTGCAGACGTGGCCTGCGGTGTTGGGTGGTCCTCTATTGCCATCGCGAGAGCCTACCCGGCAGCTGAAATCGACGGTTTCGATCTGGACGAGCGGGCGATCGCGCTTGCCCGTCAAAACGCGAAACGGGCGGGAGTCGCCGATCGGGTCACCTTCTCAGCGGGAAACGTCGTAGGCGATCCTGCCCTGCTGGGCCGATACGACCTTGTCACCATATTCGAGGCCGTCCACGACATGTCCGACCCGATACGGGTACTCGCTGCCACAAGAGAGATGCTGGTTCGCGGGGGCAGCCTGCTGGTCATGGACGAGCGAGTGGCGGACACCTTTTCCGCGCCTGGTGGCGAGATCGAGCGCTTCATGTATGGCCCGAGCCTCTTGTTGTGCCTGCCGGCTGCGATGACAGAGAAGCCGTCGGTGGCGACGGGTACCGTCATGCGCACCGACGTCCTCCGCGATTTCGCGCGGAACTCCGGGTACACCAGCCTGGAGGTGCTGCCGATAGAGAACGAGTTCTTCCGCTTCTACCAACTGATCCCGTAGCAGACTTAACGGCTGATCGGCACGGTGCCGCCGACCGGCGTTAGGGATTGGCATAACCGCGAAGAGCCGCTGATAACGGCGGAGATTGCGGAAGGTTACGGATAACTTTACCCAACAAGCGGGCGTTTTCCCTGTGTAGTCGACCGATCGATCGCATGCAAGAAGGGAAGCGAATGACCAAGCGGGCCCTGATCCGGGTCGGATCAACCATCAGCGCCTTCATTCTTTTCGCACTTATCGGCGGTATCTTCCTCAATAGCCTGTTAACCAGCGCGGCCACAGCGCCGCCAGCCGGTGCACCACTTTCGACGGCCAGCGCCTCGGCGAGCTACCAGCCGACGTCGGATCCGGTTGCGGTAGCTCCAACGTCGTCAGCCACCGCCGCCGCGCCTGCGCCGACCGCAACGGCGGACCCAGTCATAGCGCAACCGACCGCATCGGCACGACCCACCGTGCCCACACCCAGTTCCGCTCCAGCGCCAAATGCCGATGGGAAGCTCATCGTGGTCTCACTGGCGACGCAAAGCCTCAGCGCCTACGAGAACGGGAAGGTCGTGGCAACAACGGTTGTCGCCACCGGCCGGCCAGCCCTGCCGACGCTCCCGGGTACCTTCCACATCATGGCCAAGTACGCGCCCTACAAGTTCATATCGCCTTGGCCGAAGAGCAGCCCTTACTGGTACGCCAGCGCCTGGACCAACTACGCAATGCTCTACCAGGACGACGGCTACTTTATCCACGACGCTCCCTGGCGGACCAACTACGGCCCAGGCTCGAACCTTACGAATGGGACTCACGGCTGCATCAACGTCCCGCTGAGCACCATGGCCTTCCTGTACAAGTGGGCCCCGGTGGGAACGACGGTCGTTGTGCAATAGCGCCTTCCCGAGCGTGTAGGGGCGGATAGGATCGAACTCTCGACACCCTGCTGAAAAGGCGGCAGCGCTGCAGCGCTCTGGCTCCGAGTTTAGGAGGCCAAACGAAACAGCCACAGTTATGGTGTGCGAGCTATCTCGGGTGAGGGGCCGTCCTTTCCGAGACCCAGTTGCCGCCGACTGGGCCGCGCCAGGCGTGTCCACCGCCTCCTAGCCAGCCAGCGAGGCGAAGTAGCGAATGTACAATGTGAGCTCCCCAGTTGTCGTCCGACAGAGCAGTTCCCGATGGGTCCTCCCTTCTTGACGGTCCAACGGTATAGACAGGAGGTGGGAGATGGGCGGTCCACTGGAGCAGGCAACCCGGCAGCTTTTCGATTGCATCGACCGAAAAGATGGCGAGGCGATTATCAGCGCCGGAGCGAAAGACATGCAAGCGGTCGACGAGATCTCTCGTCGATGGATGCGCGGCATAGACGACTTTGCCGCCTACGTGCGACAACTGATGAAGATGGTCGAGGACGTTCATACGACGCTCAGCGATGTCCACGAAACCGTGCGAGGAGACATTGGGCTCGCAGCCTGCTGGATCGAGCAGGACTACACACTGGAAGGAAAGCCACAACATGTCTCAGCGCCAACGACATTGGCGTTCCAGCGAGAGAGTAGCGCATGGAAGATCCTCCTCCTTCACACTGTGCCGTTGCCACCTGAGGAGAGCTAAGCCGAGGGCGCGCTAGCGGCGGCGAGCGTCCCGCTCGGATAAGTGACGGTTGATGGTCTCAGCCATGGCTGACGATAGCCGCCTGGAGTCAGCTGGGGGACCTGCGAAACTATTAGTGTCCGCGAGCGCTGTAACCAAGGTGGAAAGTAGTCAGGGCGTGCAAATCCTATTTGGAATAGGGGCGGAGAGGATCGAACTCTCGACACCCTGCTTAAAAGCTAGGCGGGCTTGTGCGCTGTAGCTCCGAGTTTGGGAGGCCAAGCGAAAACGGCACAATTATGGTGTGTCGATTCGGCCAACACG
>JALZAL010000256.1 GCA_030948325.1 Candidatus Dormiibacterota bacterium
ATTGAGTATGCTCACACCGATCGAGTTCGAGGCTCAGCATCAACCAACACCGGCAGCGTGAGTCCTTTAATCCGGCTCCACTGAAGTCAGGACACCCCTGAGCCTCCACCAAATCCAGGGCAGTTCAGCCATTCCTCCGGTTGACGGCAACGGTGACGGCAACGCCGCTGAACCTCGTTACAATCTGGCTCGCCCATGGCTAGAAGCGTTCACGAAACGAGGCGTCACCTTGAAGAGGTACGGCGCTGGGATTACGCCGACAACCTCCGACAGAACGAAGACGTCCGCCTCACAGAGGAAGCCCTTCAACAGAAACGCCGCTACAAGGGCCGGGCCCAGGAGGCCAGGGAACAGTCGAACCTATCCGGAGGTTTTCCGGCCTCCCTCAGCGTCACCATCGAGGAGGCTCACCCATTTGTTCACCATCCGCTCAGCCCAGATGACGTGAAGGGTCTTCTCGGCCGGATGCCCGCTGATGTGCGACCTGTCGTGCAATCCGTCCGATTACGAACTGGCATCCGGGAAGACAACATGCGCGTTGAGGGCGCCGAACCCGATCCCTTTACGGGCCGCTACGCCTATGAAACCCAAGGCGGCATCTGGATGCCGGCGCTGCTTGGTCGTTACCACGTGCAGCGAGGCGAGATTGATCTGTTCGGTTATGCGTATGACCGCGGTCAACTTCGTGTCCCTGAAGTCCAGGAGGTCCTCCTCTGGATGCGCCAGGCGCAGACGCTTGCTCACGAAGTCGCGCATTGTTGGGATTCCGCCAGCCGCACGGCGCGCGACAGGTGGGCTCTAGACGAGGAGCACCGCTATGAACAGTACGCGGAAGACTCGTCTCGTAAATGGTTGGTGGAGGCGGCGGTCCCGTACTTCCGACAGGAACATGCTCCCAGTGCTCGTCTCTTCGAAATCTGGATCGAGGCTCACATGGGGCTTCACCTCACGCTTGACCGAGTCGCAGAGGATGCGGACCGGTCCATGTGGGGCGCGGTCGAGGGGCTTTTTGAGGTCAGTGCGAAATGGAGCGATGCCGACGAACTAAGTCTGCGAGTCGATCTGGCTGAGCAGTTCCACTATGTTGACGATTTTGCTACCGCCCGACAGATTCTTGAAGCCGTAGTAGAGCGGCGTCCAGATGATGCACAAGCGGTGGTCCTCATGGGGGACATCGCCGTTCACGAGGAAGATTGGCAACGGGCTTTGGAGTGGACTGGGAAAGCCATTCTGCTGGCCCCTGGCGACCTGGATGCCCACAGGGATCGGATCGATGCCCTCATCGGAGCGCATGATTGGAAAGAAGCGCTTGCCGCATGCGACATTGCGCTTCGCGTGCCTGATGCAACCAAGGCTGACTCCGCCAGCCTTCGCTTAGAACGGGCACGCTGCCTGATGGAGCTTGGAGAGTTTGCCAGCGCTGGTGAGGAACTAGATCGCGTGATTGCACAGGGACCGCCAATGCGGGCTAAGGCTGCAGCAGCCCTCAAAGCTGAGGGCCTCGTCCGCCAAACGCGATGGGAGGAGGCACACGAAGCTGCCGTGGCAGCCCTACGTACCCGACAATATCCATGGCAGCAGGCGATTCTGACGGCGGCCGCGTGGGAGAGCGCACAGCGACTAAAACAACCGCATGCTAAGCCAGTGCCAACCCAACGCCACCTCGACCTGCTTCGTCACAATGGCCGTGGTGCGTGGGCGGATCGCTTACTCGCTCTGGGGCTTAAGCCGGCCGCTGAACGGCGGACCCATAGGCAAGCCAGGCTGTCTCGACCCCAAGGGCCCCTCGTCCGGCCATAGAGAAGCTCGCGATCCGGCCTAACCGCACCAGAGCACGTAAGGCCCGATTTGACGGCAACGGTGACGGCAACCCCGCTGAACTCTGGCGAACCAGGATGAACTCTGGCGAACGATCGATCCTGAAATTCAATACGGAATGAACTTCAGCGAACTCTTGTGAACTGCCGGTAGCGGTGCAAAACCTCCACCGCGGGTTCGAATCCCGCACTCGCCTCCAGCTTTTTGTACTCGGATTTGGGCTTCGCCCCTGACTGCCTCTAACAATTGACTGGCATTCTGACTGGCAGGGCGCCCATTCTGAGCCCATCTTTTGGGGCAGCAGGTGGGCGTCATGGCGCGCCGAAATCGGGGTCTGGGTGCCGTCTTTTTACGGGCGGATGGGCGCTGGGAGGGCCAGATTCGAATTGGGGGAGGTCGGCGTCGCTCCTTCTACGCCCGCACCCGCCGTGACCTGGTCCACAAGCTGGCCGACGCCCGCTGGGGGCTGGGCGAGTGATTGCCAGTCAGTGCCGGAATGCAGTCGCTGCGCGCTTATGGCGCGACCTGCTTCTGGCTTTCGCGACCGCCATCGACGGCAACCGTTACAGCAGCGCCGGCGTACTCTTGAACCCTGAGTGGCGGTGGGAGAGGCGTATCTGCGAGCTCAAGCGGACCCAGGTAATTGCAAACCAAAAACAGCAGCACTTGCCATCCATCTCCCCAGTGGAACAGTGCTGCTATCGTGGCCCATTGGATGGCCGAGGAAGTGTCGTGGATTCACCAATGGCTACGCGTATTGCGGTGGCAACACCGGTTGGAGGCCGCGGCAAGCGGTGCACTCGTGTACGAAATGCTGCCTCAGCTTGACGACGCGAGCCCTCTCGAGTGTTACAAGGACGACGCCATCTCATTCTTCGTGAACTGCTTCCACCTCAAAGACTGGCTGCGCAAGGACCCGAAGACCGAAGCGCTGGTTGGCGATCTGGAGGGGTTTATCGGGGCCATCCCTGCCCTCAAGGCGTGCGCGGACCTGGCGAACTACTCAAAACATGGCCCGCTCAACAAGCGTGTTCGTGTCGACCCCTTCGCTCAGACCCGTAACCACCGGATCGCCGTCTACACCCAATGGGAGCAGGGGCCAATGAAGCTGGCCAACACTAGCGGAAGCATCCAGGTTCGGGTCGGCATGCAGCTCCGCGATTCCGCGGAGCTTGCCGGCGAGTGCGTAAATGCGTGGCAAAGGTACCTGTTAGGCAAGGGACTTCTTACCACAATCGGGGGAACGGTTCGAGTTGCGCTCCCAGCCAAACAGACCTGACCAAACCAAAATAACCCCTCGGGCAGCGATCCGGGGATGTTGCCGGCTTGATCGCTGTCCGGATATCTCAATTTGACGATAGCTAACCCTTCAAGGTCAATTTAGCCGGGGCTGTTCCCAAAAGGCGGGCCGGACGTTTGTAGAGATATGACTGGCCCACTCGTGCTAATCGATCCCGAAGACGACCGACCGAAGGAAGCCGGCCTGCCTCCTTTCGACGAGGTCTACACCCGAAATGCACCGAGTGTGTACCGGTTCTGTTTGTCCCAGGTGGCAGATGCAGATGCAGCCGCCGACCTGACCCATGACGCTTTCGTCAAGGCCTTCGCCGCTTACGAGCGCGTGCGTCCCGATAGTACGTCGATCCGAACCTGGCTCGTTAGCATCGCCCGGAATTGTTGCATCGACCGCCATCGCCAGAACGGCCGCTGGCACCTCCTCTTCAGGCACCTGCAGCAATCGCGTGACCGGCCGATGGATGTTGAAGGACGCGTGCAGGATCGAGCTGAACTCCGCCGGGTAAGTGCGGCCGTCGCGACGCTAAGTGGTCACGACCGCGAGCTCATCGGACTCCGAGTCGCCGCTGATCTCTCTTATCGCGAAGTCGCCGACGTACTCGGATTGTCGGAGCAGGCAGCGAAAGTGGCAACATTTCGCGCCCTTAAGAAACTCAGATCAAAACTGGAGGACTCCCATGATCGACGAAATGACTAAGTTCGAGCAGGAAATTCAACGTATCTACGCGACCATCTCGCTTCCGGCTTCGGCGGCGCATTGGCGCACCGAGCCAGATGCGCGCGCTGAGGCACGAGCTCAGGGCTCCGCTCTGCACGCTGCGCACCGAACCACCCGCATTGAGCATGCGGGCAGGCCTCGCAGGCTGCTTCGCCCCGCTGCGGCGCTGCTGATTGCACTGTCGCTAATCGGACTCGCTAACCTCGGCGCCGCCTACTATGCGCCTCGCTATGGCCAGGCTCTCGCGCAAGTGCCCTTGGTGGGCGGGATCTACGGGAAGGCCCTGCAGTACTACGGCTTGGTCCCGCAAA
>JALZAL010000280.1 GCA_030948325.1 Candidatus Dormiibacterota bacterium
CCGATTCATTTCCGGGAGGTTCGCCGGATCGTATTCGACGTGCTGACGCCTGAGGAGGTGAAAGCGCTAAGGCGAGTCACCGGACGCATCAACGCCGGTCTGCTTGGCGAAATCAGCCTCGGATCGCTGGCGCGGCGGACGCGGGAGCGCTCGCTGCGCCCGTCGAGCTAGCCCTCCGGAGGTTCGCCGGCCCGTCCGGCCGAGCTGTACAGGCTCGGAAGAGCGGCTGCCAGGTACTCGAGGTCCCGTCCCCGCGGGCAGGTTGAATTCGAGCGGCAGGTAAAGCGCGTCTGCTAATTGCTCTTGGCTTGACGTTTGGCGTTGTGATGCTTCACAACTGTCGCCGCCGCGATCGCCTTCGCACGTTTCGTCGGGCGGCCCTGCTTCAGCTCGCTTTCTTTGATGTGCTCGTACATCCGCTGCTCTTTGTCGCTCACGCTGGGTAGATGTTGCTTCTGTGGCACGGTCAGTATCTCCTCGTTAGCTTAAACGCATAGCTGGCGCTGATTCTTCGTCCTACTCTGCATCAGCGCGCGTGGCCGAAGTACATGAGCTCCCAGATCGCGTCGTCTTTGTAGGTCTCGAGCAGCTCACCAGCGCGATACCTTGAGATCTGGAGATCACCGACGAATCGCAGGTAGGCGCCGTCGAAGCGCATCAGCCTGGCAGCGATCCGTTTGATGCCTTTGATGGAGTCAACCATCCGGTTTGTCGAGAGGTCGTCGGTGCGAGTAAACGACACAACGTACCTATCGTCGCCGTCCTGATATGTGTAGCGTGTCGTCTCCGCAACCGGCTTGCCGGTCTTCTGATCGGTGTAGATACCCTCGCGTTCGAAGGTGACGTTGGCCCGATCGTCGCCCACCAGGACGTTGTCGCGCGCGAGCATGAAGATTGGAATCGGCTCGAACCCGAACTGCTCGGAGGCGGTGATGTAGGACGCGATGACCGTGTACGGCCCGGCTTGACCACGCGCCAAGTACCAGTCGTGCACCACCTTCATCAGGCCGACATTGCCCCAGTTGTGATCGTGATACCCAACCCCTATTGTCTCGTGGCGCTCGCCGCCAATCGAGTACGAGGCGCTGACCTTCCCCTGCGGCACCGAGGGCAACCACGCAAATTCCATCGACCGATCCGCGCCGAAAAGCATGTACCCGGTCGAGGGACGCCAGGGTGGAACCTCACCGGTCAACTTCACATCGACGGATATCTCCTCAGCGGTTGCCTCGATCCGATACTCGTGCAGGTCGCCGGTGAATCGGTTTTGGCCGAGATGCACATCGGCATGGTCCTTGGCCGCCGACCATTCGCTTGCTGGGTAGTGCACCGGCTTTTCGAAATGACGCCCGTCGGGCAGGTCGAGGTTCAATCGAAGCAGCGGCGCCAACGAGCTCTGCGGCTGCGCAATGTCCTTGTTCATGAACGTCACGACAAGCTTCGCTCCATCGGCGAGATGCGCATCGAAGTACCACCATTCGTAAGTACCCGCCGAGTCGTCGGTGCGCTTCCCATCCTCCCACGGCGCGATCGTGGTGCGCGACAGGCCAAGCCTCTCGTAGTCCGAGGGCGAGTCGGCCATCACCGCCAGCTTGTTCGCCATCAACCTATCCTCCTGCCTCAACATCGTCTTCATGCTGGGTGCCCGCCGGCCGCGGCCGCCAGCGCCGAACCAAGGCCAATCCGGGCGGCGCTGATGTCCAGACGCCCATAACCCTCTGCGACCAGACGCCGCCAACGCTCGGCGATCGATCCTGCCACCGGAATGACTTCGACGCCGGCGGCCGCTTGAGCGAGATCAAGATCCTTGAGCGCCAACTCCAATGAGAAGTCAGGGGAATAATCGCCGCTTTCCATCTTGGCGAGCTTGGTCATCGCTACACCGGACGCCAGCGCGCCGCCGGCCACCGCCTCGCGCAGCGCCGTATAACCCACGCCCAACCGGTCGGCGAGCGCGGCCACCTCGGCGGCAGCCTCGACCTCGAACGCGAGCCATGTGTTGAGCACCAGCTTCATCCGGCTGCCTGCGCCGGCTTCGCCCAGCCACACTGGGCGCCCGAGAGCCTGGAACACCGGCTCCAGGATTGGCCGCGCGCCCGCAGGGCCTGAAGCAAGAATGAGCAGGCGGCCGCTTCGGGCCGGCTCACGGCTCCCGGAGACTGGAGCGTCAACGAAGGCGACATCGGGGTGTGCACCCGCGACCTCAAATACCAGGCTCTCGGTGGCTTCAACCCCTATGGTTCCCATCTGCGCCCAGACTTTGCCAGGCCGGATGACGTTGAGGGTGCTCTGCTTCAACATGACTTCTCTGACCGCGTCTCCTGTGGGCAACATCGTCACCACGATGTCGGCGCGGACCACTGCCTCCTGAGGCTTCGCGTGGGCGGTCGCGCCAAGTGCAGCCAGACGCGCCGCTGGGCCTGGCGTGCGGTTCCACACGTCGACCGCGAAGCCTTGGTCGAGCAATCGTTCCGCGATAGCGGCGCCCATGGTGCCCGCGCCGAGCAGCGCGACGGTCGGGCGCGGGGGAGGGGTGTTGGTAATGTCACTCATTGTTTCTTCTCCATTCACACTGACTCTGGCGAGGGTCCGCCGACCCGCACCTCGTCGCTGACGATGTCCTCGATCCGGCGCAGCGCCGATGGGTCGAGCTCGAGGTCGGCGGCCGCGATCGCGTCATCGATGTGCGTCGGATTGCGGGTGCCCACGATGGCGACGTGGACGGCCGGGTTGGCGGCGATCTAGCGTATGCAGCCGAGAACTGGGTTCGGTTGGCGAGCAGCCGCCGCGGAGGGCGTACTGTGGCTCATTTCATCGCAGAGGTTCAGAGTGACCCTGATCTGGCCGTCGCCTGGCGCGAGCGGTTTGTGAACCGGATCCGGAACGAACGCCGACCGATCATCGAGCGCGCAATCGGGAGAGGCGAGATTCCAGCCGGCAGCGACCCGGAGCTGATCATGGACCTTCTTTTCGGTCCGCTCTACCACCGCTACCTGAACGGGCACCTGGCGCTCGACGAATCGTTCGCCAGAGGTGTTGCGCGGATGGTCGCGGCGGCTGCCACCGACGGTGCCGCAGCCTCTGACCCGCGCCGTATTAGCAGAAAGCGAATCATCCCCGCCCAAGCAACCTCACGCTGACCTGGTGTCCCGACCACACTGACCAGTTGGCTCCGCACGCCATAGGATTTGGGTAACGGCGAATCGGCCGGTCCTGCTTGCGGCACGAATTGGGGTCCCCAAGTGGGGCAGATCAGTGAATACGGCGTCCATCCGCCGATGCGTCTCACCCGCGCGCATTTACGGTGAACCTCACAATCGTGGCGCGCGCAGGTCACGTGCAGAGGCGCCTGGAAGTCGACGAATTGCCGGCCA
>JALZAL010000297.1 GCA_030948325.1 Candidatus Dormiibacterota bacterium
GTACCGCCCTAGTCCGCCTCCAGCCTCAGCCCACCTTTATTCCGTAAAGCGCTGCGAACTTCTGGCGCACATAGGCGATCCAGGGTTCCGCGGTGAGGGGCTTTCCGGTCACGCGCTCCATGAGCTCATTCGGCGTGAACTTCCGCCCATGCCGGTACACATTGGTGCGCAGCCAATCGAGCAGGATCCCGAACTCCCCACCAGCGATGCGGCCCTCGAGGTCCGGCACCTTACTCCGCACCTTATCCATCAGCTGCGCGCCCATGAGGTTGCCGAGCGTGTAGCCCGGGAAAATCGCAAACGAAACACCCGACCAGTGGACGTCCTGCAGCACCCCATCCCGATCGTTCGGCACATCGATCCCCAGGTACGACGTGACGCGCGTGTTCCAGGCCTCAGGCAGGTCCTTCACCTTCAGCTTGCCCTCGAGCAGCTCGTTCTCCAGCTCGAACCGAAGCAGGATGTGCAGGTTGTAGGTCACCTCATCGGCCTCGACCCGGATGAGGGATGGATACGACTTGTTGACTGCCCTGAAAAACGTCTCCTCATCGACGCCTTTGAGCTGGTCCGGAAACCTGTCTCGCAGGCTCGGAAAGAAATGGTGCCAGAACGCGGCGCTGCGCCCGACCAGGTTCTCCCACAGCCGCGACTGCGACTCATGCACCCCGGGCGACGCCCCGCTCCATAAGGGTGTCCGATCCAGGTCCTGCGCGATCCCCTGGTTGTACATCGCGTGACCGGATTCATGGATTGATCCGAACAGGCACTCGTTGAAGAAGTCGCGAGACACGCGAGTGGTGATGCGCACATCACCCGGTCCAAAGGAGATGGTGAAGGGGTGAGTCGACAGGTCCTGCCGGCCCCTCTCGACGTCATAGCCAAGCTTGGTCACGACCTCGAGGGCATAGGCGACCTGGACGTCGGGATCGAAACCGCGGAACAGAACGCTGTCGTCCACCGCGTCCGAATGGCGTGCCACATCGCTGACGAGGGGCACTATCGCCTCCTTGAGCTCGGCGAAGATGGCCTCCAGCTGATCGGTCGTGAGGCCCGGCTCGGAGCGGTCGAGCAGGGCGTCGTATGGGCGCTTCACGTAGCCAAGGGCGTCAGCCACGCGCCGGTTCAGCTCGACATTCTTTTCGAGGTAGGGCGCGAAGAGCTTGAAATCTGCGTCCTCCCTCGCCTTCTGCCACACGGGGCGAGCTGTCGCCCCGGCGCGAGTGATCTCAGCCACGAGGTCAGGGGGCAGCTTGCGGGCGTGGTCGTAATCGCGGCGTGTGACGCGGACGAGGCTGGCCTCGTCGGAATCGAAAGGCAGGCCGCTGACCTCGCCATCCAGCTCGTCGAGCAGGGCGCCGACCGCGTCCGAGGTGAAGCGGATGTGGGAGATGCGCCGCAGCGTCGTGAGTTGGTCCGCCCGATGTGCGATGCCACCAGGCGGCATATATGTCTCCTGGTCCCAGGCAAGCACTGCTCCGGCGCGGTTGATATCGGATACCTCGCCGAGAATGTCCTTCAGCTTCTGTAGCCTGTCGCTCATCCCACCCCCTTGAATCTGCGTATTCTCTCCGGAATAGCGCCGCCGCCCCGCTAGCTCAGTGGATAGAGCATCTGCCTTCTAAGCAGAGGGTCCGGGGTTCGAATCCCTGGCGGGGCACTTTCGGACGGTCGGCACAGCGCCGGCGTCGAGGCTCACGTGGGCAACAATCGAATACGTCGAGAACGGATGTCGCCTAAGCTGACAGCAAGGACGATATGAACTCTCGACCGGAGGTCCGCCTGAGGGCGGCATGTTGATGAAGCGGCTGCAGCGCTGGATACTCCCCATCGGATTGGTTCTGGCGGGCCTCATCCTACTGGCCCAATACCTGTCGTCGAGCTCCCAGCCCTCCACCTGGAGCTATTCGGACCTCGTTGCGAACGCGCAGGCGGGCAGGGTCTCGGAGATCACGATCTCGGGCACCAGCGGCCTGGCCATCGACACTTTCGGCAAAAAGTACAACGTCGCCCTGCCGGCGGACCAATCGGTGACTCTTGCCGACGAGCTCCGGGCCGACGGCGTGAAAACCGTGCGGTTCGCCTCCGGCAGCGATCTCGGAACGGTGCTCATCACCTTCCTGCCCAACGTGATCATCCTGCTGCTGGTCGGCGGCCTCATCTACTGGTCGTATCGCTCCATACAGCGGGGACAGGGGCAAGCCATGTCCTTCGGCCGCTCCAAGCCGCGCCTCATGTCACCGGAGCGCCCTCTCGTCACCTTCGCTGACGTCGCAGGGGTCGAAGAAGCGCAAGAGGAGCTCAAGGAGATCGTGGAGTTCCTCAAGACCCCCGAGAAGTTCCGGGCGCTCGGCGCGCGCATCCCAAGAGGAGTGCTGATGGTCGGACCGCCCGGCAGCGGCAAGACTCTGCTCGCGCGCGCAGTGGCCGGCGAGGCCGGAGTTCCTTTCTTCAGCATCTCCGGCTCGGAGTTCGTTGAGATGTTCGTGGGCGTCGGCGCTTCGCGCGTCCGCGACCTCTTCGACCAGGCCAAGAAATCCAGCCCCTGCATCGTCTTCGTGGACGAGATCGACGCCGTGGGGCGCCAGCGAGGTACAGGGCTTGGAGGCGGAAACGACGAAAGGGAGCAGACGCTCAACCAGCTCCTGGTCGAGATGGACGGCTTCGACACCGATACGCACGTGATCGTCATCGCGGCCACCAACCGGCCGGACGTCCTCGACCCCGCTCTCCTTCGACCAGGGCGATTCGACCGCCACGTGGTCCTCGACCGTCCTGATGTTCGCGGCCGGCGCGCCATCCTCGACGTGCACGTGCGCGACAAACCCCTGGGGCCTGATGTCGACCTCGACATCCTTGCGCGACAGACTCCCGGCTTCTGCGGCGCGGACCTCGCGAACCTTGTCAACGAGGGCGCCATCCTCGCAGCGCGGGCGGGTCGCAAGGGGATTGCGATGATCGATCTCGAGGAGGCGATCTACCGCGTCATTGCCGGACCCGAGCGCAAGAGCGTCCGCATCTCGGATGAGGAGAAGCAGATCGTGGCGTTCCACGAAGCTGGGCACGCCCTGGTGATGCACGCGCTGCCGCACACCGACAAGGTGC
The DNA here is from genome assembly GCA_030948325.1 of Candidatus Dormiibacterota bacterium. The sequence goes on from JALZAL010000297.1 coordinate 3,103, forward strand.
ACCGCATCTCGATCATGTCGCGTGGTTCGGCGCTGGGTTGGACGCTCAGCCTGCCTGGGGAGGATCAGCACCTCGCCAGCGAGGTGGCGCTGCACGAGCAGCTGGCCGGGATGATGGGCGGGCGCGTTGCGGAGGAGATCGTCTTCGGCCACGTCACGTCGGGAGCCGAGAGCGACATCAAAAAGGCCACTCAGCTTGCGCGGCGCATGGTCACGCAGTGGGGGATGAGCCAGAAGATCGGACCAGTCAGCATGGGCGAGAACAACGAGCTCGTGTTCCTGGGCCGCGATCTCGGCGAGCGTCGAAATTACTCGGAGGAGATGGCGTCGCTCATCGACGAAGAGGTGCGGCGTTTCGTCGAGGAGGGGCGCGAGGTTGCGCGCAAGATCCTCACCGAGAGGCGCGCGGTGCTCGGCCACCTGGCCCAGAGGCTTATTGGCGAGGAGACCGTGGACGGCGTCGAGCTGGACCAGATGATGCGGCAGGCACAGCCCAACATCGCCATGGCTTCCAGCCCCTAGCGTCCCCCTGCGGCGTGATACTGGTCATCACGTCCCCGTTCACCGTCCGCGCAACGCTTGGGAGGATGTGGCGTGATGTTTACGAAAATTCTCGTAGCGGTCGGTGGGTCCGAGGATGCCAGCGAGACAGTGCCTGTCATTACCGGACTGGCCAAGGCCTTTGACGCCGACGTGCTCGTCGTTCACATGAGGGAGCGGATCGTGACCTCTGTGGCGACGATGGAGAAGGAGACCATCCCCGAGTCCTTTAAGTTTGGCGAGGAGATCGTCCGGCGGCTCGTCAAGGCTGGGGTTAGAGCCAAATCGGACATCGACAGCGCAAGGCCCGAGCATCTCGCGGCCTTCATCCTCGATAAGGCCGTTGAGTTCGACGCGGACCTGATCGTGGTGGGAAGCCACCATGCGCACGGCCTGCGGGATCGCATGTTCGGCGATATCGGAAGGACCCTCGTACATGGATCGCAATGCCCGCTTCTGCTGATGCCCAGCCCGCCGCATTAGGCGAAACCCGCTACCACCTCACGCAATAGGAGAACCTGGCGCGATGGCCTCGATTGACTTCGTACATCAACCCCACCCGCACACGGAATCGCGAAAGCTCAAGGAACCGCCGAAGGTCGCCGACGAGCACATCGGTTTCAACGGACGCCTCGGTGCGAGGATCACCCGCAGCGTCGGCACGATGTGGGCCTTCTACTTCGCCGCCGTGTTCATGGCGATGTGGATGGTCCTCGCGGGTTTCGTGTGGGGCCCGCTGCACCACGTCGATCCCTATCCATTCGCCTTTCTCCTCTTCCTCGGCAACATCGTCCAGCTGCTGCTGATGTTTGTGATCATGGTCGGCCAGCAGGTTCTGGGAGCAGCCTCGGACAAGCGCGCAGTGGTCACCTATCAGGACGCCGAGGCGATCCTTCACGAGTGCCTGCAGATGCAGGAACACCTGACCGCCCAGGACAAGGCACTCGATCGGCTGATCCAACGCATGGAGCAGCTCGAAGCCAAGTTGGAGAAGTCCGCGGGATAATGACCCAAGGCTCGGCCTGGGCGCGCATATGAACCGCGCCAGCCGTGGGTGGAGGACCGCACAGCGGTGATTCGATGAGCGACAACGTGCGTAATGGAAACAACGACGGCCGGCCAACGCCTGAGCGTGCGATGACGGACGACCTCAGTCGCCGACCAGAAAGACGCAGGCTCATGCTCACGCAGATCCTCAACAGTCCAGTGCTCAACCCTGCCGGCGACGAGCTGGGCCGGCTTGCGGATCTGATCGTGAAGCTGGGCGAAGGCGGCTATCCGCCGGTGACCGGGATCAAGGTCCGCATCGGTGGAAGAGACGTGTATGTCGGAACCGAGGACATCGAGAGGATCGAGCCAGGCGCGGTGCGGCTCAGCAGCCACAACCTCCACACCGGCGCTTTCCAGCGGCGCCCCGGCGAGGTCCTCCTCGCTGCCGACGTGCTCGGCCGGCACCTGATGGACGTCGCTCGCGGACGCATCGTCCAGGCGCATGACCTGGTCCTCGCCCACATCGATGACGGCTGGCGCCTCCTCGGCGTCGATCGGAGCCCGCGGGCGATGCTGCGGCGCCTGGTCCCGCGGCGCGCGCGGCCGGACCTCCGCAAGCATTCGATCCTCGACTGGAAGGACGTGCAGCCCTTCGTCGGGCATGTGCCGACCGCCAAGCTGCTCATGCCTCTGCAGCGCCTGCGCCGTTTGCACCCGGCCCAGATCGCCGACCTCGTCGAAGGCGCTTCACACGAAGAGGGCGAGGAGATCATCCACGCAGTCGAGGGCGACGCGGAGCTGACGGCCGACGTGTTCGAAGAGCTCGACACCGAGCACCAGCTCGAGTTCCTGAATACGCGTTCCAACGAGGACGCGGCAAAGGTCCTCGACCGTATGGCGCCCGACGACGCCGCCGACCTCCTCGCGGAGTTCGAGCACGAGCGCCTCGGCGGGGTGCTCAACTACATGTCGCCCCCGAAGCAACACAAGCTGCGCAAGCTGCTCCAGTACCACCCGACGACCGCGGGCGGAATGATGAACCCCGACTACGTTTCGGTGGTTCGCGGCACGACCGCAGCCGGTGCCCTGGAGCGTGTCTGCACTGACGACAAGGCACCACACCTGCTTTTGAGCACTGTGTTCGTGACCGAGTCCGATGGCAGGTTCATCGGCAGCGTCGGCGTCGTCGACCTCCTGCGTGGCGACCAGGAAAGCAAGGTCGAGGACGAGCCTGCACTGGTCGATCTGCGGGTCGGGTCGAGCGCGGACCTGGCTGACGTCACCCTGATGATGGCTGACTACAACCTCACGGCCCTGGCCGTCACCGACAGCGCCTCCATCCTGATCGGAGCCATCTCGGTCGACGACCTGCTGGAGGCCCTCGTTCCAGACGCCTGGCGCAACCGCGTCGAGGCAAGCAGCGGGGTCTAACCCACGGTGGCCGAGCCAGGGCCGGTGAGAGGCGACTCCCACCCGGTCCCTACCTCGGTGGCTCGTGACGACCCACATGCCGGCGACATCCGGGGTGCTTTTGGCACGATCCGCGCAAGTGACGCGTCCCCCCGCCGAACGTGGCGGAGGCGCCTGCTCACGCTGGCCGCGATCATCGGTCCGGGTCTCATCGTCATGGTCGGCGACAACGACGCCGGCGGCGTCTCCACCTACGCGCAGGCCGGGCAGGACTACGGCTACTCGCTGCTGTGGACCCTCGTCCTTCTCGTCCCGGTGTTGATCGTCAACCAGGAGATGGTCGTTCGGTTGGGGGCGGTAACCGGCGTCGGGCAAGCGAGGCTGATAAGGGAGCGGTTCGGCCACTCATGGGCGTGGTTTTCGGTCGGCGGCCTGTTCCTTCTGAACTTCCTGATCATCAGCACCGAGTTCATCGGCATCAGCATGGCGGGCGAGTACCTCGGGTTCAGCCCCTACATCGTCGTGCCCGTATCGGCTCTCATGCTCATCGGCATAACCGTTACAGGGAACTTTCGCCGCTGGGAGCGTGCGATGTTCGTTTTCCTCTTCGCCAGCTTGTTGGTGCTGCCGCTCGCGCTGCTCAGCCACCCGGATCCTGTCGCCGTTTTCAAGGGTTTCGGGCAGCCCAGCGTTCAAGGTGGGTTCACCTCCAACACAGCGCTGTTGATCGTCGCCATCGTGGGCACGACAGTCGCCCCCTGGCAGCTGTTCTTCCAGCAATCCAACGTCATCGACAAGCGGATCACGCCGCGCTGGCTCGAGTATGAAAAAGCGGACACTGTACTTGGCGCGTTCGTGGTCGTGGTCGGCGCCACCGCGATCATGATCGCGGCCGCCTCCGCGTTCTCCGGCACCAGCGATTTCGGTCATTACCGGGATGCGCTCGGCCTCGCGCGCGGGCTGAAGGCGCACCTGGCGCCGGTGGTCGGGACGATTTTCGCGCTGATCCTTTTCGATGCGTCGATCGTCGGCGCTTCAGCGGTGACCCTCGCGACGTCATACGCGTTCGGCGACATGTTCGGCCTGCGCCACTCTCTGCACCGAGGGATCCGAGACGCGAAGCTCTTCTACGGCTCCTACGCGGCGATGGTCGCAGTGGCTGCCGGGATCGTCCTCATCCCTCACGCTCCGCTAGGCCTGATCACCACCGCTGTGCAGGCGCTGGCAGGCATCCTGCTGCCAAGCGCGACCGTATTCGTGGTCCTGCTTTGCAACGATCGCGCAGTCCTAGGGCCTTGGGTCAACAAGCCCTGGCTGAACATCGTTGCCTCCGTCATCGTCAGCGCGCTCCTCGTCCTGTCGATGGTGCTCGTGGTGTCGACCGCGTTCCCGTCGGTGGACGTCAACCGGCTGGTCATCGTGCTCGCGGTGCTCATGGCCCTCGCCCTTGTCGCGGGTGGAACCTGGGTCTGGCGCGGCCAGAGAGATGCCGTCCCCGAGCCTGAGGTCTCGCGCGGCGAACGCGAGAACTGGCGAATGCCCGCCCTCGCGCTGCTGGAGCGCCCGAAATGGTCGATCGAAAGACGGCTCGCGATGCTCGCGATGGGCGGGTACATCGTCATCGCGGTCGCCCTCCTGGTTGTGAAGGCGATCCAGCTCGCTCTCGGCCACTGATCACCTCAGGCGGCGCGTTGACAACTCGATTACAGATCCGACCTGGTGGTCGGGCTAGAATTCACGCCCGTGCTGCTCGGTAAAAGACCGGGCCGCCGCGCCCGTGCTTCGCAAGGACGCCTCAGGCCTTTACGTGTCCTCACCATGGCCGTTCTCGCGGTTGCGTTGTCAAGCGCGGCGGGCGGTTTCATGTACTTCCTGCCGGCACTTGCCGAAGCTTTTGAC
>JALZAL010000302.1 GCA_030948325.1 Candidatus Dormiibacterota bacterium
CTTGAGGACTTGCTGCATCGTCGCCTGGGCCCGGTCGATCTCGGCTGCGGTGACGATGAGGGGCGGGACGAGACGGATTGAGTTCTCGTCGACCGCATTGACGATCAGCCCCGACTCCAGGCACGACTGCTGGAAGGCTTTGGCGCGTGGCTCGGCGAACTCAACTGCTTGCATGAGCCCGATACCTCGCACATCCTTGGCGCCGAGACCCTGCAGAGCGCCACGCAGCAGCTCCCCCATCTCCGCGGCGTGACCGACCAGACCGTCGCGCTCGATCACGCTCAAGACTGTCAGCGCCGCCATGCAGGCAAGCGGATTGCCGCCAAACGTCGATCCGTGGTCACCCGGCTCGAATACGTCCGCGCGTGGAGAGGCGAGGCAGGCGCCGATCGGGACGCCTCCGCCAAGGCCCTTCGCGAGGGTCATCACATCCGGGGTGATGCCGTGGTGCTGATGGGCAAACCATCTGCCGGTACGCCCAAGCCCTGTCTGAACCTCGTCGAGGATCAGCAGCAGGCCCTTTGCGTCACACCAGCTCCTTACAGCCGCGAGGTAGCCCGAAGCCGCGGGAATGATGCCGATCTCGCCCATCACCGGCTCGAGCATCACCGCGACAGTTCGCTCCGTCGTCGCCGCTTTGATCGCATCGAGGTCGTTGTAAGCGACGTGCACGAATCCGTCTGGAAGCGGCTTGAAGGGATCCGAGTACTTGGGCTGCCCTCCCGCGGTCACCGTCGCGAGCGTGCGGCCGTGGAACGAGCCGACGCTCGTGATGATTTCAAAGGCGCCGTCGCGGTTCTTCGCCCCCCACTTGCGCGCGATCTTGATCGCCGCCTCGTTCGCCTCAGCCCCTGAGCTGCAGAGGAACACGCGAGACGGAAATGAAAGCTCGACCAGGCGACGAGCGAGCTCGACTTGGGGTCGGGTGTAGTAGAGGTTGGACGTGTGGATCAGCGTCCGGGCTTGACCGGCGACGGCCCTGGCGACGTCGGGGTGAGCATGGCCAAGCAGGTTGACCGCGATCCCGGCCACCAGATCGAGGTACTCGCGGCCCTGGTCGTCATAGAGAACGCAGCCCTCGCCGCGGACGAATGTGACCGGCAGTCGCTTGGCGGTCTGCATAAGGTACTTGTCGGCAAGCTCCGAGGTATTCAGCGCCAACGCGGACCCTTCATGGCGTCACCATCGTGCCGATACCCGACTCTGTGAACAGCTCCAGCAGCAGCGCATGAGGCGTCCTGCCGTCGACGATGTGGGCGAGCGGAATACCGTCAAGCGCCCTGAGGGCGGCTTCGAGCTTGGGGATCATTCCGCCGGTGACCTCTCCCGAGTCGATCCTCTGGCGAGCGTCATCCTTGGAGATCACCGCGACGACGCCGCCATCCACACCGAGCACGCCCGCCACGTCGGTCAGGAGGATCAGCTTGGCGGCGTTCAGCGCCACCGCGATCTCCGCCGCGACAGTGTCGGCATTGATGTTGTAGGCATGCCCATCGTAGCCGAGGCCGATCGATGCAATGACAGGGATATAGCCGCGCCCCAGCAACGCGGTTATCGGCTCCTTGTTGACCTGCGTTACGCGGCCGACGTAGCCAAGTGCCTCGTTCAAAGGCTCGGCGATGATGCACGGCCCGTCCTCGCCGCTCATACCGACCGCCTGGCCGCCCAGCCGGTTGATGCTCGCGACTATATCCGGGTTGACCTTTCCCGTGAGCACCATCTTCACAACCTCCATCGTCTTCTCGTCAGTGACGCGGAGTCCTTTCTTGAAAGTGGCTTTGATCCCGAGCCGCTCGCTCATCGCGGTGATCTCCGGACCACCGCCGTGGACGAGAACCGGATGCATCCCCACGTAACGCAGCAGCACCACGTCGAGCAGCGTCTCGTCTCTCGCCTGCTCGATGGCGTTGCCGCCGACCTTGACCACTATCGTCTGCCCGTGAAACCGTTTTATGTACGGCAGCGCTTCGACAAGGACCTTTGCGCGTTCCTCGATTGTCAGCGTCATGTCGTGTAGTCGGCGTTTATTCGCACGTACTCCTCCGAAAGGTCACAGCCCCAAGCCTCGGCGCGGCCGTCCGCCAGCCCGAGCGTGGCCACTATCTCGATCTCCGGCTGCTCGAACGCGAGCCGTACGGCCGAGAGGTCCACGTTGACCCCCGCGCCGCGTTCGAACACGACCAGCCCGCCCACGGTGAGGTGAAGCCTGTCGAGCGCCAGTTCCGCGCCACTGTACCCGAGCGCGCACACGATGCGCCCCCAGTTGGGATCGCCGCCGTGAACGGCAGTCTTGACCAGGCTCGACGACGCGACGGCGCGTGCGGCGGTCCGGGCTTCCGCATCCGACAGCGCGTCGACCACCCTGACCGTTATCAGCTTGGTTGCGCCTTCGCCGTCGTTGGCAATCGCGCGAGCCAGCTCGCGGGCGACCTCCAGGATCGCTTTCTCGAGAATCGCGGCGTCGACGCTTCCGGCCCGGATGGGCCTGTTGCCTGCGGCTCCGTTCGCCAGCATCACGAAAGTGTCGTTGGTGGAGCTGTCCCCATCGACTGTGACCTGGTTGAAGCTCCGATCCGCGATCGGCTTCACGAGCTGAGCCATCAAACCCGCCTCGACCGAGGCGTCGGTGGTGACGTAGGCCAGCAGGGTGCCCATGTTCGGGTGGATCATCCCCGAGCCCTTGCACATCCCCCCGACGCGAACGTTTGCTCCACCGATCTCGACTTCCACCTGCGCGGTTTTGGGGACCGTGTCGGTGGTCATGATCGCGCGCGCCGCCTGGGCTCCGCCATCGACGCTGAGCCGCCCGCAGGCTTCTGTTATTCCGGCCTTGATCGCGTCCATCGGCAGGTAGCGACCGATCACACCGGTCGAGCTGACGAGCACCTGATGGGGATCGAGGTCCAGCCGGTCGGCGGTGAGCTTGGCCATGAGCAGCGCGTCTTTGAAGCCTTGGGCGCCGGTGCAGGCGTTCGCGTTCCCTGAGTTGATCGCGAGCGCACGGACTCGGTTGTGTTGGAGGTGCAGCTGGTCGATGACGACCGATGCGGATTTGACCCTGTTGGTCGTGAACACGCCTCCTGTGTCGCACCCATGCTCGGACTGGACCACGCAGAGATCCTCTTTCTGCCCGCTCGGGATCGCCGACGCTCCCGTCGTGAAAGCCTTGATGCCGCACGCCGCAGAGCCGGCACGGAAACCCCGGGCGAAGGTCACGGCCATTGCATGGGGATCTCCAGGGCCGTCTTGCGGTCGAAACCGAACGCGATGTTGAAGCACTCCACCCCCTGGCCCGAGGCGCCCTTGACCAGGTTGTCGAGGGCCGCCGTGACCACGGCCTTGTTTCCCTGAGCGGATACGTTGACCAGGCACAGGTTGGAGTGGCTGGCGAGCTTGGTGTTCGGGCTCTGGCCGAGCATCTTCGTGAATGGCTGCCCGGCGTAGAACTCGGTATAGATTTCCTGCAGCTCCGCGAGTGAGCCGCTGAGGTCGAAGTAACAGGTCGCAAGGATGCCGCGCGTCATCGGTACCAGGTGGGGGACGAACGTGACCCTCAAGGCGGTGCCGTTGAGCGCTTCAAGCTCCTGGGTCAGCTCGGCGAGGTGGCGGTGGCCTGCGATCGCGTAAGCGCCGATCGATTCGTTGACCTCGCTGAAATGCGTCGCCAGGCCAGGTGAACGCCCGGCTCCGCTCACGCCCGACTTGGCGTCGACGACGATGTCGTAGCCGGCGACCCCTGACGCCGCGGCGGGCGCAAGCGCGAGTATTGCAGCGGTCGCGTAGCAGCCTGGGACGGCAATCAGCTGGGCGTCTTTGAGCTCGCTTTCATGCAGCTCCGGCAGCCCGAACACGGCCCTGTCGAGCAGCGCCGGGGCCGGATGCTCCTGCTTGTACCAGATCGGATATTGGGTAGGGTCCTTGAGTCGGAAGTCGGCGCTCATGTCGATCACGCGTGTCCCCGCCGCCAGCCAACCCTCCGCCTTCGAGGCGCCGACGTTGTGAGGCAGGCAGCTGAACACGACGTCAATCCCCTCCACATCAGGTTCCGGCCGGAAGTTTCCGGCAAGGTCGAGCAGCGGGAACACCGAGCTGAAGGGCTGGCCTGCGTACGAACGCGACGTGAGCTGGCTCAGCTCCACGCCGGGGTGCCGGGCCAGAAGGTGGACCAGCGTCATGCCCGCATAGCCGTTGGCACCGGCCACGGCGACCCTCAGCCTCTTAGCCACGGTTGCATGAGTATACAGCGACCTGCATAAACACTCAGTCGCGCGAGTTGGCGGTCATCACGGTTCGTTGAAGAAGCACGACTCCGCCCCTGTATGGCATGCGGGGCCGGCCGGCTTCACACGCAGCAGCACGCTGTCCAGATCACAGTCGAGGCGAATCTCGACCACCTCCATCACGTTTCCCGAGGTGGCGCCCTTCTCCCACAATCCGCGCTCGCGCGAATGGAACCATGCACGACCGGTGTCGCGAGTCTTGGCCCACGCAGCCTCGTCCATGTAGGCGAGCATCAACACCTTTCCCGTCTCGGCGTTCTGCACGACAGCCGCGACCAGCCCTTTGGAAAAATCCGGTTTCATCGCCTGATCTCCAACCCGCGCGCGGCCAGCTCTTGTTTCACGGCGCCGATGGAAAGCTCCGCAAAGTGAAAGATGGAGGCCGCGAGCGCCGCCTCTGCCCCACCCTCCGTCAGCGCCTCGTACATGTGCCCCGCGGTGCCCGCACCGCCAGAGGCGATCACCGGTAGCCGGACGGCTGAGCTCACCGCCGCCAACAGCTCTACGTCATACCCGTCGTGCGTCCCGTCCCTGTCCATCGACGTGAGCATGATCTCGCCGGCGCCGAGGTTCTCCGCCAACGCCGCCCACTCGATCGCATCCCGTCCGGAAGGGCGCCTTCCGCCGTGGCTGAAAACGTCCCAGCCCGCACCTTCGGGCCGGCGCCGTGCGTCGATCGCCAGCACCACGCACTGCGACCCGAAAATCTCTGCGCAGCGGGTGATCAGCTCAGGGTCCGCCAGTGCGGCCGTGTTGACTGAGACCTTGTCGGCGCCGTGGGTGAGAAGCTCGGCCATGTCGTCAACGCTGCCGACACCGCCGCCCACCGTCAGAGGGATGAAGACCTGGTCTGCCGTGCGCTCCACCGACTCGAGCAGGATCTTCCTGGCATCAGATGACGCTGTGATGTCGAGAAACACGATCTCATCCGCACCTTCGCGGTCATAGAACGCAGCCAGCTCTGCTGGGTCACCGGCATCGCGCAGCTGCTTGAAGCGCACGCCCTTGACGACGCGGCCCGCGTCGACATCAAGGCAGGGAATGATCCGTTTGGCCGGCACGCGTCAGCTTCCGGTCTCAGTCGAGGAAGAGGTTGGGGTGGGACGCGGCTTGCGCGCTTTCCAGATTTCCTCGGACGGCCAGCGCCGCGACCATTCCAGCGTCGCGATGTCCGGATGATTCGTGACCGAACCCTCTGGAGGCCGGACCTCGACCAGGTCTTCAACGTCGAAGCCGCTGGAACGCAGGACCCTGATCCAATCGCCATAGCCGAGGTGAAACTCAACCCCGGGCGAGCCTGGCCACTGGTGCCGGTGCATCCCGAAGTAATCCCGCAACAAGATGGTTCCGGCCGGGCCGTCCGCCTCCCGCTCTGGCCAGCAGAGCACGGCCAGGGTCCCATTGGTCAGGAAGACGAGCCGCCCACCGGGTCGCAGCAGCCTTGCTGCTTCGGGGATCCAGCGGTAGGGGTCGCACCAAAGGCTGGCGCCGTACTCGCTGATCGCCAGGTCAAAGCCGCCGGCGCCGATCGGCACCTGTTCCGCGTTGGCGTGGATAAGTGGGAACTCGAGGCCGAACTCTTCCTGGTAGCGCCGGGCGTTTGCCAGCTGCGCGGCCGAGTTGTCGATTCCGACCACTCGGGCCCCGCGACGCGCAAGCCACGAGGAGAAGTACGCAGTCCCGCATCCCAGCTCGATGACATCCAGGCCGCTGACCTCAGGCAGCACCCGGAGCTGCGATTCGGGCACTCCCCAGATGCCCCACCTGGGCTCCTGAGCCGCCCATGCGCGCCGTCCCCCCTCCTTGTAATCGTTCGCCATCACGTCCCACGCGGCGCGGTTGGCGCGGACGTGATCGAGCGGGTCGCTCATCCGCAGAGCCTTAGGAAGTTTTCGTAGATCCTCAGTCCGTCCCGTCCGCTCTTCTCCGGGTGGAACTGCGTGCCCATGACGTTGCGTTTCGCGGAAGCGGCGGCCGGCGACTGCTCGGTCGATGCGATGGAGTGCCGGTTCGATTCAGGAGTGTACGAATGAACGAAATACATGTACGAGCCGTCGGCGACTCCTTCCCACAGAGCCGACTGGTCGGTCTGAGTCAACCGGCACCAGCCGATCACCGGCAGGCGCTCGCTATTGTCAACTTCACGGACCTGTCCGGGCAGCAGCCCCAGGCCCTTGTGGCGACCGTGCTCAGTCGACTCCTCGAACAACAGCTGATAGCCAAGGCAGACGCCCAGGATCGGCCTGTCCCTCCCCGCCAGCTCGACGACGCGCCGGCCCAGCCCGCCCTTCGAGAGCTTCTCGAGGGCCGGCGCAAAGGCGCCAACCCCGGGAAGCACGATGCCGTCAGCCTCGTCGAGCTCGTCGGGGTCGGCGGTCAGCCTGGGATTGCCGCCGACTTGGCTGAGCGCGCGTTCGACCGAGCGCACGTTTCCCACTCCGTAGTCGACGATGGCGATCATCCGAGCAGCCCTTTGGACGAGACAACCCCTGGCCCGCCGCCCAGAGCCATCGCCTGTCGCAGGCTGAGACCCAGGGCTTTGAATGTCGCCTCTGCAACATGGTGGCGGTTGCGACCGCGGATGACGTCCACATGGATCGTTGCGCCGAGGTGGATCGACAGGGCGCGCCAGAACTCCTCCAGGACTTCCGACTCCAACGTTCCGATGCGCCCGCGCAGCGGGACGTTGTAGGAGAGGTAGGGTCGCTTTCCAAGATCGATCACGACCCTCGCCAGGGATTCGTCCAGCGGCGCGTACGCAGAGGCGAAGCGCGTGATCCCGGATCGATCGCCCAGCGCCTGAGAGAGCGCCTGACCCACGACGATGCCGGCATCCTCGACGAGATGGTGGGGGTCGACATGGACGTCGCCCGCTCCGCGAAACGTGAGGTCGAACGCTCCGTAGCGCGCCATCTGCTCGACCATGTGGTCCAGGAAGGCGAGACCGGTCGCGACTTTAACGCGGCCGTGGCCGGCGAGGTCGACCCTGGCGCTCAGCCGGGTCTCTTTGCTGTTGCGAGTGACCTCGGCGCTCCTACTCAAGGCGTACCTCGACCGCGTGCGCGTGAGCACCCAAACCCTCCATCGCCGCCAGCCGAACGCAAGCCTCGCGCAGCACGTCCAGGTCGCCGCGATCGAGGGTCAACGTGCTCGAGCGCTTCATGAAAGTGTGGACACCAAGCGGAGACCCGAAGCGAGCCGCGCCCGAGGTCGGCAGGGTGTGGTTCGGGCCGGCAACGTAATCCCCAAGCGGCACCGTCGCGTAGGCTCCCACGAAAACAGCGCCCGCATTCTCGACCTTCGTGGCCAGGCGTGCCGCGTCCTCCGCGACGATGAGGAGGTGCTCCGGCGCGAAGTCATTGGCCATTTGCATCGCCTGCTCGAGGTCGTCGGCGACGATCATGCAGCAGTTGGCCGCGCGGATGATCTCAGCGCGCTCCAACCCTAAGAGCAGGTTCTCGAACTCCTCCTGAACGCGGCTTGCCAGCGCCGCGGAGTCGGTTACGAGGAGGGCCCAGGCCAGGGGATCGTGCTCGAGCTGGGCCGCAAGGTCTGCAGCCACAAAGTCTGGGCGCGCCTGCGCGTCGGCGATCACCATCACCTCGGTCGGGCCGGCGATGCCGTCCACACCCACGGCGCCGAACACCTCTCGTTTGGCAAGCGTGACGTAAATGTTGCCCGGCCCGGCGACCACGTCCACGCGAGGAATGGATTCGGTTCCGTACGCAAGCGCGGCGATCGCCTGCGCGCCTCCGACCCGATACACGATGTCGACGCCGGCGATGTGGGCCGCGGCCATGATGGCAGCCGGGACGTTTCCGTCGGCCCCCGGCGGTGTCGCGAGGACCACCTCTGGCACGCCTGCCACCCGAGCCGGGATTGCGGTCATCAGGACCGTGGAGGGATATGCCGCCCGGCCGCCGGGTGCGTACAGACCCGCTCGCCGCACTGGTCGCGTGACCAGCTTCAAGCCGGGCGACCCGCTGGTCGCGCTACCCACCTGCTGTTCGTGGAAGTGGCGAATCCGCTGCGCCGCGAACTCCAGGGCGGCGCGGTCCGGCGCGTCAAGCCGGGCGGCGGCGGCCTCGATCTCCCCCGCCTCGACCGCAAAGCTCCCGCCGGCCCCCGGTGACCAGCCGTCGAAGCGCGCGCCGTAATCGCGCAGTGCAGCGTCGCCCTCGGCCGCCACCCGAGCGCAGATTTCCGCGACGGCAGCGCGCTCGGCTGCGAACACGGAAAGGTCCAACCGCCGACGCGACAGCGGCGAGTCGAGCCAAGAGCCGGCGTCAAAGCGCATGACGGGCATGTGCCCTAAGAAGCCGCAGGGCTCGCGGCGGGCTTGTCCGCGGCGTCGCGAAGGCGAGCGACCATCGCTTGGACCGCATCGGTTCGAGTCTTGAGGCTTGCCTGGTTGGCGATCAGGCGCGCGGTCGAGGCACCCAGGACGGCCGCGATGCGAAGCCTGTTCTCGCGCAGCGTTCTGCCGGATGCGGTCAGGTCCACGATCCCGTCCACCAGGTCCACCTGGGGGGCCAGCTCGACGGAACCGTGGAGCCGCACCACCTCCACCGACTGGCCGAGGCCTTCGAACCAGGCGGCGGTGGTCCGGGGATATTTCGTCGCGACGCGCAGCAGCGGCGGCCAGGTCTCGCGCCCCGCGAGCCTGGACGCCGCCGGAACCGCGAGCACCAGGCGGCAGCCGCCGAAGCGAAGATCGACCAGCTCGTAGTGGGCGCCTGGCGATTCCCACAACACATCCTTGCCGACGATCCCCAGGTCGGCCGCTCCGTGGTCCACGTAGGCGGGCACGTCGGCCGGCCTCACCAGGACCACCCGGACCGCTGGGCGTTCAACGAGGAGCTTGCGACCCAGCTCTGTGGCGCCCAGGCGTGCAACTCCGGAGCGTCCGAGAAGGCGCAGCGCTCCCGGGAGCAGGGCGCCGGTGGGGACCGCGATCGCCACCCTTTCCCGAGTCATGCGAGCGAGCCTGCCAGGCGCGCCGCGACCTGCTCGGGCGGCAGCCGTCGGGTCCGGCGGCCGGGGGCCGTCCATGAGGTGGTCGCGGCGCTTCGGCAATGGACCAGGTTGGCTGCGCCGACTGCACGCCACCAGGTCTTGGCGTCGGCATATCCCCGCGGCTCCGTGTCCACCACCGCCCGCATCCCGAAAAGGCGAAGGGTCGATCCCAGCCGGAGGGCGGTCACAAGGCCTGGGCCGCTCCACGCGACTGCGGCGTCGAGTCGCGGGAGTGCTGGAGGGCGGGCGGCGCGGGTCAGCATCTCCCACACGAGGTCCAGCTGCACGACGAAGCCAGTTGCCGGCGCCGGGCGGCCAAAGCGGGCGAGAAGGCCGTCGTACCGACCACCCTGCGCGACCGGTCGGCCAAGGTCCGGGCCATAGCCCTCAAAGATGATGCCGGTGTAGTAATCGAAGTCGCGGATGGCGCCAAGATCGAGGCTGACGACGTCGCCAAGCCCATGAGCACCCAGGAGCTCGAGCACTCGGGCGAGCTCTGACAGTGCGCGCTCCGAGCGGCGGTTGTGCACCAAACCCCCGGCGGCATCGAGTATCTCGGCGCCGCCGCGAAGGGCGGGAAAGCGAAGCAGCAGGTCATGCTCTGCGGAGCGAAGCGACGTTCGCTCGAGCAGGCCCTCGAGAGCGACGAAATCCCGAGCCGCCAGCGCGCTGCGCACGCCGGCCTTGATTTCGTCGGGCAGCTTGACAGCGTCCATGATCCCCTGGAAAAACTCTGCGTGACCGACGTCGACCTGGTACCGGCGAAGCCCTGTCGCCTCAAGGCAGCGCGCCGCCAGCGCGATGACCTCGGCGTCGGCGACCGCGCCGGCCGCGCCGACGAGCTCGGCCCCCACCTGGTACGTCTCGCGCCTGTGCTGGAAGCGGCCCTCATCGTTGGAGAGCACAGGGCCCGCGTAGCAGAGGCGCAGCGGCAGCGGAGCCGACCGCAGCTTTCCCGCCACCAGCCGAGCCACGGGCACGGTCCTCTCGCCGACCAGCGCAACGACCTCGCCGCTGGCGTCGGCAAACTTGAAGAGGCGGCGCCGTTGCTCGGCGCCAAGGCCGAGCTCGAGCACGTCTGTGCTCTCGACCATCGGGGTGACGACGTGGCGGTAACCCCATCGCCGCATCTCCGCGAGAAGTGATTCCTGAGCTTCGCGCAGCACCTCGGCTTCCTCCGGAAGGAGGTCGCGAAACCCGGGCACTCCGCCCAGCTGGATCACCCTGGCTCCGGGAAAATTCTCAACTCCCCTCACCCCTGGCCTCCCCCCTTTACGGGTGGAGGGAGATCAGGTTCGGACTTGATTGATCGGGGACCACGCTCGGTGAAGAGACCTCCGGGCCCAAGCCTCTGACCGCAGATCAGCTGTCGTCGTCATCGTCGTCATCGTCGTCATCATCGCCATCCGCCTCGGCACTCTCGACGAAGTCGAGTGGTTCGGCGTCGTCGTCGACAGCGTGCATACCTTCCTCAATCTCAGCGCCCTCGACGACGCCGTCGGACAGGGTCTCCTCCTCATCCTCACCGGCGAAGATCTCGACCTCGCGGGCGAGCAGGCTCTCCTTCGTGTATGGACGGAACTCCACCTCCCGCTTGCGCCGCATTGGAAAGCTCGGCTTACCAGCGAACTTCGGGTCCTGATAGGTCTCGCGGACGATCAGTTTGACGGTGGTGCCGTCACAGGCCATGACTCCAGCCTGGTACCGGTTGCCACCGCGCATGAACTTGATCAGGCGCCTGGCCAGCTTCGCCTCGAGCAGGCCGAGCCTGACGCCGCGGGACGTTTCCGCCACCACGCCGTCACTGTCAATTCGCAGCTCGGCGACATCACCCGCTGCGACCTTGGAGCAGATGTCGGACCCCGGCGGATTCTCGAGCGTGGTGATGACGGTCTTCCCCATCTCTTCGACGAAGAGATTCAGGTCGACCCTCGTGCCACCTACCTTCAGGCCTTCCTTCTGGTGCAGCAGCGCATTGATGCGAGCTGCGTTCTTCTTGGCGATCGAGTTCATCGGGTTGAGCTTCAAGGCGACTTCGTAAGCGGCCTTTGCATCCTTCAGCTTTCCGAGCTCCGAAAGCGCCTTGCCCAGTCGGTTTTGCGTTTCCTCGTCGGTGCCGAAGCTCTCGATGATGAATTTGTTGAGCTTCACCGCCTCGTCCCACTTGCCGGCGATTGCCAGCTGAACGGCTTCGTCGCCATATTGCGAGCGGGGCTTGAGGTGCTCAGTAGACTCAGTCTTCAACGGGCGCGCTCCTAGGACTCTGGTTGAGAGGGACCACGAGTATAAATACTGCCAGTACCCGACACACCGGCCGCACCTGATCGGCGCCCCCGGCGACAATCTGCGCGTGCGCCTCGTGATCAGAGTCATGGCATGGATGGGCGCGCTCAGCATCGTGTCCCTGACCTCATGTGGCGGAGGCCCTCCGGCGAAGACGATCAGGATCGGCGTGGACCTCCCACTCGCCGGGGCTGAGGGCCGGGCAGGGACGCCAACTCTGAACGGCGTCCGTTTTTTCGTCCATCAGCATCCAGTGCTGAAAGGCTTCAACGTCGAGGTCGCGGCGCGTGATGACTCCGTGAAGGGCGTCCACGACCCGCAGCTCGGGGCACGGAACATTTCCAATCTCGTCGCGGACCCGCTCGTGATGGGAGTCATCGGGCCATCCGACTCGAGCGTGGCCAGGGTGGAGATTCCGATTGCCAACCGCGCGCAGCTGGCCATGATCAGCCCGTCCGCCAGCAACCGCTGCCTCACCAAGGAGCCGTATCTGCCCGTAGGGCTCACGCCCTCTCGCGTTGCGATCACCTGCCAGGCGGCCGGCCTGCCTACGCCCACGGACTTACGCCCTGTAAAGGCGAACAACTTCTTCCGACTGGCCACCACCGACGATCTTCAGGGGGCGGCTGCGGCTGACTACGCATACAAGACCCTTCACGTGCTGCGGGTGGCGGTGCTTTCGGACCACGAGGTCTACGGCCAGGCGCTTGCCGAAAGTTTTCGAGCGCGGTTCACCAGGCTAGGGGGCCTTGTCGTCGTTTACCTGGATTTCGGCCCGAGCGGCAACCTCGACCTCGGCGCCTTCATGGGGCAGGCGAAGGCGGACGGCGCGCAAGCCATCTACTTCGGGGGCGTCACGGCGAACAACGGCTGTTCGATTCGCGGCCAGATGGCGTCAGTGTTCGCAGGTAGCCCGCCGACTCCGTACATCGGCGGCGATGGCATCGCTGAAGACCCTGCCTGCGTTCGTGCCGCCGGAGCCAATGCGCCAGGCATATACGCCACGATCCCGGCCGTGAGCCCCGACCAGGTCACATCGGCTCAGACGGTGATCGCCGCCTTCAAAGCCGAGTACAGGAATGCCTGGGACTACAGCCCGTACACGATGCTGGCCTACGACGCCACCGGCGTCCTCTACGAAGCTCTCGGCCGGGCGATTCAGGCGGCGGGGGGCAAGCTGCCGGCCCGCGCCGACATCGTGGCCCAGCTTTCGGCGACCAGCAGCTTTCAGGGCGTGGCCGGAGCGTTTGGCTTCGACGCCGAAGGGGACACGACGCGCCGGGTGGTCTCCATCGTCGAGGCGACTAGCCCCGATCCGGCCGCCGCGTGGCACTGGGTGAGCGCGGTAGATTACAGCGCGAAGCTCCCATATTGATGGTGCTCCGCACTCAAGTGCAGCGCGCCTCACCAGCTTTTCTAGCTTGCAATCCGAACTTGAACTCTGATTTGCAGGCGGTATAGTTCCACTGGAGTATTGGTTCGGCCACCCAATGTGGCCGCACTCGTCGTCGGCGCACTCTCGCCCCCGCAGTAGCTGGGAAGAGGACGGCGGGTGATGGAGGCGTCCGGCCTGCCGGATCTGCGCATGCCTCCGACAAAACACAAGGGGGAACCAAATGGTTCGAGCTCGCGGAGGATTCGTAGTCCTCTCAATGGTTGTCGCCGCTGTCGCTGTTGCCTGCGGAGGTACCACCACACCCGGCCCTGCGGCTTCGGTTTGCACAAACCTGAGCTCGGTGGCGTCGACCTCGTCAAGCAACGTCTCGCTTGCCGCCGCGGTGCTGCCGAAGCTGGCCGCCCGCGCCGCGACAGCTGCCGGAGATCCGGTGGTCAAGATCGGTTTCATCGGCATGCTCGCCGGCAAGTACCAGAACTACGGCGTTGACGCCAAGGATGGCGTCCAGCTGGCGATCGACAAGGCCAACGCCGCCGGCGGGGTCACGTTCAACGGGACCAAGTACACGTTCTCGCTCGACGCCCAGGACGACAACGCCGACGCCACTCAGGGTGTCCAGGCCGCCCAGAAGCTCGTCGACGACGGAGTCGTCGCGGTGATCGGCGG
>JALZAL010000311.1 GCA_030948325.1 Candidatus Dormiibacterota bacterium
GCTCGAGGAGGCGCTCTTCGGATTCGCGACGCGGCTCCGCTTGCGCGCTGTGCCAGCGATTAACGCTACGGGAGTGGGTGCCGCTGACCCGCGCCACATCCGCCGTGTCAATGACCTCCGTCTCATACAGACGGTCGAGCAGGGCGGCTAACGAAGCCATCGGATCGTCCCCTGGTTGTGTAGCATTTCGTCTTGCACTTGTCGTAGTATACGTCGCGAGGTTGACTAAGGAGCAACTCCATGGATCTCGATTACGGCCACGGCTTCATCCCCAGGATCGGCAGCTCGAACTACAAGGCGGTCGATCGCTGCCTCGGGCAGACCGACCTGTTCGACGGGGCCTTGCACATGCCCGGCTCTACCCCGCGTTCTCCCTCGCCGCCAACACCGGGATGCGGCGCGGTGAAGTGCTCGGCGTGAGGTGGAGCGACATCGACCTGGACAGGGCGCGGCTGTCGGTGCAGCAAGCGGTCGTCAACGTGGCGTACGAAATCGAGATCGCCGATGTGAAGACGGCCGCCGGCCGGCGCGTCATCGATCTCGATCAGCGGACGATCGCCGTGTTACGGACGTGGCGCAAAGTGCAGCTGGAAGAACGGATGCTTGCGGGGCTCGGGCCCAACCCCGACGGGCTCGTGTTCGCCAGGCCCGATGGCTCACCGACCCACCCCGACTACTTCAGCCAGTACTTCGAGCGACACGTGGCTGGATCATCGCTGCCTCGTATCCGCCTGCACGATCTGAGGCACACGCACGCGACGATCCTGCTCGCCTCCGGCACGCCGGTGAAGGTTGTCAGTGAGCGCCTCGGGCATGCAAGCCCGGCGTTCACGATGACGGTGTACCAGCACGTTGTCCCCGGCATGCAAGCCGACGCGGCCCTCGCGTTCTCACGAGCAGTCTTCGGCGACTAGCGCGGAACCGCCGGGCTTGCGTGAATTTCGCGCTGTCGCGACCGGCAGCTGGACTCGCCTCGTCGGGCGGTCGTATCGGACTGCAAGCGGCAACGCCCATCACCGTGGGGCAATAGAAGGGCAACTCATCCGACGCGCATACAACCAGCCGGCCGACGGACTGTCATGTACGCCGACAACTTCCCTTGTGTTGGGCAGAGTCCGACGTCGAAGACCTCCAGTCGACCTTCGGCCCCCATGCGAGGGCCGAGAGGACGCCAAACCGGGCGACGACCACCGGTGGGCTCTCTGCGAGCGGGTGGACTCGCCTGGACACGCAGAACGCCGCCTGATTTAGGGCAGACCTCCGGCCCGAGACTGGCACCCAGCGCTCGGAAGATTTGCCGCGCTAGCGGAGCGTGATGGCAGCGCCGATCGCGAGCGCGAGCACGGTGGATTTGACCACCAGTGATCGGCTCCGATCGACAAGGTCCGTCAGGTCCTCAACGAGAACGGTGAAGGCTCGGATGAACTCCGAGACCGCGCCGAGCTGACGGGTCCAACGCTCTAGGCGGGGCGTGCGTGAATTACGCATGGGCCCTCCCTGGTTTCCCGGGCACTCGGCCCGGAAAGAGGAAAGCCGCCCGCTGTGCGGACGGCTCTGAAGCGTCCCGGGTCGAACCAGTACTTGGCCGTCCCGGCCGTTTGTGGGCGGAGCCCAGAAACGCAAGTGCTCCGCCCGCTGGGCAGACCACTCCGAAAAAGAGGCTACCTGCGCATTGACATCGGGGCAAGCATTGTGAGGCGTTAAACGCTCGCTTCGCGCCGTTTCCGCAGCTCAGCCCGCCTAAACGCTGCTTCAAGCATTGACAGCCGCAGGCTCAGGTCATTTGTCACACGCGTGCGACGCAGCCGCTGGTAGCACGTTCGGCACGCGCTACTGGATTCGTAGACAGTTGGGTCGAGGCCGCACCATGAGCATCGGCGATCATCCTCGCGACACTGAGTGCAGGTGCCGAGCGGATCAACGTCGTCTTGCTGTCCGCATCGCGCGCATGACACGCAGAAATCAGTCACCCATGCGGGGGAGTCATCGACCGCATCGAGCGAACGAGAGCCCTGATACCACTGGTCCTCGTATTCGTCTCCGTCCGAGTCGTCGTCCGACTGATCGGGAAGAGACTCCTCGTAGTCCAGGACCTCTGGTAGCGGCTCTCCCCACCAGTACCACTCATCTTCGTCCTGATCCTCGTACTCGTTGTCGTCATCACGTCGGGACAACGCTTGGACAGGCCCGCGGTGCGTGCTGCGGACTACGCCCACAACCTCACGACCGGGTCGGACAGCGCGGCAATCAACGATGTGGCCATTCGCAGTCACGAATGTACGGCATGCTCAGGATACCCCGGCTCAGCCGACACGTGCCGGTCTAGCAGTGAGATATTGGGCAGACCATGGAGTTGAGGTTCGATGTCGACGGTCTGCCGGCCGTCTTTCGTAGGGACGACTGGACTGGTGCCGTTGAGCTGGACGTCGCGGGCCAAGTCCGTTCGCTTGAAAGCCCAAGGAAGCTCTCTACGCATTTCAGTTTCAAGCGGTGCAGGATATGGCACGAACGGATCGGCGGGCACGCAGTTGAGATCGAGAAGGTTCGGCCACTCCTTTTCGCTGGCTTCCGGGCGCAGGCCTTCACCGTCGCTATCGACGGGCGGAAGGTGGCTGAGGCATCGGGAAAGTAGCGCCGCACAGATTTGCGGTTCGGCGATCGTCCGGGCCGCTTTCTCGTTCCCAAGAGCGCATCAGCTGACGATGGACTCAATGGTCTCGCGCAGGCCCTCGGGGTCAGCGACGATAAAACGGATGTCGCCGGCGTCGGTACGAAGGGTGGCGTAGTATCCACGGACGGCAGGCGGGGGGTCCTTGTCGATCACGACCTCCCGAATCGCGTTAGCTGACAGTACCCAGGGGTGAGCCTTTCCGCGGCCGAGCCAGATTCGTGGCTCCCACCAGATGCGGCCTCGATCGACGAATAGCACCCCACCTACAGGACGAGAGTCGCCGAGAGGCGACAGCGCGGAACCGTAAACTCGCCCGACGCCGGCGAGGGCCTCGGCGATGACCGGCGCTTGGCCGCGTTCAGTAGCCTCGAAGTTCGCCAGACCGGTCCACAGCACCCCGGCTTCGTCA
>JALZAL010000312.1 GCA_030948325.1 Candidatus Dormiibacterota bacterium
TCGCCCTCTATGAGCACAAGGTGTTCACGCAGGGGACGATCTGGAACGTCAACTCCTTCGACCAGTGGGGGGTCGAGCTGGGCAAGGAAGTTGGCTGTCAGCAGGTCCTGGTGGTCACCGATCGCGTGGTTTGGCTGGGCGAAGCCGATGAAGTCACATGGGATCAGCCGCGTCCCCTGGTGGATCAGCTGATAAAAGGCGTGCTGGCCGTTGGTGCCAGGCTGGCCCCACACGATGGGACCGGTCTGGTAGCCGACCCGGCCGCCCTGCATTCTCACCGACTTGCCATCGCTCTCCATGTCGAGCTGCTGCAGGTAGGCGGGCAGCTCCGCCAGGTACTGGCTATAGGGAAGGATGGCCTGGGTCTCGGCGCCGAAGAAATCGATGTACCAGATGCCGATCAGGCCCAGCAGCACCGGCACGTTGGCCTCGAATGGAGCTCTGCGGAAATGTTCGTCGATGGAGCGGAGACCGCCCAGCATCTCGTCGAACTGCTCGGGGCCGATCGCGATCATCAAGGAGAGCCCGATCGCCGAGTCGAAGGAGTAGCGACCCCCGACCCAGTCCCACATCTCGAACATGTTCTCGGCGGCGATGCCGAACTTCTGCACCTCTGCTGCGTTGCTGGAGACCGCAACGAAGTGTCTTTGCACCGCCGCCTGGTCGCCCAGCTTCTTGAGCAGCCAGTCGCGGGCGGTGCTGGCGTTGGCGAGGGTCTCGAGCGTGGTGAAGGTCTTGGAACAGACGATGAACAGCGTTTCCTCCGGCTCCAGGTCATGGATCGCCTCCCAGAGCTGGGTGGCGTCCACGTTGGAGACATAGTGGAAGGTCCGCGTGCGGTCGCTGTAATCCTTCAGCGCCTCATAGGCCATGTGCGGGCCGAGGTCCGAGCCGCCGATGCCGATGTTGACCACGCTCCGGATTGGCTTCCCGGTGTGCCCCTTCCACGCGCCGGAGCGGACACCGCCGGCGAACGCGGCCATCTTGCGGCGAACCCGGTGCACCTCAGGCACCACATCGACACCATCGACCAGGATCCTCTCGCTCTCGGGCGCTCGCAGCGCCACGTGGAGCACGGCCCGATCTTCGGTCACGTTTATCTTCTCGCCCATGAACATGGCTTCGATCCGCTGCCGCAGGCCCACCCGCTCGGCAAGCGCCACGAGGAGATTGATCGTCTCCTTTGTCAATCGGTTCTTGGAGTAGTCGAGGTAGAGGCCGTCGGCCTCGGCAGTGAGCTCAACGCCGCGTTCGGAGTCCGACGCGAACAAGTCTCGAAGATGCCGGCCACGAACCTCGTCGTAATGGACCGCAAGCGCTGCCCATTCGGGAGTCTCTGTGAGCGTCATGCCGGTCCGGACTGCCTTCATCGGCTTGCCTCCTGAATCCGCAGCCTACGCGCCGTCTCCACCGCTCGAACTTCGTTCCAAGCATGGTCTTCTTGGCTTCAGATCGCATCGTACGCGAGGGACAGGCTCACCCCCACCACTTGAGGTTAGGGCTGGTCTGGCAACAACATCCCGGTCAACTGGAACCGGGCCAGCTCCCTATCCGAGAGACATCGCTCGCGCCTTCGTGGGCGAATACTTGGTGCCCAGGGCTTCGATGGGAGTGGCTCCCACGGCTCAGTACTCCCATCGGGCATTGGCGCTCGCACGCCCCGCTCTGGCAGCCCTGCGGCGCTAGGGAGCGGCTTTGAGCGGGTGTTTCTTGAAGAACGCCTCGGCCTTAATAGCTTCGTGTTCCTCGAAATGTTTGGCACACAGTGGGACCGTGTTCATGACCGCAGGTTCGTCGCCCTTCAGCGCGATAGGTGGTCGCTGCCACATGGTGACCTCGCCTGCCGATTCGTGCTCACAGTCCTCGACAGAGCAGACAGTCTTCGGTTCCTCGGGGGCTACGTCGCTACTTGTTAGAACCACCGATGTGAGGTTACACCCGTTCGAAGCCTTGGCATGTTGTCGAGGAGTCTCAGCCCTGTCCATGATCGAACCAGAATTACGTCCAGGCTCCCGCTGGCGATGTCCATCGCGGCGCCGAACTCGTGCACCGTGCCGCTCTTCAGTTCATTGGGTGAGACTAGAGACTCCGTTCAGCAGGGTCCGCTCGTTCAGTGGCGAAGTTTCGCCCTCGCCCGATCCTCAGCGGTCTACATCACGCATACGAACGAGCCGCCTGAAGGGGATTTGGACTTTTGCCACCCCACGGACGGGTCAGCGTGGGGAGGAGGCCGAGCAGTTCGAGCATCGGAACAGAGTCGCCGATCTCTGCTAACTAATTGAGTTTTGTGCCCCCACAGGAGATCAGGGGTCGATGACGTCACGGTTAGCGGCGCCTCGCGCACCTCCATGTGCAACAGAGGCGGTCGAACTGTGGTCACCGATCGATGCCGACCTGTGTGTGCAGACAACGAGGCCGCTAGTGGCCCTCCCTTTATCATAATTGCCGTGGCGAACAACAAACTCATCAAATGGCGGAGCAAACCGCAGAAACAAGATTATCCGGCCGCCGCCTCATACCTGAGTCTTGTTTTAGGGCAACAGGCGGCCGAGAATGCCGCGATGGAATTGGAAAGCGCGGAGATGTCGGCATTTCCCGCAAAGGACATTTTTAGAGCGTCCATGTTGTCGCTGCTCGGGGTGAGCAATAGTCACGTCGAAAGCGATCGCGCAAAAATCATTCGGGACGAAAAGCTATCGCCACTCTTGCTGTTCAGGGACAAGAGAAACGGCAAGGTGATAATCGCCGACGGCTATCACCGTCTATGCGCGGTTTACACATTTGATGAGAACGCCGTGATTCCCTGCAAGATCGCCGGACCGGAATGAGATCGTCCAACTCTTAAGTGAGGGGGACATCATGGAAACCCCACGTCTTCCACGAACCGAATCGACATTGCAGCAACATATGCTGGACCGAACAGCCGCACCTGATTTCTTAGTATCGGCTCATGAGTGGCGGCGCCTCTTCGCGGAAACCTGGGGCACGTTCCTTCTCGTCGTTGTCGCGGCCGGCGCCGATGTCGTCGGCGCCCAGAGTGGCGGAGCGATCTCCCTGGGGATGAAGGTCGTCGCGCCAGGCATGATGGTCATGGCGATCATCTATTTCATGGGCACCGTCAGCGGCGCCCACTTGAATCCGGCAGTTACGTTGGCGTTCGCGCTGCGGCGCAATTTCCCCTGGTCTCGGGTGCCGGGCTATCTCGTCGCGCAGATCGTTGGAGGCGTAGCCGCGGCTTCCTTTCTCCGAGCGATGTTCGGCACACAGGGATTACTTGGCGCCACGACGCCCGGCGCGGGCGTGGGCGATTTCAAGGCGCTCGCCATGGAGGTGCTATTGACCACCGGTTTGGTCAGCACGATTCTTGGCACCGCCTCGGGAGCCCGTAATATCGGCTCTAACGCTGCTCTAGCGGTTGGCGGCTATATCGCTTTGGCGGGCCTCTGGGCAGCGCCGATCAGCGGTGCATCTATGAACCCGGTGCGTTCGTTGGCTCCTGACCTGGTCCGCGGCGACTTGACCACCACGTGGATCTATATCGTAGGTCCCGTGCTGGGAGGCATAATCGCGGTCGGCTTCGAATGGATCCTCAAAGGCAGACCGACCGCTAGCGGCGCTGTGGCGGCGCAGGGCGAGTTGAAATGACGGCCAAACTAAATCGTCAATTGGTAGAAATGCTCCGCCGCAACGCCGTCACGTCAGCCTTCAAAGTGGTTTCGTCTTCGCCCGGAGCGTGAGCCTTTCATCACCGGCTGGTCTCAGATGCGACTTCGACGTGATTTTGAACCGCAAACGGCCAGGACCATCCGGTCGGCCGGCAGTAGGTCGGGTCTCTGCCGCCGGCTGACCACCTCTCATCCGCGCGTTCGCGCGTTCGAGTCATTTTCGAACCGGAACACATCACGGCCCGAGATCGCGCGTTGGGTCGCGGGCCCCCAACGATCAGCCGGCTCATCGTGGAACGCCGCGGACGCGGCGGCTTCGCCAAGGTTCTGCTCCGCAGTGTCAGCCGCTGGTTCGGGCACCAGACCGCGCCCGGTGCCGATCGTCAGTCGATGGGGCAGGAGCTCACGCAGCCCGGGTCGGGCCCCGATCCCGGAGCCAGCGGGCCGGCGGCGGATACACGTATCTCGCGATCGTGCCGGAGGCCCAACCGATAGCGACGCCGCCGAACACGAGCAGCAACGGGTCGAGGGCATCCGGCCTACGGATGGAGACGATCGCCAAGAGAACGCACCAGGCGAGCCCGAATCCCAGGCTGTATATCCAGTAGTTTCTTGTGAACCTGAAAAGGAGCATATGGTCAGTATGTTCCGGCGGCAAGCGCCGGAGGTGCCAGGTAGGCCCTACCGGCCAGGGTCCACGGACCCATCGGTGGTTCCAGGGGGGCAGGTTGCAATCGACCGACGTGCCCCGACGAAGGCGCGTCTGCGTCAGTCCAGAACGCCCTTCAGGTCGTCACTCCAAGAGAGCCGCGCCCAAATGCAATTTGAGCCTGCTCACCAGGCGGGGGCCCTCAGGCCTGCCTGTCCCAGAAATGAGCGCTTATAGCGATGGCGCTGTCCACCGGGGAGGTCACAGCCGTGTCACGCAATTCCGGAACCAGG
>JALZAL010000317.1 GCA_030948325.1 Candidatus Dormiibacterota bacterium
CTGCTCCTCAAGCGGCCGCTGCAGGCGGCAACGAGGACCGATTTGCGGAATTCATCAACGGCACGCCTCGCCGCGACAAGATGCTGCTGAGCGTCCGATTGGCGGCCTCGGATCTTCCGCAGCACACCCGCAATGACGTGCTGCGCAGACTTGTCGGCCGGAAATGAGACGGGAAGGTTGGCGAGAAATTCCCAATTAATCCGCGGCAGCTGCACCCCTCTAGATGCCTGCGTAGCGGCCTCCACGATCCAGACCTGATTGAGGTATTGAGCTAAGTAGTCGCGCTCCAAGTGTTTCGACTCTCTGAAAACCAGAAAGTCCGTAGAGCAGATGCCGTCGAAGTCCGGTTGCGCGACCTTGTTCAGGTACGGCCGCAACTTTCCGTAGAGAACGTCGCCCTTCATGAACGTCGACTTGGTGCTCTCCACGTCACCTCCGCGACCGTGGCTAAGAACCCGCATGGTATGCGCTTCTACATGCTCAAGGCCCACGTATGGCTGATTTGGAAACTTTCTGGGATCAACTTTCTCTTTGGAAGGGGCAATCACATCCCCGAGTTTCGCTCGTACCCAGTCCTCCCGACTACGGTTCACCGGTCTCCTGCCAAGAGAGGTCCGACCAGTGTCCGCAACGCGGCCAAGTCAGCCAGTGCCGCCTGCAGCTCGCTCGCAGCTTCGGCCAGAAGAGCCTCAGGTTCCACAAGTTCATCTGTGTCGTCCGACTCTTCATCCCGCAACCACTTAAGGCCATCGAGGTTATAGGTGCGCCCCCGAACCTCCTCAATACCGAACTCGCGCCATCGACCTTGCTTCGAGACCGAGGTCGACCGCTTTCCACGACCAAACGGATCTACCCCATAGCATCTCTCGAATTCAGCGAAATGAAGTGAGGAGAGTGGTCGGTCTTTCTTTGTGATCCCGGGCACATTTGCCCGCGCGTCGTAAATCCAGATGCTCGGTGTCGGCCGACCCTTGGTAAAGAAGATCACGTTCGTCTTCGTGCCAGGGCTATAAGGACTAAAGGTGCCACGGGGCAAACGCAGAAGTGTATGCAGGTCGCAATCCTCTGTGAGCACCCTAAACACATCGCCTGATTGCTCAGTAAACAAGACGTTGTCTGGAACCACGACAGCGGCCCGACCGCCAGGCTTGAGAATCGTTATCACGTGCTGGAGGAAATTCAGCTGCTTGTTGCTCGTCTCGACAACGAAGTCGTCCCGCGTCGGAGCCTGGTTAGCGCCCCTAGTTCCAAACGGCGGATTGGTCAGGACAACATCGAAGCGTTCTGGACCGGGTGGATCGTAGATGGAATCGTTGCCGCCGATGTGCGGCTCAACCTGGTGGAGATAGAGATTCATCAAGGCCAGTCTGCGAGGGCGGGCGACGAGATCATCGCCGTAGTAAGTCGCATTGCGAATGCGCTTCGCTATCGCCCGATCCAGCGAGCCCTTGGTTTCTTGCAACAACCACTCATATGAGCACACGAGAAAGCCTCCCGTTCCGCACGCGGGATCGCCTATCTTGAAGTCGTTACTTACGCGAGGATCAGGTTTCATGCAACGTACGATTGCTTGAATCAAGAGACGCGGCGTGAAGTATTGGCCGGCGCCCTTCTTCCCTTCTGATGCCGCTTTCTCCAACAGGCCTTCGAACGCAGCGGCCTTGACATCGACATCAAGTGAAGTCCATTCGGTATCGTCGATGAGGCTGATCAGCTTCTTGAGATTTACCGGATTCGCGAAACGCGACTGAGCGCCGCTGTATATGTCACCGAGGATTCCTGGCTGTTTACCGAGAGTCCGCAGTGCATCGATATACGCATCTGAAAGGTCGGTGCCACTGTGCTGCCGCAAATGCACCCAATCGGTTCCTTTGGGCAGCTGTAGATCCTTCTCGTCTGCCATCTTGAGAAAGAGCAGATACGTGATCTGCTCGATGTAATCGCCGTAGTCGATGCCGTCATGCCGCAAGGTGTGGCAAAAGCCCCAGAGCTTATTCGCAACGTCTGTCATGCCGCTGCCACCTCTCGATTAAGGTCGTTCAGTAGATCTGCGAGTTTGCCATCGAAGTCCTTGTTGGCGCGGCCCCAGCCGCCTCGATTCGCCAGGACCGGCATATCTTCGAAGTCTTGGCGATCGATCGAGAGGTTGGCGACCAGATGCTGCCGTATGTGGTCCAGCCACTTGGTCTGTTCATTGGTCAGGGAGTGCTTGGCTGCAATGGCGCTCAGAGCGTGATTAATGCGCTCCTCGGCGGTGTAGAGCGGCGCCGCTGCTTCGGCGCCTCGCTTCACCATCGAGATGATGTCAACGAGCGCCTTATGAGTGGTCAAGACGTACGCCAGTTGAAGGTTCTTCTCGGTGAAATGGCCGGGCGATTGGGCAAGCGCAGTATGGAGTTGCCTGAGAGCGTCAGTTCCCCAGCCCTGCGGGCGAGACAGCAGGATTGAAAGCGCTGCGATGTGCTCCTGGTTGGAGCGTACGTACGCTGAGAATGCAGAGAGGTAATCTGCCGGCTTGTAGTCCTTTCCGTCTGCGCCTTTGATGAGGCGCTCGGACGTCACGGTGTCTTCGACCCCTGGCGCCACCAGGAATGTGCGTTGCCCTCGCTTGTAGTTTGTTAGAACATCCTGAAAGCCTTTGTCCCGGAGCGTTTGCATGATGCTCGTGAAACTCGTGTGCAGCAGATTCGTGATCTGGTCTGCGAATTGACCGACATCACCGTCAGGCACATATTTCGCGAACTGTTCGCGCGCTTCGCCTGCCATCTCCTTTTCGACACGACGTAGCCGGCGAACAAGGCGCCGAATGTTGTAGTCGCGATCGCGGTTATCCCAGATCTCCTTGATGATCTCCCCCACCGTCTTGCCATCGGATTCCGGCGGCTCCGCCGTCATTGCGGTCGCATCCTTGAAGTAGGCAAGAAGTGTTCCGTCGAAGCAATCGAACACGACGAAGTGCGACTTGTCGGGGTAGCGGTCGCTCTTCCGCGTCCCTCGCCCGAGCATCTGCTCGAACAATATGCGGGACTTGACGGGCCGCAGGAACACGATGAACTCTAGGTCCTGAATATCGATCCCGGTCGTTAACAAATCGACTGTCACAACAACTTTAGGATTAGGTCGGTTGCGGAACTCTCGAATCCTCTGCAAGGGTCGATCGACGCGGCCTGTGATCTTCTGGACGAAGCTATCGCCTTGACCAAAGACATCTCGCGCCAGATCAACAAGCTGATCCGCGTGCGACGTATGCGGCATGTCGTTATCGGCAAAGATCAGGACCTTCGGGAACCTCCCGAACTCCACCTCATGCTCGAGCCCATATCTCCTCACTTCCTCAAGGATCTTTCGGTTGGAATCAGGTGCAGTGATTTCTCGCTCGATCTTGGTTGACTCAAAGACCCGCTCATCCTCGATGAGATCGAGTTGTTTGGTTCCCGTCCTGGTGTCCACCTCCTGGACCTCTTCTCCCTCTTTGAGGAATACGCCATTCATGCGTACGCCTGAGCTGACCTTCACAACGTCGTAATCGACGAGGTATCCCTCGGCGATGGCGCGTGCGTACTCGTACCGGTACACGATGTTCTCGAAGTAGCTTGTCGTGTGCTGCGCCGGCGTTGCTGTGAGTCCCACCTTGACTGCATCGAAGTGGTCCAGAGTGTTTCTCCACACCGAGATCTCTTTGGTGGAGTACCCGCGATGGCATTCGTCTGCGATCACGAGGTCGAATGCATGAATCGGGATGTTCATTGCCTCGGCATCGTCTTCTGACTCGCCGTCGAAACCGGACAAGACACCCTTCCCAAAGAGATTGATGGCCATTCTCTGCACGGTCGAGACATACACAAACGCTTGACCGAGCTTCGGTTCAGTTAGGTACTGCGTAGGTAGCACCTTGGGGTCGAAGTCCGCGTCTTCGAGATCCTCCCTGTGAAAGCGCTGGCTGTAAAGCTCGTAGATCTTGTCGAACTTCAGCCCAGGCTCTGCTTCGAATGCGGAAAACGCCTGCACTGCCTGTGCTGCGAGTGCACGACGATCGACGAGGAACAACACACGTCGGGCCACCCCAGACTTCATAAGTCTGTAGGCCTCATTGACGAGCGTCAGGGTCTTGCCAGTTCCAGTCGCCATCGTCACGAGAAGCTTTCGTTTGCGTTCGCGTATTGCCGCCTCGATGGCGGCATTTGCTTCGTACTGATATGGACGGAGCCGAGAATGGGCCGGGATTGTGTCGAGTCGTTCGAACTCGGCCTCCGTGTCGCGTGTCAGCATTTCGGAAACCGCGGTCGGTGTGTGAAAACGAGAGATCGTCCGGGATCGATTTAAGGGATGGCGAACATCGTGGAACCAAACGACCTCACCGTTTGTCGAGTAAAGAAAAGGCACGCCAAACTCGCCTTGGTAACGGGGCTCCTGAAGAATCGCGCGCGAGTAGCGCTCGGCCTGGGGGAGCACGCCTTGCGGGCCCAGGGTTAGCTTCTTGGCTTCGACAACACCACGAATGCTGCCGCCGTCGCAAAGGGCGTAATCGGCTGGCCCGGCAGTTGTAGGCAATTCCGGCACAGCTGAAGCTGCGAGCTCGCGCGCCCGGGGCTGCTCGCATATCGGGCCGGGATTCCAGCCTGCCGCGGTCAGGCGAGGATCGACCCTGGTTGTCCGGGTGCGGGACTCGGATTCTGACGCTTGCGGCATTCGGTGGGTTCTCTTCTCCGGCGGCCAGGCTTAGTGGCTTGACATTGGCTGATTGGTTGACGCTGTCATTGGCACGCGTCCAGCCAAGCCAGATGGTGCCAGATCAAAGGGCAGTGTGACGTACGACTGCCGCAACCTACCGCGACACGATCGAGCCCGAGACTCCGCCGCCGGGGCGCCTTCCTTTCCCGATTAGGCAGCCGGCGTCATAAACCCAACTGTTCGCCCAAACACTCGGGCGATAGCCTCTAGCGTCGCCTGTGATGGATTGGCACTACCCCGCTCGATCCGGCTGATCTCGCTCTGGTAAACACCCGAGAGTTCAGCGAGCTGCTGCTGCGAAATGCCCTTTTCCTTGCGCAGCTCGATCAACTGGCTCGCGACCGTGTAATGCGCGCGAAGGCGCTCTAGCGCCTCCCGATCCTTGGGTTCGAGCTTCTTCTCCAGCT
Source organism: Candidatus Dormiibacterota bacterium (assembly GCA_030948325.1). The sequence continues at coordinate 5,139 of JALZAL010000317.1, forward strand.
CGCGAACGTAGTCCTCAAAGCGACTGCCAATGGGCATGGCTCATATTATGAGCAGCGCCCATATTAATGTCAAGCTCTCATATTCTGGGTCACGAGCGACGCCGATAGTCGGCAACCATCCGCCGGGCCTGGGTGATCTCGCTCTGCTGCCGGCGCTCCTTAGGGTCCTTTCCTTTGTCGTAGCCGCACAGGAGCAGGATTATCTCGGCCGTCGTGAAGAAGATCCTCAGCAGAATCTTCGCCGGCACGGAGACTTCGTTATCGCCCGCCGCCGCGGCGCTCCCGAACATCTGCCGGATCGTCTTTGCGTCGTGGCGTATGCGGAACTCATACAGACCTTTGCCCAGGTTTCTCCCCCACTCTGTCTCGCAGACGTCCGTCCCGTGCCTGGCGAGGACCCGTTCGATACCCGCTATCGCGGCCAGCCGCTTCGGCAAATCCTTACCGGTAAGGCCATCGAGCCAATCCCGAAACGGCTCGCCACGGCCGTCGTTGTAGAACCGAATTTCCCAAGCCACAGCCGCCCGACTGTATCTCAACCAGCTCGTGCTTCAAGCCTTCACGCGCCTGCCTCGCCGGAGTAGCCTCTCCCCTCTCCCCCAGCCCGGGTCGCCGGTGTTCGCCCTACTGCCCTCCGGCCCGCCTTGCGGCCCTGCCGCCCTCTTGCCTCACAGCTCTACCTGCGTCCCTCCTGTCCGCCTGCCGTTCCGCTGCCCCGGCCTCTCGTCCGCCTGGTCTCCTGCCTGCCCGCTCTCCGTAATTCCCTCCTGGTCGGCTGCCCTCTTGGCGGACTTCCGGCCTTTCGGGTATCCTTCCGCACGAACGCACACTCAGCAACAGATCAACTCAACGTCACAGCCAAGGAGGAATCAGCGTGTACTGCCTCGCATGCGCCAATCAGAAGGGCGGCCAGGGCAAAACCACCACCGCCATCAACCTCGCCGGCGCGCTGGCGGAAGTGGGGGAGAAGGTTCTTCTGGTCGACCTCGACCCTCAGCACAGCGTCGCCGCTTACTACCACGTCACGCCAAACGCTAAGGCCAACCTGTATCACGGCCTCATCGCCGGGAACGACGATGCACTGCCCCCACTGATCCAGCCCGGCCCTGACGGCTTCGACCTTCTGCTCGGCTCCGAGGATCTTTTAGCCGCGGAGCGTCAGCTGGGCCAGGTCCAAAACCGCGTCTGGCAGTTCATCCTCAAGGAAAAGCTGCGAGCTGTCTCGGACCTTTACGACTGGGTGATTCTGGACTGCCCGCCTTCTCTCGGTCCGCTATTCGTCAGCGCTTTGGCAGCCGCTGATGGGGTGCTCATCCCGGTCGCGGCCGACTTCTTGTCCTACGCCGGCCTCACGCTGCTGGTTCAAACCATCGGCGAGATTCGCAAGGGCCTCAACCCGGAACTGCAAGTCGTGGGCGTGCTGATCAACGCATACGAGACACGGCTGACAGACAACCACGAAATTCAGCGGATCATCCGAGGTGACCGCTATCCGGACTTTGCCGTCCTCGACACGGTCATTCCGAAGTCGGTGGTCGTCTCTCGGGCAAGCATCACGGGACGCTGCCTTCAGAAGTTGGCCCAGGAACCTGGAGCCTCCTCATCTCAGAAGCGCCTCGCCGACCTGTATGAGCAGCTCTCCAAGGAGGTGAGATCCCGTGTCCTCAGTACAGCAGCAGCTTGAAAAAGAGTTGAACAGCGCCGTCGACACTCTGGTCCCTGCCGAAGGCAAGGCAAGTTTGTTCGCGATAACGCCGGCGGCGCCCCGGAGTGGGGGAGAGGACCGCGCGGTCTCACCAGTACCGAAGGCGGCTCCTGCGAACGCCACCAAGCCTGCCAGTCGGCGCCGCGCGCCGTCGACTAAACCGGCTATCGCAGCGCTTGCGACTGCCGACGAGCCGGACCTCGATCGAAGCCAGGCAGCGGTCTACGTGAAAAGCACTTACGTGCTGGGCAAGGCGCAAGACGACAAGCTCCGGCGCCTAGCGGTGCGACAGAAGCTCGCGCTCGACGAGACCATGCGCCTTGCGCTGCAGGCCTACATCGAGATTACCGGCCTCGACCAAGACCTGACGCAGCTCACCACCAGCCCAATCGACAACCCAGGTAAGTCGGAGCTGGGGATGCCCCATGCGTCGCTGCGTCTTTGGCCGCAACAAGTAGAAATCCTCCGCCAGTGCCGGCTGCTGTTCGGCGTCGAGGCATCCGAGATAATGCGGCGCGCTATCGACAGCTACTACGCCCAGATCGGCCACGTCTAGCGATCTGTCGTGCCTTCTCGCCTTACAGCCATACCGCCACATAGCCGTCTTTCGTTGAGAGCAACTGACATGCCGCTCTCGCCACACGTTTGCGTGATGGGCGAGTCGACGGTGATTGAGATTCGTCGGTCTTTCTTAAAGGAAAGGTCGTAGTGCTGTGGTCAAGTCCGCGCGGAGTTGTCCACAGCTTCCCGGGGAGCGTTCTAGAGAGACGTTCTAAAGAGAACTCTAACAACGTCTACACCGCGGCCATGGAATACAAACGGGCGCCCACCGTATCCCGGTTTGACACCGCGCCTATCCCACCAAACGTACCGCCAGTATCCCGCCTGACGTACCTCGGCCATCCCAGCGGCACCTCGGGGTATCCCGACGTACCGCCAGTATCCCGAGTTTGGCGGCTGCAGACCTATCC
>JALZAL010000074.1 GCA_030948325.1 Candidatus Dormiibacterota bacterium
GGCCCGGGGCCAAGTAGACTATCCGCGGGGTCCGCCACACCCAGCCAAAAGAATGCCGCACGCCCCTGAAACGTTCGTTCACCTGCACAACCACACCGAGTACTCGCTGCTCGATGGGGCAAGCCGCATCCCGGCCCTGGTCGCGCGCGCGACCGAGCTCGAGATGCCGGCCCTCGCCGTCACCGACCACGGCGTGATGTACGGCGCCATCCATTTCTACAAGGCCTGCCGGGACGCGGGCATCAAGCCGATCGTCGGCTGCGAGGTGTACGTCGCCCCGCGCTCCAGGCTGCTGCGGGAGGGCAGGGTCGATCGGGATCCGAACCACCTGACCCTGCTGGCGGCGAACCATGAAGGCTACGTCAACCTGATGAAGCTCTGCACCCTCGGCCAGATGGAGGGCATGTACTACAAGCCTCGTATCGACAAGGAGGTCCTGGCCGCGCACTCGAAGGGCATCATCGCCCTCTCGGGCTGCCTCCAGGGCGAAGCGGCGAGCCGGATCACTGACGGTGATATCGACGGCGCGCGCGAGTCGGTGGCGGCCTACCGCGACATCTTCGGCGTAGACCGCTTCCTGCTCGAGGTCCAGCGCCATGGCATCGATCGGCAGGACAAGGTCAACGAGGCCCTGGCGGGCTTCGGCAAGGAATTCGGCCTGCGGCTGTGTGCCACCAACGACCTGCACTACGTCCATCGCGATGACTCCGAATCGCATGACGTGCTGCTTTGCCTGCAGACGGGCGCCCGATTCAATGACCCGAACCGATGGCGCTTCTCCTCGCAGGAGAACTACCTGAAGACCCCGGAGGAGATGCGGACTACCTTCGCCGACCTCCCTGATGCCTTGGCCAGCACTCTCGATGTGGCAGACATGGTCGATCTGAAGCTCCAGTTGGGCGCAACGCTGCTGCCTCCGTTCGACGTCCCTGACGGCCTGAGCCCCGACCAATATCTGAGGAAGCTGGTTGAGGACGGCTTGCGCTGGCGTTTTGAACAGCCGAGTGTAGCGATCAAGGAGCGCGCGGATAACGAGCTGTCGGTGATCAGCCAGACGGGCTACGCGTCCTACTTCCTGATCGTGTGGGACTTCTACAAGTTCGCGCGCCAGCAGGGGATCGTGGTCGGCCCGGGCCGGGGCAGCGCCGCGGGCAGCCTGGTCTCCTACTGCCTTGGGATCACCAACCTGGACCCGATCAAGCACGGGCTGATCTTCGAGCGCTTCCTCAACATCGACCGCGTGTCGATGCCTGACATCGACTGCGACTTCTCGGTGGAGGGGCGCGAGAAGGTCATCAACTACGTTTCCAAGAAGTACGGGGTCGACCGGGTGGCCCAGATCATCACGTTCACGACCATGGCCTCGAAGGCGGCGATCCGCGATGTGGGTCGGGTGCTGGAAGTGCCGCTTCGGGACACCGACCGGCTGGCCAAGCTCGTGCCGGTGTGGCAGGGGCGCTCAAAGAGCCTCGACGACGCACTGAAGGAGGTCCCCGAATTTCGGCAGGCATACGAGGAGAGCGACGAGCAGAAGCGCCTCATCGACGTCGCGCGGGCGCTCGAAGGCGTTTCGCGCAACGTGAGCACCCACGCAGCGGGCGTAGTGATCGCGCCGCAGCCGCTGGTGGAATACACGCCGCTGCAGTTCGGGCCGGGGCGAGAATCGGTGATGACCCAGTACGACATGAAGGCGGTCGGCGACATCGGCCTTCTGAAGATCGACTTCTTGGGGCTGCAGAACCTCGACATCATCGCCACGTGCCTGGGCCTACTGCGCGAGCATCGTGGTCTCGAAATCGACATCGAGCAGATACCGTTCGACGACGCCAAGACCTACGAGCTGCTGGCGAGCGGCGATACGCATGGAGTGTTCCAGCTTGAAGGTGCGGGCATGCGGCGGATGCTCATGGACATGCGCCCGGCGGCCTTCTCCGATGTCTCGGCCGCAGTCGCGCTGTTCCGCCCGGGCCCGATGGTCAACATCCCCGCCTTCATCGCGCGCAAACAGGGGCGCGAGCCGATCGAGTACATGCACGAGCGGCTGGAGCCGATCCTCCGTGAGACGTACGGGGTGATGATCTACCAGGAGCAGGTGATGATGGCCGCGCGCGAGCTGGCCGGCTTCACGATGAGCGAGGCGGACATCCTGCGGGCCGCGATGGGCAAGAAGGACAAGCCCAAGATGGCCAAAATGCGCACGAAGTTCATCGCGGGGGCGTTGGAGCGCGACATCCCACAGGCGACCGCCGATTCCCTGTACGACGGCATCGCCAAGTTCGCGGAGTACGGCTTCAACCGGGCGCACTCCGCGGCGTATGGGGTGATCGCCTACCAAACCGCTTACCTAAAGGCCAATTACACGCTCGAGTACATGACCTCGCTGCTGATCCACATGGAGGGCAACGCGGACAGGGTTGCGACCGCCATCGTCGATTGCCGCAACAGGGGCATCGAAGTACTGCCGCCGGACGTCAACGCTTCCCGCGCGGACTTTTCGATGGTCGAGGGACGCATTCTGTTTGGGCTGGCGGCAATCAAGAACGTGGGCCAGCACGCGGTCGAGTCGATAGTCGAGCTGCGGGAGTCGGATGGCCAGTTCAAGTCGCTCGAGGACCTGTGCGAGAGGACGACGGCGATCCAGGACGTCAACCGCCGTGTGCTCGAATCGCTTGTGCAATCGGGTGCATGCGATTCGTTGGGAGAGCGCAACCGGCTGATCGCAACGCTGGATCACGCTGTGTCGCGGGCCGAGAGAGCGCGACGAGACCGCGAGTCGGGCCAGACGTCGCTGCTCGACATGGTGGGCTCGCCGGATTCGCCGGCCGAGGACTACGGCCTGCTGATCGACGTCGCGCCGATGGCGGGGGAGGAGAAGCTGCGCCTGGAGAAGGAGCTTCTGGGCCTGTACCTGTCGGACCACCCGCTGCGTCGGATTTCGGCGGAGCTGGCAAAGCTGTCGGACACGCAGGCAGTGGAGGTGACGAGCGCGCTTCAGGACACGGAGG
>JALZAL010000342.1 GCA_030948325.1 Candidatus Dormiibacterota bacterium
GCCTACGGCTGCCTCGCCCAGGCCGCCAGCGGCCTTGTACGGAGCAGTGACATTTGGTGGACCCGAGGGGATTCGAACCCCTGACCTTCTGACTGCCAGTCAGACGCGCTCCCAACTGCGCCACGGGCCCACGACCAGGAAGGAGAAGATGATACCCCCCACCTTCGAGGCGCCCGCCTCGACGCCGGATTGGCTTCTGGCACCTCGATGAGGCAAGCGCATCCCTATCGAATACGAACTACGGGCGGGTTCGCGCGGGCCAACGCCTCCGGCGGCTGTGGTTCACGACAACAGGCTGCGCCGACCGATGTGCAGACTGCATCGGCCTCCGCTCGCGATAATGCCAGCTCCCTTCCTCGAGGAGGCGGTTCGTGTCGAGCTCGCGGATGTCAGGTGCGCCCTGGCGGCTGAGCTTGACCCACGCCGGCTCATCTTCGGGCGTGACGAAAGTGAGGGCACGCCCGGCCTCCCCCATGCGGGCCGTTCGGCCAACTCTGTGGGTTAGCCATTGGGCCGAATCGGGCAGCTCGAAGTTGACGACCAGCCCGACGTGATCCACGTCGATGCCGCGCGCGGCCACGTTGGTGGCGACCAGGATCTGGCTGCGCCCCTCGCGGAACGAGGCCATCGCCCTGTCTCGAATCGCCTGTGACAGGTCTCCCTGAAGCTCGACCGTGTTGTGTCCGAGCTGCCGCAGGTTGTGGTTGAGCTTCTTCACTCCGTGCTTGGTGCGACCGAAGATGATCGCCGACCCGCCGTGCCGGTGGAGGAGCTTGCTGAGCGTCTGAAGCTTGTGCTCGCGCGCTACCCGAAGCATGCCGTGCTCGAGCGTAGGACCACCTTCCGTCTTGAGCCTCACCTGCACCGCGTCGTGCGTGTGCTTTTCCGCCATGTTGGAAACCCAGCTCGGCATAGTTGCCGAGGCGAGCACAGTCTGCGGCTCATAGGTGAGCCCCAACAGCTTCTCGACTGAAGGCGCGAAACCGGCATCGAGCATCTCATCTGCCTCATCGAGCACGAGGTACTCGACGCGCGACAGCGACACCTTGCCCTGTCCGACCAGGTCGAGGATCCGGCCCGGCGTTCCCACCACGACGTCGACACCTGCCTTCAACGCCAGCCGCTGCGTCGCATATCCGACGCCGCCGTAAAGGACGCACGAGCGAAGGTCGGTGCGTATCGACTTCAGCACCTTCTCCACCTGGAGCGCGAGTTCCCGTGTGGGGGTGACGATCAGGGCCTTCGGGCCGGCGCCACGCCGCGGCAGCCGCTCGATCATCGGGATGAGGAAGGCAAGCGTTTTGCCCGATCCAGTCGGCGCTTCGATGACGACGTCGCGCCCCTGCATAAGGGCTGGAATCGCTTCAGCCTGGACTTGCACGGGCTCGTCGAGTCCGAGTGCGGCCCAAGCCGCGAGGGTATGCGGGCCCACGCCCGCGTCAGCGAATGATGACAACGTAACTCCTGATCCTCTCCAAGGTCGTATTTGCCGCGACGATCAGGACACCGTTACTAGGACGGCGAGAGAGGACCCGAGCGAGCGGGCCGGCAGGAGCCGGCCAAGGTACACAGTCTACGAGATCGCCGGCAAATCCGTCGTTTCACGCACGATTGACCTGTCTGACGTGAACATCCTGGTCACCGGTGCAACGGGCGCCCTCGGGCGAGACCTGGTCAAGCAGTTGCTCGACCGCGGACACCGTGTTCGCGCACTGAGTCGAAAGGCAGGAACAGGAGACGGTTGGGTCCAGGGCGACCTGGCCTCCGGCGCCGGGCTCGAGAAGGCTGTGATGGGAATCGATGCCATCATCCATGCCGGCTCGGCGACAACCCAATGGTCGAAATTGCACGCGACCGACGTCGTCGGAACCCGCCGACTGCTCGCCATGGCGCGCGAGGCGGGGGTCCGCCACGCCGTCTACGTCTCGATCGTCGGCATTGACGACGTTCCTTATCTCTACTACAAGTCCAAGGTGGCGGCCGAGGCGGTGATGCGAGAAGGCATCGTGCCCTGGACGATCCTGCGCTCGACCCAGTTCCACACGTTGATGGAGACGTTCCTGCGGGCTCTCACCACGGTGCCGGGCGTGGCGATGGTGCCGTACGAGTGGCAGTTCCAACCGGTCGACGTTCACGACGTCGCCTCGCGCCTGATCGACGTGGTCGGCGGCGAACCCGCCGGGATGTTGCCTGACTTCGGCGGTCCCGAAATCAGGGATTTCAAGAGCATCGCGATCTCATGGCTCAACGCACGTGGAATGGACAGGCGCCTGGTCAATTTGAGGCTCCCTCTGAAGTTCAGCCGCCAGTGGGCCGAGGGCAGGCTGCTGTGCCCAGAGCACAGGGATGGCACCATCACGTTCGAGCAATATCTCGATAGGAGGTATCCGAAGCAGCCATGAACCGCTTGGTAGATCGATACGGGCGAACCGGTTTCGCAGCGATCACCAGCTTGATGTGGGCGCTTCCGATGGCGGCCTGGGCGGGATCAGCCGATCTCTCGCCGATCGACAAGACTGCTTATCCATGGATAGCCCTCGGAATCGGCCTGGTGATGCTGGTGATCTGGATCGTGCTGATTACTCGCCTCGGAAGGATCACGGTCTCGCCCCGTCAGCGACGCTTCGACCTGGGCCAGATGTCGAGGTCGGAAAAAGTCTGGATCCTCGCACTGGTGGCGTTTGTTGCCGGACTGATCGCACTGCTCAACGCCGCTGCCACCGTCGACTGGGCGCCGCTGGGCGCCGCCGTGGGGTCAGGCAAGCTCGGACCCACGCTCTTTGCGGCGGCCCTTGCCATCTATCTCGTCGTGATGGTCGCGGGCATCTGGCTCAGCTGGCGCAGGTCGGCGGCCGCGTTCCGAAGGCGGACCGGGTCACACTGATCTCCTGCACGCCGTCTTCCTTCGAAGCCTCGACCCGCAACCTGGGCCGGCTCATCGAACCCGACGAGGCTGACGCGATGAACGCGACGCTTGCGCGCCCGTCCTAGGCCCGGCCTTAACTGGCAGCCTTGACTTTTCTCGCGGAGCTTGTGTCGGCCACCGAGAGCGATCGCACCACCACCGGCGGCGCCTTCTCCCTGGTCCAGTTGAGGAAGACAATGACGCCCAGCAGAAGCGCAGTCCCAACCAGCTGGACGGGGTAGATCGGCTGGTTGAAGCCCCACGGAGGCGGCGCCGAAGCTATGAGCGTCGCGGCCACCGGATAGGCCATCTCGGCAATCGTGGCGAGCGAGGCCGGCGTCTTCGACAGGGCGCGGTAGTAAAGCAGCAGGGCGAGAAGGCCGGGAACTATGGCGATCGCGAGGAGGTTGGGCACGAAGTCGCTGAAGCGATAGTGCCCGAAGCCACCGAACCCTTCCTGGAAAAGCACCACGAGTATCAACACCGGCAAGGCCAGCGTGAAGCGCAAAGCCGTAACGCTCCAGAAGGAGATCGAGCCAAGCGCGAAGCGGCCGAGCACGGTGCCACTGGCCCAGAGCGCCGCGGCTCCTAGGGCGAGCAGCCCGACCTCGAGGCGTCCGTTCTGCAGCGCAGAGACAGGCGACAGCGGATCGCTCGCGAACACGACCATGTAGACGGCGACGATCGCGACCGCTGCCGCAGGCCAGAACCACGGCCGGCGCCGCTCGCCGAGGACGATCCAGGCCAGGACGATCGCCATCAAAGGCTGGACCTGCTGGAGCACAAACGTCTCCGCGAACACCTGGTGCTGCGCGGCGATCGAGAACGAGGCCGTGAACAGGATGGTCGCCAGGGCCTGCGCACCCGCAGCGATGATGGCGACCGCCAACCATCCGCGAGCCCCCAGCGCGCGCAGCTCGTGACGGCTGCGAACCAGCACCGGAAGCAGGAAGAGCGTGATCAGCGCGTCCTCAGCGACGACGATCTCCGTCGCGCTCAGGTGCTGGACGAGCTGGTTTCGGAAGTAAGCGTCGGAGGCCCACAACGTCGCAGCCACCGCGACGAACACCACCGCATACCGGTCGATCAATCGATTCATCGGCCCCTCTTCAACTTTCCCAGGCCGCGAATGCTTCCAAGATCACGGCCGGCGTCTTCCCTCGAGAGAGGCCTCGATCACGTCCGCGGCGCGGCGGTCGCCGGCCCCGCCACTCTCGCGAAGCCGGTCGGCAACCTTCTGCTTCGTGACCGTGCTGCCCGCAGGCCCGGTCTTGAATTTGATGTGGCTGCGCAGAATCCGAAGTCGCATAGTTGCGAGCCGCTGGAGCCGAGAGCCGTAAAACTCGCCCATCTGGACAGGCTCATAGGACGCACCTGGCTCGTACAAGAGCAAGAGCCGGCGCAACGCGCCGGCGACGTCATCGGGATCGGTTGAAATGTCCTCGGCATCACATTCGAAAGCCACCGCTCGGAAATGAAGAGTTGCACGTCCCGCATCGCGCTCGTCGACCCAGTGGTGGGGCGACCAGGCGAGGTAGTCCGAGACGAAGAATGTAACGTGACGATTGGCACGCACGGCATCCAGCGTGGGATCCGCCTGTACGCAATGCAGCTCGATCACGTCGTCGGTTCTGACGAATGGCAGGATGCTGACCTGCGGGTGTCCATCAGGTGGACAAGCGATCAGGGTCCCATGCCGCATCTCCGCGACGAATCTATCCGCGGCCTCTTGGTCGGGTGGGTAATTCGAGCTGGCGAACACTCGACAAGTTTGGGACAGAGGCCTCGTCAGGCGTCGTCTAGGGCGACCGATACCTCGAGGGCGATCTCAGGGTGCTGGACCACGTACACGTTTTCCATGCGGTCGTGGCCCTCAAGCCGGCGCTTGCCAACGCTGACAAGGGTGACGTCATCCCGCAGGAGGTCGGCCACGATCGAGTAGGTCGTCTCGGAGACCAGGATCTGGTTGCCGACTGCACGGCGGCGCAGCTTCGCGCAGCGGTTGACGGCGGGAGCCCTATAGTCGCGATCCTGCGCATCCGCCTCGCCCGTCAGCACGGCCATGCGCACGTTGATCGGGATCTTGTCCGTCCATGGTTCCGACATGAGAGCTTTTTGTCCCGCGAGGGCCGCCGCCACCGCGTCGGTCGCCCGGAGGAACACGGCGAAGAAGCTGTCCCCCTCCCCGCGCTCCTTGAGGACGATGCCGCCAGCGCCTTCGATGGCCGCCGTGAGGAGCTGATCGTGACGCCTCATCGCGGCGTACATCTGGGCTCGGCTCTGTAGCCACATCGGCGTCGACTCCACCACGTCGGTCATGAGAAAGGTGACGACGCCGTCCGGCAAGACATCCGACGCGCCTCCATTCGTGCTGGGAGCCGTAAGCGCCACGTCGGCTGCGCCGTTCTTTGGATTCAGGTTGCCGACCACGCCGAGGTAATCGTCGATCGTCTTCACACGCCTGAAGAAGTGGACGTTGTAGGAGGGAAGGAAGCTCCACCTGGAGAAGCCGGCGGCGACCTCGCCGTCTCGACAGATGTCGGGTGCGACGCTGAGGAGCCGGCCGAGCTTGGTCGTCGCGCGATGGTCGAGCTTCAGCTCGCGCGCCGCATCCTCGCTGGTCACCCTTTCGACGGACTGATCGGCATTCACTGCAAGCCGGATCGCTTGCACGAACGTGTCGAGGTCGGCCTGCGTCTCTCGGCAGCGGTTCATCTGCTCGATGCTCAGTCTCACCTCAGAGTCGCCGCTCGAACCTTCGCCCGGCGCGAGCACGGCGATCACCTTTTCGAAGCTGTCGTCCACCGCGAACTCCCGAGTCGCTCGCTGGTAGACCTCGCCCACGGTCGGAAATTTGCCGTTTGTCAGGAAGTAGCACGCTGCCACCTGTTCATAGAGCCACTGCGAACCGGAGAGCTGCAAATCGACACCGAGGGCCACGTCAAGAAAGGCCACCAGGGTTCGATAAAGGTCCTGAACGAAGGCCAAGCCACCGACTCCCGCAACTTTTATCTCGCGATCGAGGCCGACAGCCGGGTTGGGCTTGGCCGTCCCATCGGAATACGTGAACGCCTCCGCCGCCACCAGCTCGCCGTAGTTCCTGAGCTTGATGCGCGTCTGCGAGACCCGCTGACCGGGGCCGGCAACGTCCGGGCTGTCGGCCACGTGCACCAGGCCACCTGGGCCCCAGGCGCGCTGAATCGGTGCGCGAAGGTGGGAGATGAGCAGGTAGAAGCGCTGGATGAAGGCGAGTGCCTCCTTTCCGTCGCCTGTGTCGTAGCCGTCCTGGCGGACTGCCCGCAGGTCGTCTTCCCAGTGACCAGTGACCGCTCCCCTCAAACTGACGACGCCGGGTTGCATAGGCGTTGTCTCCTGAAACGGTATTTATCTGACTGACTGGACGCGACAGCACAAAGTCGTCCTGCCACGGGACTGTCCGCTACGTTCAACGCATCAAACCGGCCTTTGGGTCTTGGCGTGCCCCAAGTCGACGCCGGGGGTTTGACACGGCTTACCGGGCGGTGGGATGTTTAGCGGCATGACCGCCCGCGAAGACCATGCGATCGAGACGATGCAGGTTGAGGAGCGGCGCTACGAGCCGTCGCCTGAGTTCAGCAAGCAGGCGAACGCGCAGCCAGGCATCTACAACCTCGGCTTCGACGAGTTCTGGACAAAAGAGGCCGAGAGGATCTCCTGGTTCCAGCCGTGGAACAGCCTGTACGAATGGAAGCCGCCTTACGCCAAGTTCTACCTGGGCGGCAAGCTGAACGCTTGCTACAACTGCGTCGACCGCCACGTCGAAGGTGGTCTCGGAGACAAGATCGCGTACTTTTGGGAAGGCGAGCCCGAAGGCGAGCGGCGCGAGATCTCTTTCGGCCGGCTGCAGAAAGAGGTGGTGCGCTTTGCAAACGGCCTGAAGAAGGTCGGCGTCAAGAAAGGCACGCATGTCGCGATCTACATGGGCATGATCCCCGACCTCCCAGTGGCGATGCTCGCGTGCGCCCGCATCGGCGCGCCATTCACTGTTGTGTTCGGCGGGTTCAGCGGCGAGTCGCTGTCGGGGCGCATCGACGACATGCAGTGCGAAATCCTGCTGACGCAGGACGAAGGGTGGCGCCGCGGCAACCGCGTGCCTCTCAAGGCAAACGCCGATGCGGCCATGGAATCATCGCCGTCGATCACCAGATGCCTCGTCGTCAAGAGGACCGGCGGCGACATCACCATGAAAGAGGGACGCGACCTGTGGGCCGACGACGTCATGCAGGGCCTCAGCGACGATCCCGCCTCATGCGTGTGCGAGCCGATGGACTCGGAGGACCTCCTCTACCTTCTATATACAAGCGGGACGACTGCCAAGCCAAAGGGGATCATCCACACCACCGCGGGTTACCTGGTCGGAGCATCGACCACCCATCACTACGTCTTCGACATCAAGCCGACCTCGGTGTACTGGTGTGCGGCGGACATCGGCTGGGTCACGGGCCACAGCTACATCGTCTTCGGGCCGCTTGCGAACGCGACCACCGGCATCATCTACGAGGGCACCCCCGACTTCCCTGACAAAGACAGGTGGTGGACGATCGTCGAGCGCTACAAGCCGGACATCCTCTACACAGCCCCGACCACCATCCGGACGCATATGAAGTGGGGTCCCGAATACGCTGCCAAACATGACCTGAGCTCGCTGAGGCTGCTCGGCAGCGTTGGCGAGCCCATCAACCCCGAGGCGTGGGTGTGGTACCGCGAGCACATCGGCGGCAATCGAACCCCGATCGTCGACACCTGGTGGCAAACCGAGACCGGGATGATCTTGATCACCCCGCTGCCTGGCATCACCACGCTCAAGCCGGGGTCGGCGACCAAGCCATTCCCGACCATCGACGCCGCAGTCTTCGACAACGCCGGCAACGAGGTCCCTCCGGGGGGCGGTGGCTACCTGGTGATTCGCAAGCCATGGCCGGCGATGCTGCGTGGGATCTACGGCGACCCCAAGAGATACGAAGAGACCTACTGGAAGCGGTGGAAGGACATCTATTTCGTCGGCGACGGAGCACGAGTGGATGAGGACGGCGACTTCTGGCTTCTCGGTCGCGTCGACGACGTGATGAATGTTTCCGGTCACCGCATATCGACGATCGAGATCGAGAGCGCTCTGGTGAGCCACAAGGCAGTTGCCGAAGCGGCGGTCGCGGGCCGAAACGACCAGCAGACAGGACAGGCGATCGTCGCCTTCGTCACGCTCAAAGCCGGCCATGAGGGCTCTCCGGCGATGTTGAAGGAGCTGCGCGACCACGTCGGCACTGTCATCGGCAAGTTCGCAGCCCCGGCCAACATCGTGTTCACCCCAGAGCTGCCGAAGACGCGCTCGGGAAAGATCATGCGAAGGCTGCTACGCGACGTCTCAGAGAACCGGCCGCTCGGCGACACGACGACCCTCGCCGACCCAACCGTGGTCGAGGAGATAGCGCGGCGGGGCAAAGAAGAAGCCGCGAAAGACGAGGGGTAGCGGCCTTAAGGTCTTTATCTCTTCCCGCAGCGAGCTAGGTGCCCGGCGTGTGCAGGCTCGTCCAGTGGAGACCTCCGTCAATAGTCCTCGAAATACCTCCCCGCACGGTGGCGTAGCCGACCTGCGAGTCGCCAAAAACAAAGTCCGCAGGTACCGGCGCCGCCTGTGAGTAGTTCGACCGAGACGTGTGCCAGCTCGCGCCGGCGTTGGTCGTCTCGATGGACAGTCCAGGACCGATCAGCTGGACCCAATGAGAGGCTGTCACCAAAGCAACAGTGCCGTCCGGGTTCGGGGACGTTGCCGCGTACGCCCAGGTTGCGCCGCCGTCAGTCGAGCGGAAGACGTACTGGGCGTTCGACTGCTGCGCGGACGCTGTGACAAGGAGGATCGTGCCGAAGGCGCGCACACGTCCTGGCCTCAGAACAAGACCACCCGGCTGCGTCTTGAAACCCGGTGGGTCCGGCAACGGTCCGGATGCGGTCCATGTCAGTCCACCGTTTGTGCTGCGGTAGATAAACGGGGCGTGGTTAGGATCCCAAGCGGCCAGGAACCCGCCATTGGAATCGACAAAGGAAAGTCGGTCCTTGCAGTAAGAAACCCCTATGCCGGCCGAGGGAAGAAGCTGCCAGGTCGCGCCCGCATCCGTCGTGTGCCACACAGCGATTGGGTCGATGCTGCATGGATCCACTTGGGCAGCTGGCGCACCACCCGTTTTCAGCCACCCCTCGCTGTCGTTCACGAACGAAACCTCCGGTTGTGAGAGCCCGATCCCTCCACGTGTGGGTGGCACCGGTCTCTGCTGCCACGTCGAGCCGCGATCGGTGGAGCGGTACAGGTATTTGTCGACGACGAGCACCCACACCACGTTGCTCGACGGCGCGCTCAATTGCGCATTTGCCGGCAGCACAATCGGGGCGGGCGGCTTGGCAAGGACCCCGGCCACGAACGGCGGCGTCGGCGAAGGTGCCGGTGACGGCGTCGGCGTCGCACTCACTCGAGGGTGGCTGGCGGTGCCTGTCGGCGGAACGGTTCGCGCCTGACGCGACAGCAGCAGGACGCCGACCGTACCGACGGTGAGGATCACCGCCGCCGCCAGCGCGAGCGCCGGCAACAGGTGGGACGCCGGCCGGCCCTCAGCCAGAGTGGCCGACAGCCGCGCGCGAAACTCCGGCGAAGCCTCTCCGCTGCGGGCGTTCAGAGCCTGGCGCAGATCACGTTCTTCGGGTGTCACGAATCAACCTCCATGGCCATGCCGGGACGCAGTGCTGCAAGAGCCCGGTGAATGCGCTGCCTGGCAGCGCCGGCTGAGCAACCAAGGACGCTCGCCACCTCGTCGATCGGCAGATCGAGCTGGTAGTAAAGAGTCAGTGCGAGCAGGTGCTGCTTGGGTAGCCGATCAAGCGCCGCGCCGAGGTCGATGCGGTCGGCCCACCCTCCTTCCGGCGCGACCGACTGCCCAAACACATCAGCATCATCTGAGCGGATCACCTGCCACCACCGGGAGCGGCGGGCTGTCCGGCATTCGTTCGCGACGATCCCCAGGAACCACGGCCGAAGGTCGGCATCCGATCGGAAGCGGTCGAGCTTGCGCCAGCTCTTCAACGCCGCCTCCTGGACGGCGTCCTCCGCGGCGGACCGGTCTTTCAGCATCGTCATGGCAAGTCGGAAACCTGGGTCGAGGACGGGCGCCAGCAGCTCGGCAAACGCGGGGCCATCACCGGCCCTTGCGCGCCGAAGTCGATCTGCGAACTGCCAGTCCACGCTTGCTGTCTCCGTAACCGGTTCTACGCGCCAACTAGCCGGTTTGTTACATGCCCGGGTTCGCTATCTCCCGATACAGGGACTCCGTCTCCGCGGCCGGGGCGACTCCCAGCTCCAGCTCCAGCAGGCGCCGGCACTCCATGTATGAGCGGATGGCCTCGCCCCGATCGCCGTTCCTGACCTGCATGCGCATCAAGCGCCGGTATCCCGATTCGCGGTACGGCTCCATTCGCACAGCCTCCTTGGCGTGCGTCAGGGCGAGCTCGACCTCACCGTTCGCGGCCAGCGCTTCGACCCGGGAGTCGAGTGCCCTCACCAGGGCGGCGGCCAGCCGAACCCGACGACCCTCTGCCCATGGACCGTCGTCTCCGGGCAGGAGAGGCCGCCGAAGGATCGTGGTCGCGATCAATGACGGACCGTAAGCCGCCTGAGGGTTGCCGGCCGCGATTGCGCCTTCGGCAGCGTCGACGCCGGCAAGCGCCGCCTCGATGTCAACCCACGTATCGGTCGGTGCGGAGAACTGGTAGCACCCGAATGCGTTGCCGATGATGTGCGAGCGAACCAATCCGAGAGTCGCGAGCCGAGATCGCAGCCGGCTGATGATGGCGCTCAGCGCGAGCGCCCACGAGGCCGGAAGGGACTCGGGCCACAGCGCCTCGGCCAGCTCCGACTGCGTCACCGCCCGCTGTCTCTCGCTGACCAGGAAGGCAAGCACGAACCGACCCTGCGGCCCGCCCAGCATCGATTCGCGCAGGAGTCGCCCATCACGCTCCGCCTGTACCTCCCCGGAAAGGTAGATCCTTAACAATCAGCCTCCAAAGATTCCCCAAAGACCACCGGCCAAGATGCTAAGCGTCGGGCCCGTTCGCGAACCAAGGAGATGCCATGAAGAGGCGAGTCGAGTGTGAGTGCGGTTGGGTGCTGGAAACCGATGACGAGGACAAGCTCGTTGCCGGCGTCACGCAGCACGCCAGGGAGGTCCACCACATGGAGGGTGTGACACGAGAGCAGGTGCTCGCCCAGGCGAAGCCCGTCTAGCTCTTAAAACCAGATCACGCCACCCAGGTGGCTTTGCAAAAGGGAGTCAACGTGAAATACCTCTACCTTCTCTATGCCGACGAATCCAAGATGCCGGCGCCCGGGAGCCCCCAGTTCGACGCGCAGAATGACGCGTTCAACAAATACTTCGAAGAGATCAACAGCAAGGGCATGTTCAAGGCGGGCGACCCTGTGCAGCCGTCCACGACCTCCAAGACTGTTCGCGTCCGGAACGGCTCCACCCAGGCGACCCCGGGGGCCTTCGTTCACGGCGGCGACCAGCTGGTCGGCTTCTACGTGATCGAGGCCAAGGATCTCGACGAGGCCGTCGAGTATGCGGCGAAGTGCCCGGTGGCCCACGTGGGCGCCATGGAGGTCCGCCCGATCGTATCGATGTAAGCCGGACTTAGCAGGTGGCCGGCGCCGACAGGCGC